>CAIQNR010000031.1 GCA_903873255.1 uncultured bacterium | reverse complement strand
GTTTCTTTTATTGCTTTAGATGGTTTTATTACAGAAAAACATACCTATTTTCTTGAAAATTCAGGACTTTCTAAAAAGAAAAGAGAGATACTTCGTCATGTACTTATTACTATTGACGAAGCAACAATGTACCAAAAAATTCAAGCCGCTTGTAAAGCTGCAGATGATCTTCAGAAAATAATTGATAGCAAGAAAAAAGTTTTATTGAATGCTTATGAAGAAGATCAGGGTCCAATTAGCCTTGCCATCGAAATTGTAGAGTTACAGAGAGCGCATTTTAAAGATTTTGCACGGATAGAAACTCATCATCTTCCATATTTCCAGTGTATCAAGGGTTGGATTAATGCAGTGTGGGATTCTATTACTACGAGTATGCAATGGTATGGCAATAAAAAAATAACGGTCATTCAGAATCTTACCAATCAACTACTTATTTACACAGCTCTTGAACGGTGCGAATGCTTGCAAACGTACTCACAAGCAATGCATTATTTTGTATTTCAAAAACATATAAAACTTCCTGAAGTTGTTAACTTTTGGGCTTATAAACCAATGCGGTTTGCATTAACACAGCAGATAAAAAAGTTCACTTCCATTCCTAAAATACAGGCTTCTATTGTGGGTGATTTGGCTGAAGTAGTAGGCGAAGCTCTTGCTGATGGTGCTGGAAATGTTCTCAAAAGTACTGTTAAGAGCGGTGGTTCGATTATTGAAAACGCTTCTGGTAATATTTTAAAAGAAACCTTGCCAGATGGTTCATCGGTTGAGCTTGCTGCTGATTCTACTGGAGCTCTCAAACCTTTGCCTGGAGCAGTTTCGGCAGAATTGGCTGAAATAGCTGCTGAACAAGTTGGAATAAGGTCAGTATCAGGGGTAGCATCAAAATTTGATTCATCTTTTTCTAACTTAAGTGAAGTAGAAGATACTATTTCTGCTCTGAAAAATGATACAGCTGCTATGAATGCAGTAGATGAGTTAACAGGTATTTCTAGATCTGCTGATGTTAGCGATGTTCTTAGTGATGCGGCAAAAGAAGGTGTTGTTTCAGATCTTGAAGGACTAGAGCCTATGATAGAACCTCTGAGTGAAGATACAGCTATGACTTTTGATGAGTATGTAGCAGATCTAGGTGAAAAATTTAAAAATGATGGTGCTAAATATCAAGGGATGTATAAAGAGCTTGCAGCTCAGACAAGAAAGATTAGAAAGGGCGATGATGGATGGCTTACTAAAAAAAGACTTTTGACTAATATCAACCATTCAAAAGAAAAATTAGATAGTACTATCAAAAGCCAAGTAAAAGAAATGAATGCGCTGGCAAAAAAATTACCCAAAAAAGATCCGCGGACGATTGAGATTAATAACCAAATAAAGGCATTAAAAAAATCAAAAGAAGGGGTGCTTGATACATTAACGTCAAAAGGTAAAGAGATATCAATAGAAAAAGAACTGAACAAAGCGAAATCATGGGATACTGCAGCTGTATGGGCGGATCGTACAAAAACAGCTGCTGATATGATGCTTCAAATGGGTATTATGCAAGGGTCATCGCTTGCCATTTCTTGGATTGATGCTGCAGATGCACAAACATTTGCCGATATTAAGGCAAAAGAAACTAAGGTACAAGTAGATTTTCAGGTAAAGATTAATCAAATTCAAGCAGCATCACAGGCGCAAATTCAATTAAGTGAACAAGCAGCATCGTGGAGATTAAATATATTAGCAGCTAAGCAGGCAGATATTACGAGCTTGTTTACTGATCAGCAAACCTATTTTTTACAAACATTAATTTCTGCAAGTGTGGCAACTAATTATATATCCAATCCTATGGTATGGGACCAATATTTTTTATATGCACCTATGTATACGCCTTCTGCAATAGTTCAGCCTTCTCCTAATAAGAAAAATCCTATTATTTATTTTCCTCCTAGCCCCGTTTATTACAGTACTCCTTGGTCTGTTCCTCCCTTGCTTAGTACAAAAAGTTTAGCAGATACCTATTTATGGAAGTTTTTAAATGGAAAGCTCACCATTGCCGCGATTGCGCCATCAGGTCTTCCTATTATTCCTCCATCATCACTTCCAAAAATTTCACAAACAATTCCGTCTTATCCTGTCGATCATACTTGGTATAATGTTGGTAGATGTGGAAATTGGGAGTACAGTGCTACCGATAATTCATTCTATCAATATTCTATGATTCCTTCTGCTACACCCCAACTACCGCAAGGTGATTCATCACAAGCGGGTTTAAATTCTATTTTTACAGAATATATACCTCCTACTATCAATGATGTTACTGGTGTTCGGACCTATCAAATTCAAGCAGAAGTACAGATAAGTTCTGGCCAATCCCCATGGGTAGCTGGAATTATATTTAATCAGGCCCGTTGGATTTCTGGGGTTACAGATCAAATGAATCAGTATCGTTTTTGTGGACTTTATAGTTCAAGCAAGTCATCACCTATTACTTTTTGCGCGGCAGAAAGTTTGTTTATGACTTCAACCATTGCAACACAGTCTGCGCTTTCTCCTATTACTCCTTTACATCAAATTATGGGAACTGTATCTGAAAAAGCACTTTGGAGTACTGCTAATAAAAATTTAATAAGTAATCCTTTGTATCCTACAGCTGGTACAAGTACTCAGACTCCTCTTGCGCTTGGAACAACCTATGTCATAACAATTTTTACTCAGCCAGAGACTATTTTTGTTATATTAAGCATAAAAAATACGGATGGTTCTTTGACAAACGTATTTGGCCCAGCAGTGCTTGCAGGTAGAAATCCAATCGTATGGCATGGTCATTCTATAGGATTTGTTTCATCAGGATGTTCTGCTCGTTTTAGCTTAAATAAACCACAAGAATTGGTTTATACAGCAAGTGATATTGCACGATTTACCAAACAACTTTCATCGGGAACATAACTATGAATAAAATTATAAAATATATAACAATTTTTTTTTGCATGACTTCATATCTTTATGCTGCAACTCCTATTACTAGCAAAAAAAAGAAACAATCAATTGCAACTGTTGCTCTGCAATCTAATAAAGCTCTTTCGGTTAGTACCCCGATACAATCTGCTTTAGTAACATCTTCACCTAGTAATGTGATTACTCTGTCTGCATCACCTACTAGTTCTTCTAATGTACCAGTGCCTTTGCCTGGAACGGCTTCATCTAGTCAAACTCCAGTGGGATCAAATCAAAATATTGATTCTGTTATAGAAACTACCCTTCAACAATTTTTTTCAGTTTTTCCTGATCCAGCAAATCCTGCTTGTGCTCTGCTTCCTTCTCTTGATAAAGCTGTTACTCATTTTTATAACGATACGCTCCATTTGCCACCTGTTGTTATGGATGCAATTAGAAGATTATATGCATTAATGCAAGGGCTTGTTGTTGATACTGTTTTGCAATCTGAACAACAAACAATTAATAACTTGCAGCAGCAAATTGCCATTGCTACATCAAAAAAAGATCCGCTTCTTGCAAAGTATCAATCTCAGTTAACCCAAGCTAAGAATGATTATCAGTCGAAAAAAAATGGATTAGATTCATCAATAATAAAGCTTTGCGTACAATCTCCTTTATGGCAAAAGTATCTTAAATCACTTATTGCATCTTCTTTTGATTATGAAAAATTATTACTTTCAAATGTTCATGATGAAGAAAAGCAGCTTTTCACCTATATACCTCAGTTTGAAGTTGCTTATTACACTCAATGCTTTCAGGATTTGCGTATTAATTCAGAAATTGTACGCGTTTTTTTAGTTATTACAGAAATAGTTCGTGCTCGTGCTATTGCTCAATCTGTTGAATGGAGTCAGATTAAAGATACATCTGCTTTGTATGATGCAATCCAGATTTTTAAAGGTTCAGCTGATTATTTTTCACAAAAATCATTTACTGAGGCTACCTTTGGGAAAGCTACCTATCCATTATCAACTTCTATTAAAATAGTAGATGCATCGGGAGTTATTGCTCCTGGTTTTGCATCTTTTTTTTATACCGTTAAAAATAATGATGGTACTTTTACTTTAGTACCAAATCAAAATCTTAAGGGGATGTTGCTTGTTGACCAAAAAACTGGAAATGTTTCGCTGACAAGTTTTGGAAATTTATTATTACAGTATCAACCAGCAAAGGGTTCAACATCTGAAGGCTTAACTTATACAAGTATGTTTAATGCTCTCTTTACGCAGGGCCATTCAGGATATATGCCTACTCCTTTATATATGACGCTTGTTGGTTTTTCTGGTATCAAATTGCTAAATAATACTCTTGATTATCTGTTTAATACGGCAAACTTAGAAAGTACAATGGCGCAACTAGCAACAATAGACCAATCATTTTTTGATACATTTCCTATTATTATTTCTTATCAACCATCAGACTATTTGTATCTTGATGATATTAATTTTTTAAAGGCCGGTGCTGCAACTCCACCTACTAGTAGTACAGCAAATAATGGGACTGCCGCACCTCAAGGTCATTCATTTACCAGCGCATTTACAGATTTTGGACATTCATTTGTTGGTGCAATGAAGCAATTGGGCAGCGCTTTATATACAGGTGTAAAGATAGCAGGGGAGTATCTTAAAGATTGGAACATGAGTCTCTGGTATTATGATACGGGTATAGCATGTGCTGTTGAAGGTATTAGCTATGGTCAATCGTTAGTAAAGGGTGGAAAAACTCTGATTCAGAGTCAAACAGATATAGGGGATTTTGCTGAAAATTTTGTAAACATACAAGCAGCTTATGGTGCTACAGCTAAGGCAACAACAAATTTAGTTGGAAGCGTTATTGGTCAATCTTTAGGTGTTATTTTGGGTGGAGGGGCATTAGGAGACGATATCACTGGATTTATAAATAGTATTAATGATGCAACTATAGATGTCTGTGTTGATGTTGTTGGAATGGCTGCATCGGGTCTTGCAACATTAGTACAACTTGCTGCTGGATCGCTTGCATTTATAGCACAAGCAGTAGTTGAACTTGCAGCCGCTCCCTTTATTGCAGCTACTGGAGGAACCCCTTTTGCAGGAATGGACTCTATGGGTTCTACTTTCTTAAAAAATATGGTTGTTGCATTACTTAGACCAATTAAATTTATGATTAAAGCGGTTGAGGTAGGGCTGCAAGGAATTATGCAAGGGGCTGCCTATTTGGCCGGTGCAATTCTTGATCTTAGTATTAATATTGCGGGCGGTATTGCTGCTCTTAATGCAACGGTTAATGGTGGGGATGCATCTGCTGCATTCAACAATATTCAGACTTCGTTAAATCAGCATCGCCGAGTGATTGTTAGTGCAATTTCGATAGCAGTTTTAACGATTGCTGGTGCTGTAGCAACAGTTTTTACAGGAGGAGCTGCCGCGGGACCGCTTGGGATTGCTATTGCAGCTTCTATTGCAGCTCTTAGTGCTGGTATGATGGCGATGAGTACCGTGGGTGAAAATCAGAAAGATGAAGAAGCTATTACCAATAAGGCTAATCAAACAGATTATCTCCATAAATTTTCGGCATATGTTACTGACAATATTATGACATCAAGCTTTACTCAAAGTCTTTTAGTTCAAGATATCAATAGTCAGCTTGATGATACACTTAAAAATCAAGAAAGAAGCTTGCTCTACTACCAAAACTATCTTAATAATTCCCTTAATACATCTATACAAACTTCTGCTTATGGGCTTGGCAGTTTTTATAATCAATTACTTACGCCAGATAGTAAAACAGGTCTTATGTATGGAGATCCTGGAGCTGTGTATGGTATTCAAACAAATCGCGTTGCATTGAACCCATCGCAGGGATTAACGGTATACAACTCTCAAAGAAATAGTTTTGCACAAGAAGTTGGGTGTATGCCAACACAAGTAGTAGCTGATACACAAGGAAGCTCTGTAAAAATTAATCAATCCCCAACTCAATTTTGGATTAACCAAAAAGATCTTTCTATGGTTCCAAATGGAACGGCGCTTTCCGCAGAAATAAGATGGCGTACGCTTTATGAAACACAAGGCGCCTTTTATGTAGGTCTCTTTATGAGTAATCAATATATCGACGCAAATGCTCTGACAGGGCTTTATAATAATCTTACTGTTCTAGAAAATTCAACAGCTACAAATAGAGATATACTTGAACAGCAGCTCTGGAAAAGCATTAATGATGTAAATATGCATGTTTTGAATTTCAATAATAAAGGTAAAGCGCTTGTTATATTTAGAGATGCTCTTACAATAACGCCTTCAGTTGGGTTATATGAACATCAAGGAGCTGACTGGATTAATAAAAATATTGCACCAATTAATTATCAAACAGGTGTCTGGTATAGAATGAAAATGCAAATAAATAGTAATACAGCAGTAGTAAAATGTTGGGTAGAAACAGATGTTGAGCCTGGAAATTGGCAGGGTAGTTTTCCTGTTAGTATGGATCCTCAGTATATTTATCCTGCACCGATGGTTGCAATGCCAGGAAGTTCTCAGCTAAGTGCCCCAACAAACCAAGAAGTTACGCCTGCAAACATTTCCTTAGTAGCCGATACTGGAGTTGGTAAACAGGGTTATGATTCATCACAAAATAGTTGGATTCCTTACGTTTCTCAATCACAACAGCAACAGGGCGCTCCAAAATATGCAGGATCGATTGGTGTTATCGCGTCAGGTGCTGCAGTTGAATACCAAGTTATTACTCCAAGTTTTACCCCCGTCATCTCTGCTGCTCGCAAACAATCAAATGCTGCTGTTGATGCTCAATTTGCAAAACAGGGCATACTTCCAAAAGAAATTGATCAAGAAAAAAGTTGGATGGCAAAAAGCGCTCAACTGGGAAATCCAATTACCTTTGGTTCATTTACACTAGCACCAGTAAGCAAAGATTTAATAAGCCAAGGTGTTTTTGTGTATACAACTAACCAAACAGGTCTTGCAAATAATGACATCGATTATGTGGTTTTTGCATCTTCTATTACCAAAGGTGCATCAGTTGGCGTTGCAAATGGCCTTGGTGTTGATCCAAGTGAAAACCCTCAAATAATTGTTAGTTTGGTAACTGGTAATGCTTATGATCAAACTAAACAACTTATTCAGCCATGTAATGGTGTACTTGCTCTATGCCAAAGTTCATTGGGGCTTCCTGTAAGTTTAATTCAAGCAATTACCGCCGCAAACACGCAGTACTATGCTTCTCTTGCAACAAGCATATTGTTTGCAAATATAACCTTAACAGGTGAAGTGCAAGCAATCCAAAATGGTGGATTTGTGTATAGTGGTAGCTCAATAACTAAAAATCTTACAGGTAAAGATTACTTTATTGCTGCAACTATCAATAGTGCCGGACTCATAACACCATCGCATGCTTATGGTCAAAAATTAGATCCAAAAGATAGTACAATTAATGGGCTTGTAAGCCTTGTGACAGGCCAAGTATTTATGTATACCATTGCTGGAAAACTGGTAACTTCGCTTGTTGGGCAGGACCTTACAAAAGTTACTATTGCTCCGGTTGCAAACGCGCCTTTATATACCACAATGCTTTCCAATTACAGTGGTCTTACTTCTGTAGCTCTGTATCAAACAATACAACAGCAAAGTATTGCCTATGTAAAAGCACAACCTATTGTTACAGTTGTTCCGCCAACACCTCCTGTTGTTACACCTCCACAGGTTTCTAAGCCGCCACTTCCAACACTTGGATCGTTGCTTGGCACCCCAAGTACAACTAAGGGCTCAAATACTCAAAACTTTAACAATATGCTCGATACAGGGGGATTCTAAAAGACCATGAATTACGAACAACTTAAAGAGTCTGCTCGGGAGCTACCAAAATTACCAGGAATCTATCTTTTTAAAAATGAACAAGGCGATATTATCTATGTTGGTAAGGCAAAAATATTACAAAAAAGGGTGCTTTCTTATTTTGCAAAACATAAAACAGATTGGAAAGTTCAAGGCCTTATTGATGACAGTACTTCAATCGATCACATACTGACAAAAACAGAACATGATGCCTTGCTTCTCGAGGCAGAACTTGTGCAGCGCTATCAGCCAAAATATAATGTTCTTTTAAAATCTGGGCAGCCTTTTATTTTTCTGATTGTTGGTAGTCAGGATGATTTGCCTATTCTTGAATTGGTACGGGCAAAGCCAAAAATGGGAACATACTTTGGTCCTTTTATTCATAAGCAACAAGCGCGAGCAGCATATGATTATTTACTTAGTACGTTTAAGCTGTATCTCTGTAATAAAAAAATAGAAAATGGTTGTCTTGATTATCATTTGGGTAAATGCGCTGGGATTTGTAAAAATGATTTTGATAAAGAGGGTTACCTTTTTAGACTGCAACTAGCAGTTGATGCTTTAGAGGATAACCATGGGGCATTTATAAAAAAAATAAGTACGAAAATTAAAGAATATTCACAAAAATTAGAGTTTGAAAAAGCAAAAAATTTACGTGACTATCAACAAAATATTGATGGAATTTTTAAAATTATTAAAACAAAATTTGATTTTTCTAAGTACCAAGAAAAAGTTGTTTCTGTGACTGCTTCTGAAACTGTTACTCTTGCAAAAGATTATGAAAAAACAGCGTTAGAAATTAAAAAAATGCTTAAACTTTCATCTATTCCTTTAACTATAGATTGTTTTGATATTTCACATTTTCAGAGCAATTCAATTGTTGGTTCATGTGTCCGTTTTACTAGCGGAAGACCAGATAAAAAAGCATTTCGTCGATTTAAGATTAAAACACTCGTCGAGCAAAATGATTATGCGGCGCTCCATGAAATTGTTGGTCGTCGTTATAAAGATTCAAAAAACTTGCCCGACCTTATTCTTATCGATGGTGGTAAAGGACAAAGAAATGCAGTTTTGTCATTAGTTCCCCATACGCCTTGTGTGAGTTTGGCAAAAAAAGAAGAGTTATTATTTGCTGATGCATATCCAGAAGGGATTCATCTAGATCTTAAGCTGGAGAGTGGTAAACTATTGATTGCATTGCGTGATTATGCACATCATTTTGCCATTACCTATCACAGAGTATTGCGAAGTAAAAAATTTACGAGGTGAACAATGAATACCGAAAACTTTACCACTGCCAGTCAAGAGCTACTCCAAAAAGCAGCACAAAAGGCGATTGAATATTATCATACAACGCTCCAACCCTTGCATACATTGCTTGAAGGTCTTGACGATCCATTTTGCCAATCGTTTTTTAATGTTGCCGATGTTCCGCATCATGAACTTAAATTGATTGTCCAAAGAGAACTTAATCTACTTCCAAAGGTAAGTTCAAAACCGAGTCAGATTAGTTTATCTTCCGAAATACAAAATTTCTTAGATTTGTGTCAGCAAGAGGCGCATGATCTTAAAGATACCTATATTAGTTTGGAGCATTTTTTACTTGCATGGGTTTCCACTTCTGCGCTACCCGAAAGTATCCGTACTTTTTTTGCTCGATCACAATTTTCTAAGCAATCGATTATCAAGCAGATGCAAGGAATGCGTAAAGGAAAATCGGTTGATGCTAAAAATACAGAACAGCAATATCAAGTTTTAGAAAAGTATACTCAAAATATAACAAAGCTTGCCCAGCAAGGTAAACTGGATCCCGTTATTGGTCGGCACGAAGAAATACGCCGTGTTATACAGATTCTTTCCCGCAGAACAAAAAATAATCCGGTACTTATTGGCGAACCGGGTGTAGGTAAAACGGCAATTGTTGAAGGTATTGCTCAGCGCATTGTGCAAGGCGATGTCCCAGAAAGTTTGCAAAATAAACAGATTTTTTCACTAGATATGGGAGCGCTTGTTGCAGGGACTAAGTATCAAGGTGAGTTCGAAGAACGTCTAAAGAATATTCTTAAAGCAATTGATGAAGCTCAAGAAACAACTATCTTATTTATAGATGAAATGCACATGCTTGTTGGTGCTGGTGCAAATAGCAGTGGTGGTATGGATGCCTCTAATTTGCTTAAACCTGCGCTTGCTCGTGGGCAGCTCCATTGTATTGGTGCAACAACCCTTAAAGAATATAAAAAATATATAGAAAAAGATGCAGCGCTTGAACGTCGATTTCAGCCAGTTTTGGTAGAAGAACCAACTCCTGATGATGCCCTTTCTATTTTGCGTGGCCTTAAAGAACGGTATGAATTGCATCACGGTATTCGCATTAAAGATCAAGCACTTGTTGCAGCGGTTAATTTGGCTCATAAAAATATTGCGGACCGTTTTTTACCAGACAAAGCGATCGATCTTATTGATGAAGCAGCTTCTATGGTTCGTATGGCTATTGATTCTAAACCGGAAGAGCTTGATAAGCTTGAGCGTACAATCAATCAGCTTGAAATAGAAAAAGTGGCACTTGCTAAAGAAAAAGAAGATGCGCAAGCTCAAGAACGTTTAAAGGCGCTGGAAAAAGAACTCGCTGAGCTTAAAGAGCAACATCAAAAAATCTTTACCCAGTGGAAGGCAGAGACAGCTCCGCTTGAAAAAATAAATGAAATAAAAGCAAACATTGATGCTGCGCGATATCAATATCAACAAGCAGAACACAGTGGTGATTATGCAAAAGCTTCCGAAATTAAATATGGAAAAATAGTTACGCTCGAAAAAGAACTTGCAGTTCAGCAAGATAAACTTAAAAACCTCAATGCATGCTTAATCAAACAAGAAGTTGATGAGTATGATGTTGCAATGGTGCTTTCTCGTTGGACAAAAATTCCTGCAGAAAAATTACAACAAACAGAGACAGATCGCATTTTGCGCATGGAAGAAATTTTAAAAAAGAGTGTGATTGGTCAAGATGAGGCGATAGAAAAAGTTGCGCATGCAATTCAAATGCATCGCACAGGTTTAACTGACCCTAATAGACCAATTGGGTCATTTCTTTTTCTTGGGCCTACAGGTGTTGGTAAAACTGAAGTTGCAAAAACACTTGCCGACTTTTTGTTTCATGATCCAAAGCGCATTATCCGTATCGACATGTCTGAGTATATGGAAAAGCATACAGTTGCTCGTTTACTTGGCGCTCCTCCGGGGTATGTGGGGTACGAAGAAGGTGGTCAATTAACTGAGCAGGTGCGCAGATCTCCTTATAGCGTCGTGCTATTTGATGAGATAGAAAAAGCACATCCAGATGTTTTTAATATCTTCTTACAAATACTTGATGAAGGTCATTTAACCGATGGGCAAGGTCGGCAAGTATCATTTAAAAACACCATTATTATTATGACATCAAATATTGGTTCTCATTATATTCTTGAAGCAAAAACGATTGATGACCAAGTAAAAGCTGAGGTGCAAAAAGAGTTGCATCGCAGCTTTAAACCAGAGTTTTTAAATCGTATTGATGCCATTGTATTCTTTAATGGGTTGAGTGAAAAAGCAGTTGAAACTATTGCTCAATTACAGATTGATAAATTACTTAATCGACTTAAGGATCGTCATATTTCATTGGTTATTGGTAGGAGTGTTGCACAGTACATTGCAAAAAAAGGGTATGTAAAAGAGTTTGGTGCGCGGCCTATTGCACGAGCGGTACAAGAATACATTATGGTTCCACTTTCTCAATACTTACTGAAACATCCTGATATAAAAGAATTGACGATTACTCTAGCAGGTGACACAATCTCGTTTACTTAAATGCTGTATGTAATTTGTGTGTAATGAAAGGCAATTCGTGAAAAAATTATTAGCACTTTGTGCAATGCTACAAATAGTAAATATGCAAGCCGCAGAAATTACCATTCCAGAGCCGATGGAACGTCGTCTTGAACCTATCTCTCAAGATAAAATTTCTTTAATTAAAACCGTTATTCAGCCAGGAAAAACAACCGTTGAAGATCTGCTTTTAAATTTAGGCTCCATTAAACGTCAAATTGATGAAGAAGATGTCAGAATAATTGCTTGGGCAGCAACTCGTGATTGGGGATACCGTGCTGATATTACAAGAGGTTTTGCAAAATTATGTTCAAAGTAATCGCACTCTTTGTCTTTTTAGGTATTACAACATTGCAGGGAGCTTGTTTCAAAAAGAATCCAAGTCTTGATAACTTAAAGATTATAACAGGCCCATTTATTCTGGAGCGATATCGAGCATCTAAAAGAACAGGGCCAAAGACGATACAGGATATTGGAAAAAGATCGGTCAGGTTTAAGGTAGATGAGGAAGAAGTAGCACAAAGAGAAGGGTATTACAAAATAGCCCAAGCTTTTGGTAAGGATGATCAAAAAAAGATTAAAGATATTGGGAAAATAATTGGTGAGTTTGAGTTAGATGAGAGTCGAGAAAAACGTTTGATTAATGCAATTACGCAGATTCCTTGGATACAAGATTTGATAGTTGATTGTATTCAAGATCCTTCTAAGGGTAAAGGCTCTAAAGCAATACTTAAAGCAGCAAAAAGTACAATAAATACAGAGGTTTAATAGCGTTAAAAGGTGATGAGTATGAAAAAATTATTAGTTATTTTGTTATTGTCAGTGTGTGGCATGCAAGCATCCAGTGAAAAAATTGTAGAATTTGCACCATATCTAGAATTGCGCCTCGCTCAAAAAATAGGCTCAGTAAAAGGTAATGCTTTATATGAATTAATTTCAGCGCAACCTCAAACATTACAATCATTAGTTGCTGCAATACATAAACAAAATTTAGATGTGCGAGGTAAAATGGAAGCTGTTTATGCCTTGACCGAAAAAAAGGGAGCACGAACAGTATTACTTGATGCTTTAGGAATTACATTTTCCAAATAACCTTACTGTGAGCTTATTTAGTAATAAAAAAACCTCAGATTTTCAAGAATCAAAAAAAGTAGTATCCTATAATTCTTGTTTAAAGTTTTTTACCTATACGGAGTAACACATGATTGTTGGATTACTAACAAGCGGATTTGTTCTTTTAGCTTTCGTCCTTGCCTTTATTATTTTACTTCAAAAAGGTAAAAGCAGCTTGGGACTTGGTGGAATGGGTGGCGGTTCACAAATGTTATTTGGTGGATCAGGTGGCCAAGAAGTTTTCCAAAAAATTACCTGGGTACTCCTTGCGCTTTTTATGTTTGGTTCATTGAGCATTGCGATTATGAAAAGCAGAAAGCATGCGAACCCTTCAAATATTAGCTATAACATGCCACTACCTTCAGCTGAAGACGTTTACGAATAATTTTTTATATATGCACCGATCAGTAGGAGTAGTACTATGATTTCATCGGTTCTTTCTATGGCTAGAATGGTACAAGGTCTAGTTTTTTCTGTTGGTGCATATGTAGTTTCTACCCTTGATACGATTGGTAGTTTCTTTCTATTTATGTGGGGCGTTATCAAAACTGCCTTTACTTCTAAATTACGCGTTCATCAATTATTTGATCAAATGTGTACCATAGGCGTTGAATCGCTCAGTATTATTTTGTTGACCGGTTTTTCTACTGGAGCTGTTTTAGCATGGCAAAGTTATATAGGATTCAAACGATTTGGTGCCGAAGATTTTATTGGTCCAGTTGTTGCACTTAGTTTAATTCGAGAGCTTGGCCCAGTACTTACTGGCTTAATGGTTACTGGTCGTGCAGGTTCGGCAATGACTGCTGAGCTTGGGACAATGAGCATTACCGAACAGCTTGAAGCTCTTCAGACGCTTTGTATTGATGTTAATCAATATCTTATGGTGCCACGTATCTTGGGTGCCACAATTATCATTCCATTTTTGGCAGTATTTAGCATGATCTGCGGTATTGTCGGTGGTTATTTGATTTGCGTTAATGTACTTTTTATCAATGGTGAACAGTATATTTCTGGGATTAAAACATTTGTTGAGCTTGCCGATATTACGGGAGGCCTTCTAAAAGCAGCAGCTTTTGGTTTTATTTTTTCTTCTGTTGGTTGTTATAAAGGATTTTATACATCTGGTGGTGCCAAAGGTGTTGGTCTTGCAACAACCCAAAGTGTGGTAATAAGTTCTATTTCTATTTTGATAGCCGACTACTTCTTAACAACATTGTTATTTAAGTAATGCAAGGAGTTTGCCTGTGATAGAGTTGGTGAATGTACGTAAGCGTTTTTCTGATGATTCAGAATGGATTACAGATGGTGTAACTCTCAGTATTCCTGAAGGGCAAACAACGTGTATTATAGGAAAGTCAGGAGAAGGTAAGTCTGTTCTTCTTAAACAAATTATTGGGCTTATAAAACCAACTTCTGGTAGCATTTTAATTGATGGTGTTGATATCACAAAATTGGATGAAGCAGAACTAAAGCATGTCTTTAAAAAAGTTGGATATGTTTTCCAATTTGCTGCACTTCTCGACTCTCTGACTGTTTTTGAAAATGTCGGTCTTCCTTTGCTGGAAAAAGGAATTCCTAAAGAAGAAGTTCTTCCTATTGTTAAAGAAAAATTAACATTGGTTAATCTTTCTCCAGAGCAAACTATGGACAAATACCCATCAGAAATTTCTGGTGGTATGAAAAAGCGAGTAGGTCTTGCTCGTACTTTGATCGTAAATCCAAAAATTATTTTATACGATGAGCCAACAACAGGTCTTGACCCAATCACAACACGTATTATTCATGAATTGATGTTTAATACTCAAAAAAAATTAGGCATTACTGCAATTGTAATTTCTCATGATGTGGAAATTTTTAAGTATGTTGACCATGTTGCATTACTTAATGAACGCAAGATTCAATTTTTTGGTGATGCAAAAACTATTTGGGAAACTGATAATCCTTACGTTCATCAATTTATTCGTGGTCTTACTAATGGCCCAATTCAAACAGAGCGAACTAAAGAAGATGCTCCTAAGCGTAAGCGCCCATCATGGCGCTAAGTCAACACAAATAGATTTACTGAATTTTTGCTTGGGTCTCATTGCCAGATGGAATAACTACTTCTTGTAGTTTTTCAATTGGCACAGTACGTTTGTATGCTTGATAGGCAGCACGTGCCTTTGCAGTTTCCTGTACTTGACGAGTTTCATATTTTTAACGTGTCGTGAGTAGTTTTTTTGTAAGATCTTCATCGTGAAATGTTAATACAAAATCTTTGCCAACTTTTTCTAAAGAAGGAATCATATTTTTACCATTAAGAAGTTTTTTACAAATATCACTACGATCTTCTGAGTTTAATTGATTATGACATCGTGACGCAGGAATTTGTTTGCCAAAAAGAGCATGATGTTTTCTACGGGCAAGGTCCATTGCATCTTTCATAAGATCTCTATGAAGCACTTCTTCTGTGAGCGGCAAGTTGAATGTATCTTGATTAAGAAACGTTGAAAGCAATTGATTTTTAGCAAGACCGCTTTTGAAGCTTGGTAGAGTTAAAATATTTTTAACAGATTTTATATAGTTCTCATTTTTCAGAAAATCCTCTTTATAGCCGGAGACAAATCTCATGAGGTCTAAGGTTTTTTTAGTTAACTTAATGGGAAAATATTCTTCTCGTTTAATAATTTTTTCTAAATATCTTTCTAGAATGGGTTCATATGTAACGTTCTTTTCGGGAAACGAATTTTCATAAAAAACTTCTTCATCTTCATGTAATTTTTCAAAATCTTTTTCTACTTTTTCTTCCATTTTATCGTTAAAAAAATCAGTAAGCAATGAATGTCTATTAACGGTGAAAGATTCTCCCCGATATCGAGGGTGATATTCATAGTCTTCATAATTTTTATATAAGGGTAATCTTCCATATGATAAAAGAGCTATGTTTTCAATAGATTGATCATAGTTTGATATTCCTTTTAATCTTACTATCCGATCTTTCTCATTTATTCCCTTGTATTCCCTATAAATATCTCTAGGAAGAGCTAATTTTGCAGCAATAATATAAGGTCCTGCGATTGTATCAACTGTTTTATATTGAAAGGGGCTACTAAATTCTGTAGTGTCTGTATTTTCATCGTAAATTGAATAATCTTCTTCAACTCCAGGTCCAAAATACATTTCTTTTATAGGATTAATTTTTCTATCAACTATATCTTCTGCTGTCATATTACCAGCAAATCTTATAAAATTTTCTGTCAGACTTAGAACATTGTGGTCATCGTAGTTTAATCCCGCAAGATAGTCTTTTAATGCCTCCTCATCTTGCTCTGAATTAACGCTTGATGATGAGTCGGAATGCTGTGATGCGTCATCATCTTGCTCTGAATTAACGCTTGATGATGAGTCGGAATGTTGTGATGCGTCATCATCTTGCTCTGAATTAACGCTTGATAATGAGTCGGAATGCTGTGATGCGTCATCGCTCAAAGCTTCAGATGCAAGACGTCTGCGATTTGTAGGAGTATCAGTAGCAGTAAAAACTTGGGAATAAGAAAAAATAACAAACAATAAAAAAAATTTAGGCATAATAAAATATCCATTCTTATTAAAATAATTTCTAAGAGAAATGATAATTATAAGATGTTTTATAAAATTGTAAATTGTTAAATTGCTTGCTCAATTTTGTAAAGAAATGATGTGAAACAAGTCGCCAAAGTTGCTTGTTGAGTAGGATTAAAATTTTAAATACCTATTACTCAAGGTCTATTGGGTGATAATTAACTTCTTCTGGGTGATCAGCACGCATATAACCATTTCTAGCTCTAATTCGGGCTTCTTCGGCAGTTCTTGCTTCTGCTTTAGCTTGTTCAGCATCTTGTCTTGCAGCAGCATCGAGGCCTCTATGAGAAGCTTCAGCCCTTTCTTTTTGTTGTCGATCCCATGCTTTTTGCATTTCTGAGTCTAAGGGTAAACCTGCTCTTTTATATGTAGTAGCTAAATGACTTTCAACTCTATATGTTTCTGCATTTTTTCTTGTTTCTACAGCTTCATCGCCCTTGTCTTCAAAATGACATTCCCATGAAGTAGGCATAAAAGTATGTTCTTTAAATTGTTTGCGTAATAAAGCTGCTTCTTTTTGAGCTTCTATTTGTGGTGAAACATTGTTTGAAGGAAATCCAGAATTCCAGTATCTGTTGATAAGATTTGTTAATGAAGATGGTTTTTCAGCTCCATAGATAAATTGACTTGCCATGATCATTGATATAATTAATTTTTTTTGCATCGTAACCCCATTATTTTAAGTTTCTTTTAGACTATTACATTATTAGTATAATAAATTTATGTCTAAAGTGCAATACAGGGCCTTTTTCGAGTTTTTTTTATTTCATATTGCAAGTCTTAATAAGCTTGGAGCTTTTAATTTCACAGGTTAGGCTTTTTAATCTATAATCCACATTCATAAGATTGAGAATAAAAATGTTATTGAGGGTATGTATGATTTCTTTAAAATGTATGCAATTGCTCCTATCGGTGAGTTTGTTTTTTAGTTGTAATGGACGAGTTGTTATTACTGGTGATGCTGATGCCCCAGCAGGGAAAAGTTTTTCTTTTGATGTTTCGCAATCAGCAGGAGATACTGGTCTTTTTTATACAGCAAGGTTCAGCTCAACTGATAACATATCTCCTGATTCTATACGCCAGTTTTCAGTAGCTGGATGTTCTATTTTAAATTCAACTTTCTCCCCTCTTGCGCCAACGCTTGTAAATCTCAATGGAGTTGCCGATCAAGCTAATCCATTGATAGGACAAAAAATAGCTGCGATGGGGCTTTATCGAACAACCCCTGTAGTAGTTTGTAACGATACCCCAAGTAATCTTTATTGGATTAGTAGTGGTTTAGGTTCAACTCCAGTTGTAGTAACTTCTATTACTGGTATTAAAGATGCTCAAGGGATTCAAAATGTTGATGGATCAGTTACTGCTGGCGTTCTTAAAATAGCAGCTTCAAATAATTATATTTTTAATATTGTAAAAAAAACAGGTGGAAATTTTGGCGATATAGGATCAGGTGTTGCATTATTGCAAGCAGGGTATACAGGAATTATACAGTGTGCAGCACTTTTAAATGATACAGGTATTAAGGCGGTGCCTTTGGATCCAACTCTTAATTTTTTAACAATTGGAACTACGCCAACATTTGATCATACTATTCTTGATATGGTTTGGGATGAAGTTTTACAGCGTGGTTATATTGTGTTTCAATCCACGGGCAATGGAGCTGGTACTGATGGCGCAATTGGTATTGCAATGGTGTATCTTGCAGGGACTCAGGTTCTTAATGAAATAGGAAAATACATAATAATTCCAAAAGTTATTATAGCTCCATTTGTTCAAGGAGCATTATTTACAGGAACTAATACTATTCTTGGTGGGGTTGGTGCAGGAACAGTTGCTTGTTTACGTAAAGTGCGTGTTATGCATACAACGACAGGTCCGTCATATCTTGTTGTTGTAGGAAATGCATCAAATACTAACAATCAAAAAACGGTGTATGCATTACCGATTGTTGATAAAAGGTTAGTAAATCTTCGTTCAACTGTATGGACTGATCCATCTCATGGGGTTCTTGCAAGTAAAGTTATTAATTCAGGCACAAATTTAACAACATTGTACGATACCAATGTTACTCCCTCTCGCATTGTAAGAAGAGCTTTTCAAGTTGCGCCTACAGTGCCATCTCATCTTCCCATAGAAACTGATGCATCTGCTCAAGTTGGTGGTGGAGTTACCATTGGAAACATTCAGGATATTCAAGTTTTTAAAGATACAGTATTTGTTTCTACTGTTACAGGAACGGCAGATTTTGCAGGAATTTTTTATTCTCAAGCATTGCTTGATAATAATGGTGCAATTAAAGCGTGGACACCATGGCAACAAGTAATAAATGCAACAGATAGTACAACTGGTTTTTTTGGTATTAGTTTTGATTCTAATCAAGGGACAATGTTTGCATTACAGGGGAGTTCAAGCAGTACTATTGATACGGTAATTAGTTCTACTTGGGGAGCTGGAGCTACAGATAATCTTTTAGGAGGCTTAACTACTGATGAAACTGTTGGTTTTAATGATCAACTTCAACAAACATTTTCTGCTACAGAAGGTATTTATGGTCTTTTTGATTTCCCAAAAAATTCTGTTGGATTTACCACAACGGTAGGCTCTAGAACATCTTTGATGCTTGCAACGGGATATGAAAAAATTGTTTTAGTAGAAACAGGACAAGATAATGGGGCTAATTATTTTGCGCCACGTATAGGAAATTTTGTCGGTTCTGACAATAAAATATTTACTACTGGTACCATTAGCAGCGCACCAACTTCAAATACTTATATGATCACAATGTCTGGCGGAGCTCTTGCTAATCTTGGAGCCATTACAAGTGCAACATTAGTAAAAGAGACAACTTATTCTTATGGCACCTATCTTGTTATAGGGGGTACTGGAGGTCTTGCGGTACTACGAGCAGAAGATGGAACAGGTTGGACAAGTTTGCAAAAATCATTTAATGGGATTAATAATTTTTCATGGGTTCAATTAGGTTCTTATACCAATATTAGAAAATTAACTTCTGATGGCCAAAATCTGTATGTACTTACCAATAAAAAATTAGATCGCATCCCCACAGCACAGTTACAGGGCAGTACGGTAACTCCGGTTCCACTGGCAACTCCAACTTCTTTAGCATTGCCTCAATTTGGAAGTTTTTCCGATTGTGTAGTGTCTGGTGATCTTGCGCTTCTTGCAACAAGTATGGGTCTGTATACAACGGGGGCTGGAGGTGTTATTTCTACAGCAACAGGTACAGAAAGTGCTTTATGGAATAAAATTTCAGTGGCAGAAGGGCCAACTGCTATAACACGTCTTGTGCCATTTTCTACTACTGGTTTTTCATATGATATAGCAAAAGATACAATTGGCGGGCAGATTGATGTGCTCGCATCGTCAGTTGGTTATAAACTTTCTTCTGTTTACAGATTTTCTATTGCAGATGCTACAGGTGGTGTTACAAGTACTACGGTCCAACGCATACCAGATGGGCTGCTTCTTGGAATAATAAGTCCCTATGTGCATATTGGTGAGTACAGAAATTATTACATAACCGATGGTGCGGTACCCTTTATTACAAGGTCTGCGTATGGAAATAATCTTGCATTGTTACAAGCTTTGCCAAGTGATTTGGGATTTGCAGAGCCATTTACTGGTATGATTGCTCGTCATATTCAATCAATTCCTTTTCAAACTACCCCAACACGTATTGCTGGTATAGTACGTAATTCCGCATTAGGGTCTTTAATTGTAGTAACAAATGATGGCCTTCAAATTCTTGAATAATAAAAATGAGTAATTGTATGAAAAAAATAATTTTATCGAGTGTATTAATAAGTTGCTTTTCAGTGGACGCAATAAATTTTTTTGAAAGATCTCTTGCTGATATTAATTTTAGATCCCATTTACAACGGCTTAAAAAACATGAAATTCTTGTAATACCAAGTATTTCTTTTGCGGGGCAGGGCAGATCTTGCCATGGTGATAAAGTAAATCCACTTCAATATTTAGCAACAACACAGGATGCTTTAGCAATGCTTAAAGGTTTTCCTGTTGGATCTATAGAAAGCCAGATTGGCCAAAATATTAATATTGATGATGATAACGGAATGAGAGGCCATTTTGTTATTAATGGCGATCTTTCTTTTGAAAGTTCAGTTTTTGAATACAGCTATCGTTTTTTTAGTGAGTGGTTTTTGCGGTTTCGTATGCCTGTGTATATAGCACGAATTAATCATACATCATGGGTTGATCAAACTCAGAATTTGACTTATGACGATATGCTTACACACCAATTACTGACCGATAACTTTTTTAATAATGTAGAAACATTTGGAGGTCTTAGATTGACAGATTGGTCTGCTGTTGGGCCTGGTGATCTAACGACGTACCTTCATTGGATGCGTGTTTTTTTACAAGAGAAAGAATGGTTAAAAGAGGTTGGAATTAATGCACGCTTAGGTGTTTCTTTCCCAACGGGTAAGTGTAAAAATGAAGATCAAGCATTCTCATATGCATTTGGTAATGATGGTGCATTTGCATTGCCTTTTGGTGCTGGAATTGATCTTAAATTTAAAAAGTTTTTACGTGCTGGTATCGATGTAGGATTTGAACAAATATTTAGTTGTACTAAGCATAGAAGAATTATGACCGATCTATTACAAACAGATTTTTTGTTTTTACAAAAAGCTGATGCACGTAAAGAATATGGCATTACGCAACGTTTTAATTTATATCTTGAACCTCAACTAACCGATACTATGGTTGTTAGAATTGCTTATCAACATACAAAACATGGCCATGACAAACTCTGTATTTTAAATAATGATTTTTCTTCTATTACCGCAAGTAAGGCAATGGGCCTTAAGGAATGGACAACTCATGATATATTTATGCAGTTTCGTTATGACAATCTGGGAACGCGTGGTGTTGTTTCACCTATTTTTTCTGTCTTTGCTCAAATACCTTTTAATGGTAAGCGATCACTTGATGCACCTACTATTGGGTTTGATATAGCAATGCATTTTTAAGATAAGTGCATTAGAAAAAGGGATCTCTTTTTAGGAAATCCCTTTAAAAATTCAATTTTATCTCTATTTTTTTATAATTGCATTAATAAATAGAGAACTGTCTCAATGTACGTTTATATCAAAAAGCTCAGAAGAAGCTTATGTTTGAGTTTGTCCAGTTGGTACAGATACATCAAAAAGCTCAGAAGAAGCTTGTGTTTGAGTTTGTCCAGTTGGTACAGATGCATCAAGAAGAGGGGAACTGTTAGTTCTTGATAGAGTCTTTTTTATAGGACGAACTCTTTGAGTACTTAATTTTTTTGGTTGTTGTGTTTGTAATAATGGTTGTTCTAATTGTTTTGTTTCTAATTGTGTTTGTAATTGTTTTATTTTTATCCTAGGGCCTTCTTTATCCCTTGAAATAAGATTTTGCTGAGATCTTTTATTATTTTGTTGCCAGATCTTCTCGATTTTTTTATAACCATTTTGTACTTCTTTCGTAAGGGGAATTGAAGGGTTATTCTCAGGCATATCCAGTAAAATACCCGGTGCTTTTAATGTTAGAGCAAGAACTCCCAATCCCAATACGCTTATTATTCTGATCTTCTTCATAACAATCTCCTTTTTATACGATTTTTAGTCGCATGTATTAATTATTTGTGTCAGTTATTACATCAGCAGTAATAACCATCTGCAAGTTGCGGTAAAGTAAGTATCAATAGAGCTTAATTTGCTGGTTGCGCGTCAGTATTTACAGCATCATCTGTTGCTACAATAACGTCATCTGTAACGGGCTCATTTTTTGTTGGTTGTGCTTGTGTGGTATCCGTTATAATCTCTGTATTTTCAGTAGTAGGAGCAGGTATTTGTTGAGTATCAAGATTTTGGCTGGCATTTTGTATCGCTGTATAAAAAGCTATAACTTCACTTATTTTTTCTTTATTAGTTATTAATCCTAAAAGATTAATTTTTTGTAGACCCTTTTCTACTTCTTGAACAGTACTTGTTGCAGGGTTTTTAAGCATTTTTAATCCATTAAATATTTCTTGAATGGTATTTGGGATTGGAATATTTTTATCATCTGCAATTGCTTCAACCCATATAGCCATTGTTCGCATTAATGCTAATACGAGGTATGTAAGCTGAGGTGCTATTTCTCCTGGGTTATTAACTAATATATTTGCAGTTGCTTTATAGGATGGAACACCATTATTTTGCGGGATATTTCCGGCCATAGTAGACAGTTGAAGCACTATTTGCAGACCAAGCATTTGTGATTCTTCTGCTGACATTGTTTCTAGGTTCTGGTTTTTTAGTAGTGTAAGAATTGGTTCTGTATAGGGCTTAAAATTTTTACAGTAACTTGCATACATCAATATATTTTGTAATTCATTTATTAAATTTTTGAATATTTCTTGTGATTCTTTTCCATTAGGATCGATTTGTAATGCTTGTTCTTTTTGTAGTAGAGCATTTTGGGCGATATCAAATGCATTTACTATTTGAGCTGTGGTAGTATCTGGATTGCTACTGCAAAGGGCATTAGAGCTGTAAGCAAGTAAGAAAATAACTGGTAAAAAACGTTTCATATCATAACCTTTCATTTAAATGTAAACAGTATTTTTTATTCTATTAATTGTGTTTCTGGTTCAACGTTAGTATTTGCAGCATTATCTGATACTGCTCTATCATCATTTGTAGCTGGTGCAGGTTCAAATGATTGTTCTGGTATATCTTCAGCTACTGCTTCAGTTGGTTGATCAATTGAGGTAGTGTCAGTATTTGCAGCATCATCTGATGCAACTGTAAGATCATCAACTACAGGTGCAGTCTCAACTGCTTGTTTTTCTGGAGTTTCAATTGTTGCTTCAGTTGGTTGATTAAGTGGATTGATATTAGTAATAGCAAGGTTTTTGTAGGCATCTTTTATAGCATCGTATGTAAGGCCTGATAAGGTACCAAAAAAAGAACCATCAGCAGTATTTATTAGATACACTTTGCTATAATCAAAATTATCAACGGGCTGATCTCTGAAATTAAGCTGTGTAATAATGGTTCGTACGCTACCGTTTGTATAAAAATAAACTAATACTTTATTAAATGGGGTAGAAGAATTTTCAATAATAATAGGTTGGTCATTTAATGATCTAATAGCCACACTCTCATTTCCCCTCCTACCGCGTCGCTCCACCATTTCCCTGTAATGCACATCTAGCCTCTTCCTTTCCCTGCAATTCATAAAGCTAAGAAATTCGACCTCACTATTGAATCTCGGTGTCTGCCCCACGGCATTAAGTTGAGACACCATTTTTTTTGTTGTATCAAAATTGCTATTGCATAATGCATCAGAATTATAAGCAAATAAGAAAATAACTGTTAAAAAACGCCTCATATCATAACCTTCCATGTAATTTAAAAACTTTCTATCTGTAATTAGTATCGTTTTTTTACATGATTAAAATCAAGAGTTTTGCATGAAAAAGTTGTTATAGGCTTATTTTTGACATAAAAAAGGATCGATTTTTTTGGATCGATCCCTTAAGAATTTTACGTTTCGATACATTTACCTAGCGGTAAACACTCGAAGCGAGCGGTAGATATTATTTATTCAGGAGAGAGCTTTGGATTTTATAGTTATTAGAAGTTCTTTGTAGGGAGAATTTTGAGCTCCCCATCGTATTTACTCTTGTGTTTCGTTTTGGATATTGAGCTTAATTTTAAGCAAACTGCTGATATATAATTCTTTAAAAGTATCTATTTTATCTTTTGTTTTAAGACTACTTGAAGTTGCTATAGAAAGAGCTTGCTTAACTTCATCAAGAGAGTGATTCGTTGGATATTGAAGAACAGAAAGAGCATTAATTTTACTTTGTGTTGCTGCATCAAGCTCAATATCAGAAATTGAAAGAGGAAGAAGAAGCATGCGGTAAATAGCATAAATAAAGTAAACGTTGCGTGCTGCAAGTGTATTAGGTTTGTTTATCAATAGATCTGCGGTAAATGCGAGGGATGCATCTGTTTCTAAATCTATTTCATTGGTATGTTTTTTATGAATAACAACAATCTCTTCTACAATTTCTAAAAGTTTTAAAGAGCTCATATCGTTTAAATCGTTTTCTCCAAAACATGCAAGATATTCTTGAACAAGAGCTGAACTGTTTTCTGTATGGGTAGTATAGGTGAGTATTGCTTTAACTTCAGCAAGAAAGCTGGAAAGTATTTTTGTAATAGTAGGCGTGTTGAGTTTTGTGATTGTTTTTGCATCTAAATTTTTTACTGAAAAATCATCAGATGAAAAAGCTGGCATTGCTGATACTACCAGTAAGCATATGAGTAATTTTTTCATGGGGAGCTCCTTAAAAAAGATGGTACATAGGGCCGGTTTTAAAATAACGATTATAGTTTAGCTTGATCGCTTATAAAAACAATTGTGCGATTATTGCATAAACATTTTTTCTGTAAAAATACCATTATTTTTTGCGAGTATTCGTGCTTCTGTTTCCATAACGGCATGTGCAATTTTTTCTAATTTGGTAGTAATCCCTTTTTCTTGTTCTGAGGTTAAAAGCCAAGAAATATTTTTTTCCGCAATATCTTTTTTGATGCGTTGGCATGTTTCTAAGTTAAGTTGTGTCCCTACAAGCTCAAGAAAATAGCAATACCGTTCAACAAGTGACCAATAGAGATCATTAACATCAAGAGGATCAGGAATTACTCTTGTTTTATGGAGATATTCAAGTGAACCTCCCAGTTTTTTAAACGATTCCCAGGTTCGTTCTTGGTCATCAGGGCTCCAGATAATTTTATCAAGGCCGCTGTTTAAAAACTTTACCAGTGTAGCGCGTGCACGTTCAGGTGAAATAATGTTGGTAGTTATTTTTTCATCAAGTTCTTTTGAAACATGTTCAAAAAAGCCTAAAGGATCATCTTGTAGAAATGAAAATTGAGATTTAAAGCGATCTACTAATGTGTCTTTAATCTCTCCCCATAAGCTGAACTCTCTTTTTGCAAGTTGAAGCTCAAGGTAAGGAGCAGTTTGATCTAAGAATTTTTCAACGGCAGGAGCGCTTATGTAAGGGCACATTTTTAGTTTTTGATGAAATAAGCGAATGGCTCCTTCCGTAAATTCTTTAGAAAGGCCAGCTGTTTGTCCATGACAAATAATTTGGCTTAGATGGGAAAGGTTATGGGGCAAAAATTCTTTGCCATACTCTTCTCTATTAAAACTATGGTTAAAAAATGATGCTATTCCATCCGATGTAAAAACAAGGGGGTAGCAAAAAAATGATACTTTTTTTATTTGTGGTTGAGTGTTTTTTACTGTGAGCACAGGGATAGAGTTATCAGTATTAAATGAAAGGCGAGATACATTTTGATTTTCTTCCTCTTGTCTTTCTGCCTCCTGTTTTTTCTTAATGTCTCGTCTTTTTTTATCGCGACGAGACTCTTTTTTTGCTTCTTCGTATTGAGTTTCAGAATCTTGCATAAACTGGTTGCTTGCTTTGAATGAAAAGCAGATGAGGGTAAAGAGCAGGAAGGATACTTTTTTGTTCACAACAAACTCCTTTAATAATAATTACTAGGGGTTAGATAAGGCATAATTTGTTATTCTAGTAAGATATTTTTTATGAAGCAAATATCTATTTTTTTACAGATTCTCAAATTGTTGTAATCGTATATTATTTTTTTATATGATTATTTCAATTATGATTTTTATTGCGATAGGAGATAGTATGAAAAAGTATATATATTGATATTTTCTTTGGGTATTTCATCTATGACAGTGCATGGTTGGTATGTTGCACCAGTATTGAAAGCTACTATTTATGGTATGAGTTCTATGGGTTATATGTCTTTAGCATACGATGCTTTTGAAGTTGCTGTGGCTACATATGCTTTTCTTAAGCACAGTAATGCGGATAAAAAAAGATTTTAAAAGAGCAATTTGATCAATTCAAAAAAATATCTAGCCATCCTGTAAAAGCCCTTCTGGCCTATTATGCAGCTATGAGTTCTATTCCTGTAGCGGGTCTTTATATCACTAATTATTTTATGAAAGTATCATTAAATCATGCCTTAGTCCTGCATTCTATGTTTTATAGATAGCGGCATATATTCATTGCCTTAATTGATTAAATGGGCCCTTCTGCTATTCTAATGCTTATCAAATGGAAATTTTTCCAGATATACATGGGGTTTTAAAAGCATGATTCGTAGAATAGTTATTTCAGGTTTTTTAGTATTGACCATGTTGCTTTCGGCGCATGCATCAGAAGGGAAGCAAGTGGATATTTCAAAATTACGCAAAATTACTCAAGTGAGTGAATTTCAGATAGCAAATACAGATTTGCTACAAAGAGGTGCTTTTGTAGCTACGTATGAGCCAACTAAAGGTGAATTTAAAGGTAAACAAGTTATTGTTTTTGGGTCGCTTCATAGTTCTTATAAAGATGGTATTCCTTTCAAAATGATACATAAACTTATGGCTTCTTTGCCTCAAGATGCACAGGTTTTGTATGAATCAACATCTTTTGGAAATCGAATCGTTTTTGGTAAAGAAATTAACATTAATGAGAGTAATGTTAATCATACAAAAAAAGTATATGAGCCAAGTTGGTGGGATAAGATAATTGGGTATTTTAAACCTCATGCAACTACAGAAATGGGTTTATTTTGTTATGAAGCAGATAAGCGAGGCATTTCATTTGCTTGTGCCGATTTGCCGTATGACGAGACTATGCAGTTTTTGAGAAACAAGGGCTATTCAGAAGAAGATATTTTTGGTTTTGGTGTTTATTTAGGATCCCAATTTTTAGGATATCCAACGTTTACAAAGTCTGCGTATGATTATGTTATTAAGAGTAAAATTAAGAAAAATTTAGATTTAAAAGCAGAAATGCCCTTTGAAGGCATTCTTGAATTTTTTAATTTCAAAAAAGGGGATATGATGTTTTTTGAACATATTTATGTTCGTGATCAACATGCATTAACAACTCTTTTTGAATCTCTTAAAACACACAATACGGTAATAATTGCTTTTGGTGGATGGCACTGGAATTTGTGGCAAGATGTTTTAGAACAACATTTAGGCGCACCAAAAATTCAGTATTACACTGAGTTTTTATCTGATAGTGCACAATAAAAAAATAAGAATACAAAGCCGTTTTTTTATGAATCATTGATTAGTGTACGCTTTTGTTTTATGACTAATAATTCATATGCATATGTAACATGGTAGATGTAAAAAGGTGAAATAATGGCTTTGTTTGTATACCAAGCATTTTCTCGTGACGGCAAAAAAGTAACAGGCTCTCTTGATGCACCTTCTGAAGGTTCAGCGCGCGAGTTGTTGCAGCGTAAAGGTCTTTTAGCATATTCTATTGTTGCCGCACACAAAGCGATACAGTCGGAAAGTTTCTTAGAACGCCTTTTTTCTAGTTCAATCACACTCAAAGAGAAAATATTATTCACGAAACAGCTTTCCGTGCTTTTAAAATCAGGTATCCCATTACTTCCTGCTATTGAACTTTTGATTGAGCAATTTACAGGGCGTATGCATCGCATTATTGTGTCTCTTAAAGATGGCCTTAAAGAGGGACAAGGTTTGGCAGATGGTATGAGCAGTTATCCCCATGATTTTGAAAATTTATATATCCAACTAATTCGTGCAGGGGAAGCGAGCGGGAAATTAGAAGTTATTCTTGATCGTTTAACTCAGTATCTTGAACGAAGCGAAGAATTAAGCGGAAAAATTACAGATGCTATTCGTATGCCATTGATACAATTGGGCCTTATCTTTTTGGTTGTTATTGGTCTTATGACAACCATAGTTCCTAAGTTAATGGGTATTTTTGAACAACAAGGTGGCGATTTGCCTTTTGCAACAGTACTTTTAGTTGCGATGTCAGGTATTATTTTGAATCATTATGTGGTGCTGATTGGATCGATTGTGAGTGTTGTGATGGCATTTTTGTATTGGAAATCAACTAAAAGTGGCGCTCTTAATTTTGATCGCTTTAAATTAAAAATGCCAGTTATAAGTACATTTACAAAGATTGGTGCAATTGTTCAATTTTCAAAAACATTGGGCATGCTGCTAGAAGGTGGCGTTAACTTATCAGAGGCGCTCGACATTGTTTGTAACATTGTTGACAACAGAGTTTTGAAAGAATCTTTAAAAGAAGCACGAGAAAAAATTATAAAACAAGGTAAAATAGCACAGTATCTTAAGCAAACTGGCATTTTTCCTCCAATGGCAACCTATTTAATTAGCACTGGTGAAGAAACGGGAAAATTAGATATGATGCTTATTGGTGTAGGCGATACGTATGAAAAAGAATTAACTGAATTTGCTGATGGACTAGCAGCATTGCTAAATCCTATGATGACATTAGTAACAGCATTGATAGTTGGATTTGTTATTATGGGTATCACCATGCCAATTATGAAGATGAGCAGTATGGTTCACTAATATATGATGAAAGGTTTTTATGAAGGTACTACAAAGATCGCTCCGCTCTGGATTCAGTTTAATAGAAATTATTATAGCAGTTGCAATTATGGCGATTGTAGCGGGTGTAGCAGTTGTTAATTTGACTGGGGTTCTTGATAAACAAAGAATTAGTTCAACAAAATCTGATTTAAAAGGTTTTAAGCAATCGATTGATATTTTCTATGCTGATACAGGTAGCTATCCAACAGAACTTAATGATCTTGCAGAAAAGCCAAGCGATGAACGTATTGGTGCTAAGTGGGCAGGCCCTTACATGGATAAAATAAAAGTTGATAATTGGAACAATGATTTCCAATACGAAAGAACTGCACAGGGCGAACATCCTTACGAATTATATTCTTTTGGACCAAAGGGAGAAGATGCCCCTGAAGAAGAACGTCTCACAGTCTGGGAATAAACCAGGCTTTAGTCTTATAGAAATTATTATAGCTCTTGCGCTTGTGGGCTTGCTCATGGCCATTACAGTACCCAATCTGCTTGGCCGTCGAGTGGTTCAGGAGCGCAAAGCTTTTGCTTCTGAACTCAATACTGTTATGAGTGAAGTTTGGCTGCGCGGGCTTGAAAATAATATTCTTCATAAAATAACTTTTGATTTGGAACACAGAAAAATAGAAGTAAGTCAGCAGACCGATACATTGGATGCAGAAAAAAAACCAATCTTTGCTCCGGTAGCATTACATTTTGCTTCTAACTCTTACACGTGGCCCGAAACGTTTGAGATTCAACAACTGTATGTTCAGGGGGTTGATGAAATTGCAGCTGGCGGTCTTTCGCGTAAGACAGAAAACATATGGTTTTTTATGATGCCTGATGGGACCACGCAAGAAGTTATTATCAATATAGTTGATCAACCGGAAAATCAATCAGAAAAAGATGCAAAACAGATAAGTATTGTTCTTAATCCTTTTACTGCTCAGTGTGTGATGTATGATACATTTCAAAAACCACTTTCGTAATGGTTTTTCCTTGATAGAAACAGTTATAGCGCTTACCATTATTGCAGTGTCGATTGGGTCATTTGCAGTGTTACAGCAGAAGGTTTTTCGGCGCGTTATATTTAATACATTTAAGATTCAACGACTTTATTATTTAAAAAATATGCTATTGCTGCCAAAAATTAATTTAGAAAATAGCTCATCTCAGCTGGCAGTAAATCAAAAAGAATCAAAAAAAATAGAAAAAACATTTACAGATCCAGAGACAAAAGTAGTGTATGAACAGTTGCCAATTCCATCTGATTCGGCACTTTCTCGTTTTGAGGGATTGTATCAAGAACGGGTGACTGCTGAGTGGTTTGAAGCTGATAAGAAGCGAATAGCAGATCTTTATCATTATGGTTTTGAGATGCAGGAGAAAAAAAGTGAAGCTCGTTAAAGGTTTTTCTCTTATAGAAGTTATGATCGCAATGGTCATAAGTGTGGGTCTGAGCACAATACTTTTTCAGTCTCTTTCTCAAAGCAATACTGTATTTCAGCGCGTGGTCACTTTTTCGGGTCTTGAACGTAAAATGACTATTATTCAACAAGTATGGGATCGCGAAATTTCTGGTATTTTTATTCCTACAGTTGTGTGGGATGAAAAATTGCAAAATCAAGATGAAGAGGGCGGAGCAAAAGAATCTCCTGAAGAAAAAAAGGATGAAAAAGATTCAAAAAAAGATGTCAATAATACTGACAAAAAAGATGAAAAAAAAGACGAAAAAGTACCACAATCTTTTGTGTATGAAACAGATGAAATTGGCAATCTTAAAATGTTCACTTTTATAACTGCCAATGCAACAACCATGTATGGCGAGCCACAAGTTAGAATGTCTCGTATTATGTATCGTCTTGAGCCAGATAAAGAAAATTCTGGTGAATTTTTATTAACGCATCAGCAATCAGAAAAACTTGATCCTAAAAGATTTATCCCAGGTTCTCATAATGGAATTCGTGGGTATCAAATACTTGGTGGTATTAAGAGCATGAAGCTTGAATTTTTGTTAGAAAAGCAGGCAGAAAAACCTAAGGATCAAAATAAAGATAAAAAAGAAGAGCCTGCACAACCTGAAAAAAAAGATTCTAAAGATGCAAAAAAAGAAGAACCTAAGAAGGTAAGAATGCTTGAAGTTCTTAAGGATTGGAAAGAAGAAAAAAAAGAAGATATAAAAACAGATGAGAAAAAGAGTGATAAAAAAGATGCAAAAGAAGTAGAAGTTAAAAAAGAAGAACCTAAGCGACCTGAGCTTCCTTTATTTATTCATATAACTTTGACGATTTTTGATGATGTAAAAAAAGTACACACGTATGATTATTGGTATGCGCCACAATATGACATAGAAAAAGGAACGAGTGAAAAATCTACAGGACTTCCAAAAGAAGCGGAACGAAAAGGCTCAAAACTTGCCTTTGAAGATCATCAAAAGTTGCTTAAAGATGCTGGAGGAAAACCAAAATGAAGCATATGCAACGTGGGTATATCCTCTTTTTAACAATTAGTGTTCTTGCAGTTATGACTATTATTGTAACTCAAATTTTTTATATCGGTGGTGCCTACAATTTGTATGTGCCATTAACATTTGAACGAGAAAAAGCAAAGCAACTGGCGCTTTCTGGTATTTCTATTGCAACAGCACAATTACTTTCGCAAGATAAACAATTTTACGGTTCAAAAGATTCCTCTAAAGAGGCTGGTAAAGATACAAAAGATCCAAAAGATGCATCTGAAAAAAAGTCTGATACTGAAAAATTAAAAGATAATCCAGAAAAAAATAAAAAAGATTTACTTAAAACATTGTTACTTGTGCAAAATCAATGGCAAGAATTTAATTTAACAACACCAAAAGATGGAATTGATGGAAAAATAAAAATTTGTATTACGTGTGAATCGGGAAAGATTAATCTTAATGCGCTGTATAATATCTCTCAAAAGGCTTTTTACTCAATCGATTCAAAAGACACAACAGAATTAATGATTAAAATGATGACAGATCGGATCAAAGAATTTTATAAAAATATTGATGTGCAAATTATTTTGATCGATATTCTTAAAAAACAAAAACAGCCTTTTTCTACACCTATGGATCTGCTCTCGCATAAGAAGTTTTCATTCTTTGCAGATACCGTTTTTTATGTACCATCCGAAGGTAAAAAACAAGAAAAATTTGATGATACAACTCAAAGTTCAAAAATTTATTTGGCAGATATTTTTACAACTTATGCAGATGATTTTCATATTGATCCTTGGTTGTTAAGCCCTTCAATGCAGGTATTGCTTGGTTTTAAAAGTGATAAAAAGTTAAAAAAAGAAGATATTGATATGATGCTTGAGAAAATTTCTTTAACAGATGTTGCGTGGGATACCACTTGGGATACCTCTCTGAAAGAATTATATGGTAAAGAATACAAAGCATTACCTAAAGAGATAGTTCCATTTTTGAGCACAAAATTTGAGCCTCGAGTATTTTCTGTGGTATGTTATGGAAAGGTTGGCAGAATTGAACAAAAACTCCTTGCAATTCTTGAGCGAAGTACAGAAGATAAGGGAGATGTGGTGATGGTTAAAAAAATATATTGGCTCTAGAAAAGGAAACAATGCGGATCAGTACAGAAACAAAAGTTGGTATATTTGTCCTTGGTGCTTTGAGTGTCTTCTTGTATATGACCTTTCAGATTGGTGCATTTAGAGTAGATACAGGAAATTATAAATCGCATGCGATTTATTTTCAGGACGTTTCAGGGCTTGCTCGCAAGGCAGATGTAAAAATTGCTGGTGTTAAAGTTGGTTGGGTTGATGACATATCGCTCATTCAAGGGAATGCACAGTTCCAAGCAAAAGCGACAATTTTAATTGATAAACGATATTCTCTCCGTTCAGATGCAACCGCTCTTGTCAGACAAGATGGTTTGTTGGGCGTTAAGTTTTTAGAAATCAATCCCGGAGATCCACTTCTTCCCGTGCTGCCAAAGGGCCAAGCGCTGGGTAATCCTGGTAAATCTCCTGCATCAGTTGATTCCTTAATTCAAAAATTTAGTTCAGTTGCCGACAATGTAGAAGAAATTACCTCATCGCTTAAAGATGCAGTAGTTGGGGTTAATCAACGAGGTCAACTTAAAGACATGGTTGATAAATTTCATACAGCGTCAGAAAAAATTGCATCATTTTCAGAAGGTCTCGATCGCATTGTAGGTAAAAATGAAAACGATGTTAATGCATTGATTGCTGATCTGCGTACCTTTGCACAAGATCTGCGCTCTGGATATCCAATGATTCAAGATGATATTCATCGTATAGCACAACAAGTTGAAGTAGATGTTTTACCATCGGTGCAGCGCAATATAGAAAAGATTGCAAAAGCATTTGACCGTGATTTTGATAAAGTAACGGGCAAGATAGAAAGTACTGCAACAGCAATAGAAGAAGCGGCGCTGCAAACACGTGATGGATTTAGAAGTATCGGTGCTGTAGCTGACAAGATAAATGAAGGAAAAGGGTTGGTTGGTAAATTAATCAATGAAGATGAAACCTATCAAGACCTTAAAGTTGCCGTGCAAGGGCTCAAAAATTACTTCTCACGTGTAGAAAGTCTTGGCATAGTATGTGACACTCACTTTGAAGCTATGTATCGTCCTGCCGAACATTTTGACCATAAAGATTCTAAGGGATATGTAGATATGCGCATTCATCCTGCAGAAGATCGTTTTTATGTTGTACAATTTGTAGGATCAACAAAAGGTAAAATTAAACGTAAACAAACACGCAGAGAGTTTTATGATCAAAATGGAAACCTTTATAATCAGAATAATATGAATATTAGTGATGATTTTAAATTGTTTCAATCTCCTGACATTGTGGAAATTGTTCAAGAACGTGACTCTCTAAAATATGGTTTCCAATTTGGTAAAGCATATAATGATGTAGCGTTTAGAGCCGGTCTTTTTGAAAACACTTTTGGATTCGGGGTTGATTACGAATTGCCACTTGGAACAGACACATTCCGTTGGGTAACAACACTTGAAGCTTTTGATATGCGTGGTCGTGATCGTATTGATGATGCAAGACCCCATCTCAAGTGGATTAACAGAGTATTCTTGCTGCGTAACTTCTATGTTAACTGTGGTGCCGACGACTTTGTCAGTAAACATAATGGTAACGTCTTTTATGGTATGGGTATAAGATTTGCCGACGATGATATTAAGTACTTTATATCTAAGCTAGGGTTTGGTGGCGCACGCGATTAATGCGCTCCTACTAACTGACTAATTTTACGAGACCGCTGCGATTGTGCCCAATCAAAAAAAAGTTTTTTGAGTACATCAAGGCGGTCCATTTTTTGTTTGGCAAGTTCTCTCATATCATTTCCTGGAAGGATTTTGTTCATATAGATAGCATATGCAATCTTCATAGTAAAAAGATAATGACGAATAATTGCTTGTTCATGGTCGATCTCTTTCAAAAATTGCATCATAGGAGAAATATGATCGGTAGGCCGTGCAGGATTAATATTTTTTGTTTCAATCGCTTCGATTAATTCTTGCATGACCATTTTTTTTGAATCATATAAAATTGCATCATATTTCCAATTACACCATGCATCTTTGTTTTCTATGAGCTTTTTCATACGATAAGTTGTTGCTAAACAGATACTGTAAGAGGCAGCGCAGCAGATTGCAATTGGGAAAATATAGGTTTTTAAGATTGCTTGTTTTTGATAGGTAGATTGTTTTTGGAAGGTAGTACGCAGTTTTTGAGTGTTGGTATTTGTAAGTATATGTTCTTGTTCTTGTGTATGGGTTGGTTGATATTCAGTTGTATTATCCGTTTTATTTTCTGATTTATTTTCTGCGGCGGTTTGATTTGTAGTTTCTGTTGTATTAGTTGCTTCTATTGTATTGTCCAAGGCGGATACATTACTTGTAGCTGTTTGATTTGTGCTATCGATTTCATTTTTTGTATCAAGTGTATTTGCAAGATCAGATTCAGCTTTTACTTTTGTGTCGGTATCTACTTTTGTGTCTCCGCCTTTAATATCTAATTGTGTTTTATTCTCTGTAATGGGGCTGCTAGAAGAAGAGGAATTACTATGTATTACTGTTTGTGAAAGGTTAATGGTCATATTGCCACCTTTTTGATTGGTAATAACAATATTTTTTGTATCACTTTCAGTTTCTTGTGGGATGGCACTTGCATGTTGTTTGTTGCTTGCAAATATGGTGTTTATGGAGCTTAAAATGACCAAGAAAATGATGGTAGTTTTTTTCATATATATGCTATCCTAATCGTAAAAATCGTCTCTGTACTAAGTGGCGATTAAGATATACAATATTTTAAGTGAGATGCAAACTTTAATTGTGTACTATCACCCAGAAAGATTGATGAATGTTAGACGATAAAAAAAATTTGTTAGCTTATTTATATACGTTTTTGACAGAAGATCGTCAGAAAAAAATTAAAAAAAATCTTTTAGATCGTACGCGCTATATAACAGTACTTCTCGAAGATATGCATCAGTCCCATAATGTTGCAGCCGTTATGCGGTCATGTGACGGACTTGGCGTGCAAGATATTCACTGTGTTGAGCATGAAAATACGCTTGAAATTAAAAAAAATATTGCAATGGGTGCAAGTAAATGGCTTACCGTACACCGTTATAAATCGGCTGAACCTGGTAAAAGTGCAACACTTTCATGCATAGAAAAGTTAAAAAAATCGGGATATACCATTGTTGCAACGTCGCCTCATGGTAAAAAAACACTCAGTCAATTACCGCTCAATTCAAAAATAGCCCTTATGTTTGGCACAGAAGATGAAGGTCTGAGTAAAGATGCGCTTGATGCGGCAGATGAACTTATGACTATTCCAATGTATGGGTTTGTAGAAAGTTTTAATGTGTCGGTTAGTGTTGCGCTTTGTTTGTATGATCTTACTTCCCGGCTACGTGTATTAGATGTTGATTGGAAGTTGTCAGCAGAAGAACAAGCAGCACTTGAGCTTATTTGGCTTAAAGCTGCAGTTGATCGTGGTGATATTCTTGAACGAGAATTTTATAAAAAACTGGCTTAAAATCACTATTTTGCGTTCTTAAAATTCAAAAACCCTTTACTTTAGCCACTTCTTATAGGTACGCTTAGTATCAAGATGCACTGAGGTAGCTTATCTAAAGGGGGATTGTTCATGAAGAAGAGAGTACTCGCGTTTGTGGCTGTTTGTGTTTTCGGGTTGCAAGGTAGCACGTCTGATTCACAAGGTATGGTTCATAAAATACATGCAGTATGTTCATCCGTAATTGGAACTTTAAGTAAGGCAGCACATAGATTTAAAGATCATTGTTGTACTATTCCCTCAGCTGATCCAACAAGTAATGTATTGGTAAATCCTAATGTGGTTATCGATGATGAAGCAGAAAATAATGATATTCCTACAGATAATCAAATGGATGATCAGGAAAGCAAGAGGGCTAATTACGATCAGAATAGTATTTTAGAAGATTTAGAATAAGAAGAAAAAAGGGAGAGTTATGGAGAGTAACATATTAAAGCCATTTACCCGGGTTATTTTACTCGTTTTTGGTATTATGGTGGTTCAAAATTATGGGGCAACATTAGAAAAAAATAGTGCAGTACAACCACAGTCAAATGTATCCACAAAACATGTAAAAGCACAGGCGCCAGATTGGTGGAAAAAAGTCCGTAAAAGTCTGCAATCAGGTGTAAATAGATTTTTAGGCAGAAACCAAGAAGAGCCTGAAGAAGATACTGAAGATGTAGAAGACGATATTAATGAAGGTTATGAAAAGGAGAATGAAGATGAAGTTGATAACAATGCAGAAGAAGTTACAGAAGATGGCTCAGAAGGCCAAGAAGATAGTGATGCAGATTATGAGGATGGAGACGACGAAGAAGCGTCCAGTCAAGAAGCTAGCAACACCAAAAAAGAAGACAGTTCAGAAGAAGCAGACACCGAAGAAGCAAGCTCGAACGACCAAAAAACGGTAGAAGTTGCAGATGAGGACGATGATTATTAAGAGGAAGTTGCCCTAAAAAATTAACTTTCTAGAGAGAGTCGATAAATTCTGAAATATTTTTCCAACTAATAGCAGTGCCCGTTTTACGGTGCACTGTTTCATTTCCACTATAAATGATATAGGTAGAGGTTGTTGGTTGATTGGATATTGATTTCCATTGACTGCCAGTTTCAAAAAAATTTTCGACGATTGTTTTACGAGCTTTAATCTCTATTGGGATAGTGACTCCAAAAGCTTTTTCTATAATACAATCAATTTCTTTGCCTTGAGTATCTCTCCAAAAATAAAGGTTGGGGAGTTCAGCTTTATTAAAACTATGTTTAAAGAGTTCACTCATAACAAACGATTCAAAAATTGCACCTTTAAATGGGTGTATTAATAAATCTTCTTCTGTTTTAATACCAAGTAGTGCGCATATCAGTGCAGTATCATAAAAATATAATTTAGGGCTTTTTACAAGCCGTTTACTAAAATTATTATGATAGGGTGTAACAATTTTTATAATAAAACTAGCTTCAAGTACAGATATCCAGTCTTTTGCTGTATGAGGAGTAATTCCGCAATCTCGTGCAAGATCGGCATAGTTAATAAGATTACCAACACGTGCAGCACATAATTTTATGAATTTTTGGAATTTTACAACATCTGAAATATTAAGAATTTGTCTAACATCTTTTTCTACATAGGTACTGATGTAGTTGGCATACCAAATTTGTACAGGCATTATTTGCGAATACAAACGAGGGTAAAAACCTTTAATAAGCAATGGTTCGATAGTATCGGGAAGTAAGTTTGCTTCTTTAAGTTCATCCACAGAAAGCGGTAACAAAGTTAAAAGTGCAATTCTTCCAGCAAGTGTTTGTGTGATTTTTTCATACATTAAAAAGTGCTGAGATCCGGTAATAATAAATCGTCCTGGTTTATGAGCTTGATCAATAATTCCTTGCATGTACGAAAGAAGTTCTGGAACTTCTTGAATTTCATCAATAATAAGCCCATCTTTTTTAGCATAGGTATCAAAAAAACTTCTCGGGTCTTCTTGAGCTGCCATCCGCATATCAAGATCTTCTAAAGTCACATATGCATAATGTGGAAATGCTTGTTTAGCTAATGTCGTTTTACCCGATTGGCGAGGGCCCATGATGGCTATTGCAGGGAATGATTTTGCTAGTTCAAGTAGATGAGGCATCAAAATACGATTTATTAACATGATAAGCTCACTTTAAGGCTAGTATGTAAAAAATGGAATCACATTACATATTTTACATAAATCAAGGTTTTAAATCAACAAAGGGCGGATTATTTTTTAAGTGGTGGCTCTCAAAAAATTTATTTTTTTGTCTTATATGCATCGATTAATGCTTGGATTTCTGGGTATGTTTCTGTTTTTTGGATACATACAAGATCATTTTTTATGGCGTTTTTAAAATCATCTCCTGTTAAATTCCAATCAACAAGGTCTACAGTAAAGGGGAGATAAGATTCTTCAAAATCTTCATCAATGTGTGATTGAACACTAAAAGGGACTTTTTCAAAAAAGCAGATATCTAAATCAGAGAATTTACGTGGTTTTCCATGTACACGAGAGCCAAATGCAAAAAAATTATAAGGATATTTTTTGAGTATATCTTGTACCATTTTTAAATGGCGTTCTTCTATAATCATACATTTAATTTTTCTAAGTTTATAATTACTTTTTCAAGTTCTATAGAGAAAGAATCAAAGGCATTAAGAACTAATAAAATATTGTCTTCTTCGTAAGTATGAACAGTGATATTGCGTATATTTTGAAAATCAAACCAGATTTCTGGGTTTGATATAATTCCATTAATAGCAGCTTTTCTAAAGGTATCTTTTGGTGATGTAACTTCAAAATTTTCTGATTCAAGGAATTTTTTTATTGTTTTCCAGGCAAGTTCATAACAAAATTCAAATGCTTGTATTGCCCCAACTTGTTCTTGTTCTGTTGTAAGATTTTGTCTAAATTTTTCAAATTTAGATTGTGCTTTTTTTAGTTTGTCTAAATTTTTAATCATATATTTCCTTTTTTAATTGATTGAACTTGTAAGTTAATTAAACGTAATATTCAGCTTTTTTGCAATCTTCTTTTCTATTTTGGTCATCATTTCATCATTATCGGGATCGTAATGGGAATAGCCCAGTAAGTGGCAAATTCCATGAACCAAAATAGTGCGCAAGCGCTCATCAAGTGTAGTTTCAAAAAGTGGTAGTAGGTCATTAATAAAATCAATTGCAAGGATTATGTCTCCAATATTTTTATCTTCTTCACACGTTACTTTAATGCGCTCGCCTGGTTGTAAATTGGTGTGGTAAGGAAATGATAAAATATCAGTTGGCTTATCTTTTTTTCGGTAGTCGCGGTTATAGGTTCGGATTGTCTTGCTGGTTGTTAGCCAAATTCCAAGATCAAAATCTCCATAACCAAGTTCGTTTAAAATTCCTTGAGCAGTTGTTTTTAACTGCTCAATATTAATTGCATGTTTTCGTTGTGTGTTTTTTATGGTGATCATGCTTGCTCTTTTGCGTCAAGAATGTGGTCAATATCAAGTGTTGCAAACCATACTTCATGTTCCATAGTGAGCGTAGATTTTTCTACATCACCTGTTGCATAGCTGATAGTATCGGCATGAATAACACCTTTAAGAAGTTGTTCATGTTGCATGAGTGCTTTAATGGTTTCGCCATGCACGCTGTGAATGGTCAAGCTAGTAAGTGGAGCTTTAAGTGAAAGTTGTTTTTCGGTTTTCATACGTCGAATGCCACCAACAATTGCAATTAAAAGATCACCAATTTCAACTTGTTTTGGAGAAAGCATTGGTAGTTGAACAGTAGTGTAATCAGTTACATGAATTGATTTTGCCCCTTCACGGTGTTGATACAGAAGGCCATAGAGTTCTTCGGTGATATGGGGCAAGTACGGCGCAAACATCTGAAGAATACGAAGTCCTGTTTGATAGAGTGTCCAGCGTGTTGCAGCAATAATTTCAGCAGGATATTTTTCAGGGTTAAAGAATTGATCCTTTACGAGTTCAAGATAATTGTCGCAGAAATCTTGCCAAAAAAATTGTTCAACAGCATTGAGTGCGTTGCCAAATTCATGTTTTTCTAAGTTTGTGCGGTAGGTATTAAAATGCTCAGTTGCTTTGTGGAGTAACCATTCATTGAGCGTTCCAAGATTTTCTGGTTGTGTGGTTGGTGCTTGTGCAACATGTTCTTCTAAGAATCTAAATGCATTCCATAATTTATTAAGTAATTTATTTCCTTGTGCAAGTTGTGTTTCAGAAAAACTGATGTCTTGTCCCAATGTTCCTGATGCGGTCCAAAAACGAATAGCATCGGCTGGATGAACCTTAAGCAAATTTTCTGGGTCTGTAGGAGTATTGCCTTTTGATTTTGAAATTTTGTCTTTTTCAGAACTTAGCACATGACCAGAAATAACAATTTCTTTCCATGGGAGTGTTGCATGGTGCATATACCCCTTAATGATGGTATAAAATGCCCAAGTACGAATAATATCGTGTGCTTGAGGTCGCATAGACATAGGCAGTAGTGCTGGTTTTGCTGATCCAAACAATGCGTCGCTGTTTCCTGTAAAGAGAGCATCACAAATATAAGGAGAAAGAGATGACGTGTTCCAGGTATCCATTACGTCAGTATCAGCTCTAAAATGTTTACTCTTACATTGCGGACATATAGAAGCCGGACACTCTGTTTCTTGTGGGTCAATAGGAAGCTGAGTTGTATTTGCTGGTATAATGTGGTCGCAAGTTATACAGTGCCAGACTGGAAATGGTATGCCATAAAAACGTTGTCTGCTTAAGCACCAGTCCCATTGTAAATTTTCTACCCAATCTTTATAACGTGATTTCATAAATGCAGGGTGCCATTCAATAGCATCGCCGGTATCTAAGAATGCTTGTTTGTGATCTAAAATATTTAAGAACCATTGTTTAATAACAATATATTCAATTTCATGTTTGCAGCGTTCATGCACATTAACGGTATGTGTAATTGGTCGTTTTTCTCCAAGGACTTGGGCTGCTTCAAGTGCTGCAAGAATAGTTTCTCGTGCTACGTGTGCCTTCATCCCTGCAAGAATGCCTGTATTGCTTGACCATGTTCCATTGCGTTCAATTGATTGACGGTAGGGAAGTTTGTGAATTTTGTACCAGTGAATATCATTTTTATCTCCAAAGGTACAACACATAACAAGGCCGGTGCCTTTTTCTTGTTGAACGGTATCATCCGCAAGAACAGGAACTTCATGCCCAAAAATTGGAACAATAACTTTTTTACCTGCAAGGTGTGTATATCGTGTGTCTTCTGGGTGGTAAAAAAGCGCTACGCATGAAGGAAGGAGTTCGGGACGTGTTGTGCCAATAACAACTGATTCACCATCAGTTGTTTTAAAGGTAATGTCAGAAAAGTGAGAGGATACTTGTGTATCATCAAGTTCCGCTTGCGCTACAGTTGTTTGGCAAACAGTACAATATAAAGCAGGGTCTTCTTTTTGATAGACAAACCCTTTGTTATAGAGATCGATAAATGATGCTTGAGAAATTTTACGTACATCAGCTGAAATAGTTGAGTAGGTGTGTGCCCAATCTGCAGAAATACCCATACGTTGCCATAAATTTGCAAAAACTAGGCCAATTTCTTGGGATTCTTTTGAACATAATTTTATAAATTCAGATCTACCCATACGGTGTGCGCTGACTTTATGTTTTTTTTCTACATATTTTTCCGTAGGAAGGCCGTTGTCATCAAAACCGAAAGGGTAAAAAACATTAAAGCCAGAAAGTCGCTTAAAGCGAGCGATGATATCCGTTTGTGTATAGGAGAAAATATGACCAATATGAAGCGATCCAGAGACTGTTGGTGGTGGTGTATCTATACTAAAAAGTTGTTTTTCTGAAGCACGTTGAGCTTGATAGGTTTTTTCTTGAGCCCATTTTTTTTGTGCTTTGGCATCACCAGTAAGGTGGTCATATTTTTTTTCCATGGTTCCTGCATCTACGGATAAAATGTTTAAAGAATTCTTAGATAAAGTTTACCGGCAAATGAAAGTTGGGTCAAAAAGAGAGCATTATTGATTTCTGGGTTGCGTATTAAATGGTTCTATTGGTTCTGTGTAAGTTGCTTCAATTGTACAAAATAGTTGGTTGTCTGGACCATAAAATGTACTTGTAAAAGAAGAACGTAGTCCGGATAGGTTTATGCATATACTTACACCTATTTCATACATAGATAGCGAAGGATCGCGGAAATACACTTTTTGAAGCATTGCTTGCGAAAACTTATCTGCTTTCATCGTTAAATGAATTGCCACAATATTGTGCGAAGTAGATTTAGTAAAATCGCCTGGACAAAATGTGATTTGTGCCGCTAAGAATGCAAGTAAAAGACTAATTTTTTTCATAATAACCTTAAAAATAAATATCTATTATGTGTAAACGAAAATTGGGTCAAAAAAAGAGTGTTATTGATTTCTGGTAAGGTGATTAAATGGCTCTATTGGTTCTGTGTAGTTGATTATTATTGGATAGTCTGGTCTATTAAGATGTGTCATATCAAATAAAATACTGACACTATAAGCTCTTGGAGTTGATAAATGTATTTCTGTCGTTATAAATACTTCGTCAGGTTGTATTCTTCTAGTTCTAACTAGTGCATCATAAAGAGATTTTGAGATTGCACGATTTTGATTAAGCAAGACTCTTTCTATAAGGTTTTTTGACTCGAGAGATTCTTTTTCTAAATTGCCTGGACAAAATGTGATTTGTGTAGCTAAAAACGCAAATAAAAGACTGATTTTTTTCATAATAACCTACCATAATAAAAGTATCCCTAAATATTCCATCTAGTTAGTAGAATGCCACCAGGCCGCTATTTTGTCAAAATAGGCCGGATAAATTCCGGCCTTAAAGTTTATTAGCTTATACAATATGTTGTTGTGCGCCAGGTTGGCTGTTTCCGATAAATTGAGTAATGCGGAGTCCAATTTGTGGAACTTCAAGTCCAAGTGGTTGTGCTATTTTAAAGCATTCAATAGCTTCTGGTGTTTCGCCAAGCACAATATGTGTTTCAGCTAAATTAAACCATGAGCGATATTCTTGTTGATTTTGAGCGATAAGCATTTTGTAGATTTGCTTTGCTTTGTCATACTGCTTAGTGCAGTAATAACCGTTTGCTAAATTAAAATGGTGATCAGGATTATGTGGTTCAAGTGCGCATATATTTTGGTATCCAATTACAGCTTCATCAAATTTCTGTAATTCAAGAGAAAGTTGTGCATAGGCAGTAAACGCTTCTACAGTATCAAAATCTGCTTTAAGGCATGCAAAGCGTAGTTTTTCGAGTGCTTCTTCTTTTTTCCCTTGTTCATAAAGAGCTTGGCCTAAATTAAAATAAGCTTTGCCATAATGTGGACGTAATTTTATTGCATAATTTGCAAGTTGTTCAACACGTGGGAAATTCTTTTTGTTTAAATAAAAAGATGCAAGATTGTTGTAAAACTCTGGGTAGTTTGGATTAATTTGAATTGCTTTTTCAAGTTGCATAATTGCCATATCAACTTGACCAGTAGCGCTAAAACATACAGCAATGTTACTCCATGGATCAGGGTAGTAAGCATCCATTTTTATTGCTTTTCTAAGATAAGGAATAGCTTCTTCATGACGATTTTTTTCTGCAATTGCTACGGCATAGTTGTTATATCCACGTGCTTTTTTTGGTGAATTTTGAATAATATTCATCCAAAATTCTTCTTGTGATCGCCATACTTTATTTCTTTCATAGGTTGCATGGCCTAAAAAGAGTGCTGCAAGCCCAAAAGCAAGATAGCTATAGTTGGTTTGAAGATCATTCTTTTTTGTAATTTTTTTAATGGTCCATTCAAATAAGTAAACAAGTGCAATGGCCATTAAAAAAAGCCATCCATAGGAACTAAAATAGGTTTTGTAATCAGCTATAAGTTCGGTTGAAGGAATAAAAGTGGATCGAGGAGAAAGTCCAATAAAGAACCATAAAGCGGCAAATGCTCGTACATCAATTTTATTTTTTCTTAGTAAGTTAAGAACCCATCCCGCAATAAATAGTAAGAGTAAAAGAGGAAAAAGACATTCACTAGTAAAAAAACCAGATACCATTTTCCAATCATAATCAACACTTAATTTTGTTGGACAGATAAATATCCAAATGTAATGAATAATTACTTTAAATTGAGAAATGAAGTAATTCCAACGTGTTATTTTTTCTCCGGCTACTTGTGTAATAACATTGCCAACATTGTTATTGAGCTGAATATTACCCATGACATATGTTTTACATAAATGTGGTTTTAAAACATAGATGTATTGACCAATCAAGATTCCAGTAAAGAGCAAGTAAAAAGGGATTCGTTTTTTTATTTGTTTAAAATCTGCTTGTGCAATAAAAAACCAATCAATAAGAAGCATCATAACAGGAGAAAGAATAGCTATCTCTTTGGTGCCGCATGAAATATATCCCAGTAGGCAAATAACTACACCAAGAATATAAGAGAGGTAGCGTTTTTTTGTGGTTGTCATAAAAATAAAACAGAGCATAATCGCCATAATAAAAAGGCCTGCAAGTCCTTCAAGTTGCCCTTGAATTACATATGAAACTGTTTGTGTTTGTACGGGATGTAATAAAAAAAGTAATGAGGTTAGCGCTGCAATTGGTAGAGCACGTACAGAATAAAAACCATTCTTTTTTGTTAATTGCAGCAGTTTGATTGTGACAAAAAATATTAAAATTCCCGTAATGGTATGGAATGCAACATTAAAAACACGGTAATAAAAGGGATCAAACTTGCCAAGATTGTAGTTAACGGTATTGAGCCAGTAGCTGATCCAACGGGATCCTTTAAATGCAAAATCCCAGAATGTGTGTGTTCTGAGTGCGAAAAACTTTTTTATATTTGCGATGTCATCAAATTGGAAGTCGTAAAAGAGTGAGGGGTAGTAGGTTATTATTGTTGTGATGATAAGAATGAGAGGGGTTAGTATGTAACTTTTTATAAGGGCAAAGCGGTCTTTAGTTATTAAGTTCATATGAGGATCCTTTTTTTATACTTTTTCCTTTAATATGAGCACATTCTATTTTTTATTTTTTATTTTTACAATCCGATTATTTTTCTTTAAACAGATATCGTGTTTGACGTTTCCACAGATCCCCTTAGACTGCTTCTTATGTGCATTAATAAAGTTTTTAAGGGGTTTTTACCATGATTATAAGCCTACAAAACGCAGAGTTTTTAGTTCAAAAGATTCTCATAGTTCTCAGTTATTTTATAGCAATTCCAATTTTGGGTTGTTTTAGATCGTGGGTTAGCGCTCGTTTGGGCGACGATACTGGCCAGCAGTTAGGATTTACTACGCTTAATCCTATGACTCATATTAGTTTTTTCTGGGTTTTTATTTTACTGGTGATTCCAGATATTCCTTTTGGGTTTGGTCAATACATACCAATTAATCCCAATGCAATTATGGGTAAATGGCGCCGTTTAAAAGTAACACTTGCCTATTTTTCCGATGCAATTTTAGGAATTTTTTTAGCCCTCATTGCGCTTTTGATATGTGTTTTTATTTTTAGGCAAAATCCATTTTTGTTATACGTTAATTTTGGAGCGTTTCAATTGGCTTCTCATTACGCAAGTGTAGAGACAACCTCAACATTTTCTATTGTAGTGGGTCTTTTTTTGGTTCGCTTTGCTATTTTTAACAGTATGCTTGCAGCCTTTAGTATGATTGTTAATTTCTTTTACATGGTATTTCTTTCATACTTTTTATCACGTAATGCATTTCCTGGGTATGCAGATTGGTTATTGTTATTTGTTCCTTTGATTCTTTTATTAGTTTTTCAATCAATTATTTTTATTGGTATATTAAATTTTATCTTATTGCTTTCAACCGCAATAGCTTATGGAATTGGAATTATATGATGAGATCTTCTTTAGAAAAATTACTTGCCGGTTCTGTTGTTTGTCTTCCAGAAGGTGGACTTGCAAAAAAATTAGAGAGCAGCAAAACATTACTTATCAAACTTGGTATGGATCCAACAGCTCCAGATTTACATTTGGGCCATGCAGTAGTGTTGCGTAAAATGCGTGATTTTCAAAATGCAGGCCATACGATTGTTTTCCTTATTGGTGATTGTACTGCACGGATTGGTGATCCATCAGGTAAATCAAAAACGCGTCCTCCGTTGAGCCAAGAAGAGATAGAAAAAAATACACAAACTTATTTTGAGCAAGTAATACGCATTCTTGATAAAGATAAAGTAGTTATCCGTTATAATTCTGAGTGGCTTGATAAACTTTCGTTTAGTGATGTTCTTAAATTAAGTGCAAAAGTAACTCTTGCTCGCATTATTGAACGCGAAGACTTTTCAAAAAGATTGTCTCAAAATACGCCTATTGGATTCCATGAATTAATGTATCCCATTATGCAGGGGTACGATTCTGTTGCATTGCGAGCAGATGTTGAATTGGGCGGCACAGATCAGACCTTTAATTTATTAATGGGTAGATTTTTACAAGAACAGTACGGACAAGATGCACAAGTTATCATGACGATGCCATTGCTTGAAGGGCTGGATGGCGTTGAAAAAATGTCAAAATCACTCGGTAATTATGTTGGTCTTGCAGAAACACCAGAGCAAGCATTTGGTAAACTTATGTCGATTTCCGATACATTAATGTGGCGCTATTACAAATTGCTTCTTGGGTATTCAGATATCAAAGTTCAGGAACTGCAACTTGCCATTGCTGTAGAAGCATCCCATCCTATGACGCTTAAAAAAGAGATGGCTCATGGAATTGTTGCTGAATTTTGGTCTATACAGCAAGCTGATGATGCGCGAAAAGCATTTGAGGATGTTTTCCAAAAAGGTGATCTTTCTAAAGCACAAACAGTAACGTTGCCTACTGCTACACCAAAAACTTTATGGATTGTTGATTTGCTTAAACTACTTGGCGCGCTAACCAGTTCATCTGAAGCAAAACGACTTGTAGAAAGTGGTGCAGTGCTAATTGATGGTGTTGCTGTTAAAGAATTTAAAGCAGAAATTACATGGCAAGCAGGCATGACCATTAAGGTTGGCAAGCATAGGATATATGTTATTGCGTAATAACTTACTGACAACATTGTGTGTGATGAATGCCAGCATGTTTACGTGCAACGCCTTTTGCATCACCAGTAAAAAACAAAAATTCATCAATTTTATCTAAATAATCCTGAAGGTATTCACGATTAGATTCAAAATCAATTGAACCGTCAAGTATAAGAACGGGGACATGTTTGAGTTGATCAAGAACGCCTTCTTTTTTTATTAAGAATTTTTCATGTTGTTCATGAATTTGTTCAAAATAGCCAAGTGGAATATTTTCTTCGCCCAGACGATTTCTTTTTTTTGTCCGTTCATAACACAGGTCAGGGTCTGTTTGTAAATAAATAAAGCCTAAAGGTGGATTACATTTTTGTAGAACTAAAAAATCAAACCATTGGGTATAGATATGCCATTCAAGATCGGTCATAAATCCTTGAAGATGGCCGTTTTTTGCAAAGCAGTAGTTGCCAGAATAGAGAGAGCGTTCCATGATTTTAAATGGATTTTTGATCTCTTGGACACGTAGATGTTCTTGGATACGGGAAAACATGGTGTAGGTTTCCATACTATATGACCAGCGGTTCATATCAGCGCAAAATTGAGCTAGAAGTGAGTGTTCAGTTTCGCCATTTGACCATGAATTGACTGGTTCTTGTACCACTTCAAGATAGCCCATATGTTTTTTAATGAGATCTAAAAGTGTCGATTTTCCAGCGCCGATATTGCCTTCTAGTATGTACATACAAACCCTTATGCTTTGTAAAAAAGTAGAAAAATTATTATAGGCTTTTTTTTTGGCAGTGCAATCAATAAAAAAAGGCACCGTTTAAAAGATGCCTTTTTTTAGAAAATAGATTGAGTTTGAATTACTCTTGATCTGCTAATTGAGCAAAAGGAATAAAGAGTACCAATTCTCGAGTATCTTGATTGAATTTTGCTTCCATATTTTCAATATCTAATGGATTTTCAAGAGGGAATACATAACGAGATGCATCCACTTCTGATTCTTCATCAACACTTCCATCTTCTGTTAGCGTTACATTGTATATAACAATAGAATCTTCTTGTATTTTCCCGATGGTTACAATGCGTTCAGTATCTGAATTGAGGATGAAGTAAAATTGATTTTTATCAGCGATGATTGCGATTTTATCAAGATTAACAATCGATTCATCAATGTAAAAAGTCAGAATATGTCCTTGAGCACTAATTTCGCTTTCTGCGTCTTCTGCAAGCTCAACTGCGTCTGATTCAACAGGGAGGTTTTTTTGAATTTCATCTTCTATTTGAGTAGTAACATCCGTTGCAAATGAGCTTGTAAAAGTAGAAACTGCAAGGAGTGAAAGTAGCAGGCTACATGCTAAAAATTTTTTCATACGGAACCCTTTCTTTATGAAGTATGAGAGACACTATAGGTATTCAATATGCTGTACGGCTGGGCGAATGTCAATCGGGATTTTGATGGTGCAAAGGGGAAAAAAGAAATAGTCATAAAAAGGTGATATACTACTTACTTTAGCGGATAAAAGCAGCGTTTTTTAGTGATCAGAAGGGATATTACTGCCATGGCGAAAAATATACAAAAAGCACTTGATGTAGAGCTTATTTATGGGACTCATCCAGTTTTTGAAGTACTTCAACAAAAGAGAAGGAAAGTTTTTGAGCTCTTTGTTTTAGAGTCTGATCATGCAACGCTAAAAAAAATTCAAGGCCTTCTTCCAAAGCATCCCGTGACTATTCATAAGATGAAGCGCGAAACGCTTACTCAAAAGTTAGGGACTGCTGATCATCAAGGAGTGGGCGCACTTGTTCAGCCTTTTGCTTTTAGAAAAAAGTTTTTTGATCCTAAAGCAAGCCCCTTTTTAGTGCTACTTGATGGTGTTCAAGATGTTAGAAATCTTGGTGCTATTATTCGTTCAGCCTATTGTACCGGTGTTGATGGAGTTATTATCTGTAAAAAGAAGTCAGCTCATATTACTTCCACTGCACTTAAAGCCTCAGCTGGTCTTGCAGAACGTATGGAAATTTATCAAGCGCCCTCTATAGAAAGCGCTTTGATTGAACTTAAAAATGCGAATTATACTTTGTATGTTGCAGCGCTTAGCAAAGAAGCGAATGCTTTTACTATGGACTATAAGCAGCCGCTTTGTTTGGTGATTGGCAGTGAAGGAACAGGGGTTTCTAATTCGACACTTCGTGCGGGGACTATTATTACCCTGCCACAAAAGAGTGCTGAAGTTTCTTACAATGCATCGGTTGCAGCAGGTATTTTGATGTCGCTTATAGCGTTTGGCAAGCGGTAATTTTATACTAAAGTGCTTGATTCATCATGCATAATTGCTGAGTCGGTATTTTGTTCTGATTTATCTTCTAGATGATGATTTCTATCTGCTTGAGCAACGTTTCTTCTAAGAACGTCAGAAAGAGTTGTTATTGTCTCTTGCTGACGTTTTATATCGTAGACAATCAATTCTTTGCTGTAAGTAGTAATCCATTGTTTTAGTTTTTCAAATTCTGACTTTATACTTTCTGAAAATTTTGATTTTTGTTGTTCAAGCTGTGCTTTGAGGTCTTGAGAATCGGAGCGAGATTTTTCTGCTTCAAGGTCTTTTTTTAATTTTTTACTTTGGTTTCGTTCATTTAGATAAAGTCCAAGTCCTACGGCTGCCACTCCTGCAATGGCACCTTCTCGAGCGCTGATGTTTGGTATTGATGCGTGTACGTACGATGCAACAGCGTTTGCAAATTCAGAAGCTCTAAGAGTTGATTGTGCACAAGTAAGCAGTGTAAAGGCGAGTATTTTATTTTTCATTTTGATCCTTTTTTTACAGTATTAAGATATCAGCGCATAGCGTATCTAATGCATTTTTCTTTGTCTATGAGATCAGATTAGCTTTGCTGTGATGTGAAATAATTTGAGAGAGATTTTGTTTAGCAGAGTTTGCGGCATTGGTAGTTTTGTCTGCATGTACAAATGCATCAGCTGTTTGTGCTAATTGTTCATAAGTGACCAGTGATATTTCAGCATTATTAGCTAATGGAGTTTTGGCTACCGGTTTTGTTTTTTCAAGAAATGTTGTGATATTTGTTTTTTCAACTTCATTGGAACTATTTGATGTCTTATTTTTATTTATAAGATTGCATAATTGATACCCGCTGTATGCACCTACAAAGAGAGCGCTACAATAACCAGCAGCATGAACTTTTGGTGAAAAGGTTATTTTTGATGTGAGCTGAGAGTATCCGCTGGCTACCAACTGCGATGCTGCAGACCATGTTTTTGCAGGCCCAAAATACCATAAAGCAGCTCCTGCAGCTCCAGCGGTAAGAGCTGCTCCAAGATAATTATAATTTGTAGAAGTATTAGGTTGTGTGCTTGATGCAGAAAGTGTTGGTAGGTGAAGCATAAGTAGCATTATGAAAGGTTTTTTGTTCATGAAAGCGGCCCTTTTTAAAAATAATGAATACTTGGCAAGGAGTGTATTCCAAAATTAAAAAGAGATGAAATTTTTTATAAAAAAAGAGGTTTCTTGAAGTATAGAACACTCTAAAAAACCTCTAAAATTATTGACCAGTCTGCGCATTATTTTGATGGAGAATCACCAATTTCATTTGTTTTCCCATTGAATCGCGCATTAATCTTTGGATATCATCTATTTGAGTCTTTTGATGGTCAAGGTGAGTAGCGACATCCGCATTATAATTTGAAACATCAACTTCAAGATTTGTAAGCCTACGATTTGTTGTAGTTTGTTGAGCTTCAAATCTTTGCTGATAATCATTGGTTGCGCTATGTAAGCTTTCTAAAGCGATGCCTGTTTCTGTTTTAAGATCTATAAGTTTTTGATTATTTCCATCGATAAGACTTGCAGCCTCGCGCATTAGATCATCTAATCTTGTACAGCGGTCATCTAATCTTGTACAGCGGTCATCTAATGTTGTAAGGCGGCCACGTAGTATATTTCTTAGGTCTATTATGAGCCTTCTGAAGCGCAAATCGAGATCCCGATAGGATGTATTCTGGGTATCTATGCGAGCAGATAGATCGGTAATACTTGTATTATTAGAGTCTAGATTCTCTTCTATATTATCAACTCTAGACTGGAGAGAAGTATTTAGTTTGGTTGTTTCATTTAATTTTGTTTCAAAAGCATTTAATTTTTTCCCCTGAGAATATATTGTATATCCACCAACACTAAACGCTCCAACTGCAGCAACGCTTCCACTTACAATTGCAGCAGTTTTTAGATCAGTATTGCTAGCGGCATTGAAAAGTGTTTTTGGTATAAATAAGCCAATATCCAATACACCTTGAATCAAAAAGGCATCGAGAGTCGCTTTTGCTTCTGCCAATTTATAGAATCCATAACAGGGATAGTATACTGTATTATTCACTCCGGAACGAAAAGTTTCATTTGTAGCATAACCAACCACAGATCCTCCTAAAATAGCAGCAGTAGCTGCAGCTTTACCAGGATTTTTTTTCGCCCAATATTTTATTTTGCTTAATTCATTTTTAAATTCAAAACTATACATCAACGGTGTTGTGCTTAATGTAAGTAAAAGTATCAATTTCTTATTCATAGATAACCCCATAATAAAGCTTATTTTTTTAAAAAATTTCTAGTATAAAGTTACAATGAGAATTAAATATGTCAAATTTGGTATATCTTCGTAGATGCCGTTACCAGCTACCTACTCGTATCTTTTGTTAAAATTATTGACTATTGTGCATCAAATTAAGTAAAAAAGTAGGACAAACTTCTTTTTAAAAAAGTTTTGGGGTGGTATATGAGGGGATTAATCAGATTATTATTTGTTATAGGTCTGGCATATGGCGGATGGAGGAAATTTCAATCTGCAAGCTCCCGACGAGAGCTTGCCGTTATTGTGCAAGCTGACGGACAGCTTTCTGAAGGTGCACGCGAAACGCTTCAAGTATATGTTCATAGTTTGCTCAAAAAAGCATTGCCACTTAATGAAATTGGCTATCTTTTGCGCGAAGCTTTTCCTCATATTGCCCATGTTGCAGTTTCCAAAGATCCTCTTAAAAAAATTCGTGTAGCAGTCTCATTAAGCAGCCCAATGGCGCTGTGCAATGGGTCGATGGTTTTATGCTCAAATGACACGGTGGTCAGTAAAGATATTTTTAATAACAAAAAACTTACACAGCTGCCGGAATATCAAGTTGATGAAGCTCAATTTAAAGATGTGGAGCGGTTGAATGACTTTAAAGAGTTTGTAACAACGTGTGATGCTGATCTTCATAGTCAGTATCGGATTGCATGGAATAATCCTCAGAGTATTTATTTGCATGACAAACAAGAACCTAAAATTACATTAGTTCTCGATCAAGATTCTGTTAAAAATATGAAGTCGGTAGCCTATGCTTACAACACTATTAAGCAATCTCTTATGGAACAATCACTTCAGAAAAATAAAAAAAATAAGCTTTTAGCGTGGCATGTAGATGGCAGATTTAAAAATCAAATAATTGTGGTACCAAAGGGAGTAGTGGGATGAAGATAAATCGATCAAGCAGTGCAATTGTTACTGCACTTGATGTGGGAACAACAAAGATTTGTGTACTTGTTGGACATGTTTTAGAAGATGGCAGTGTAGAAATTTTGGGTATAGGAAAGTCTCCTTCTGACGGCCTTAAAAAAGGGGTAGTGGTTGACGTTGCACGTACAGTGGTTTCTATACGAACTGCTCTAAAAGAGGCCGAATTAATGGTTGGGTTTCAGATAGAGTCGGTTGTTGTGGGAATTTCTGGTGCTCACATTCAATCACGTAATGCGTATGGTGCTGTGCCGATAGAAAAAGGGGAAATAACGCAGCAAGATATTGCCCGTGTTATTGCAGCAGCGCGTGCCGTTCCTTTGCAAGAAGGTCAACAAGTACTTCATGTTTTACCACAATTTTTTAGCATTGACGGTGGTGATAGAATTCAAGATCCACTGGGTATGCATGGGATTCGTTTAGAAACCCAAATTCATATGATTACCGGTTCAATATCATCCGTTCAAAATTTGGTTACTTGTTGTGAGCGTGCCGGTGTTCGTGTGCAAGATGTGGTGCTTGAGCAGTTAGCGTCAGGTCAAGCGGTGCTTAATGAAGATGAGCGCGAGCTTGGGGTTGGGATGATTGATATTGGTGGTGGAACTTCTGATGTTGCCTTATATCAACATGGAAGCATTCGTCATACCATGGTGGTTCCGATAGCAGGAAACCATTTTACCAATGATCTTGCCGTTGGACTTCGCACTACAGTTAGAGATGCAGAAAGAGTCAAGAAAGAATATGGACTTGCAAGTCTTGATTTGTTATGTGAGGAGAAGGAAGTTGAAGTCGAGATGGTGCAAGGGGGCAGAAAGCAAATGGTTTTACTCAGCCACATAACAGAGATTCTTGAACCGCGGGCGCAAGAGCTTTTGTCTATCATTCACGAAGAGATTTTGGCGTGCAATATGGGCCACATTCTTGTTTCGGGATTGGTTCTTACGGGTGGTGGATCGCTCCTTGATGGGATGGATGAGGTGGCGAAAGAAATTTTCAGCATGCCAGTGCGTATTGGCAGACCGCACATCATTCATAGTGACCCTGAAATTCTAAAAAGCCCTCTTTATGCAACAGGCTACGGACTTCTTCTTCATGCGGTAAAAAAGACGACTACAGATGATAATTACGATGGAAATAACAAAAACCTTTATAGATTGCTCCATCGTATGAAATCATGGGTCTCAGATTTCTTTTGAGGTTTAAAAAAAGAAGGAGCTAGTATGATAGAATTCGATCGCGAAGAGCATAACAATAATATTCCGGTGGCAAAGATTACCGTAATAGGCGTTGGTGGTGCGGGTGGAAACACGGTAAATTGTATGATCCAGTCAGAATATGAAGGGGTCAATTTTATTGGTGTTAATACCGATGCGCAGGCGTTAAAACTTTCGCAAGCACCTGTCAAAATTCAAATCGGTCAAAAATCAACAAAAGGGCTTGGTGCCGGTGCAAATCCAGATATGGGTAAAAAAGCAGCGGAAGAAGATTTAGAAAAAGTTTTAGAAGCAGTTGGCGAAGCTGACATTGTCTTTTTAACAGGAGGTATGGGTGGTGGTACCGGTTCCGGTGCATTGCCAGTTATTGTGCAAGCGCTTAAAGAACGGGGCATTCTTACCATAGTTGTTATAACAAAGCCGTTTGAGTTCGAAGGTAAGCGCCGTCTTGGTATAGCAGAGCAGGCAATTGCAAAAATAAAAGCATTTGCAGACACACTTCTGATTATTCCAAATCAAAAGCTTCTCGATTTAGTTGATGAAAAAGTTTCTATGATTGATGGTTTTGCAATGATCAATGAAGTGCTCAACCAATCGGTTAAGGGAATTTCTGACATCATTACACGCGCAGGTCACATTAATGTTGATTTTGCCGATGTTAGAGAAATTATGCGTGATCAAGGGTTAGCGGTTATGGGTACAGGGCGTGCATCTGG
>CAIQNR010000030.1 GCA_903873255.1 uncultured bacterium | reverse complement strand
CAATTCAACACAACAATTGGGTGAAAATCCAAATTTGAATCTTAATGAAAGAATTAATCAAGCAAAGACAATGTTAAATAGAACGGATAGTTCTCACGCAGCAGAAGCTCCAGTAGTTACGGTAGCAACATCTCCAGCCTATGAACAGGTTCTAAGTAAGTTAAAGGATCTTGGACAGAAGTATAGTTCTGAAACCGATATACAAAAAAAGAAAGATATTAAGTCAAACATTGAAGATGTATTGAAAAATAAAGATTTAACACCAGATCAGAGTGCGTTGCTGCACGACTGGCAGACTTTTGCTAATGAAGAGGAAATAGCGCCAAGTGATGTAGTAGATTCGCCTCTTGCGCCAGCGACTGCCCCAGCGAATACCCCAGCGACAGCGACTACTTCAGCTCCAGTTGTTCAACAGAATGCAGTGGTAACAAATCAACCAGGTACTTTAGCAGAGCAACTTGCAAATGTTAAGTTAAGAAAAACTTCTGGTGTATCTGATGCGCCAGTATCCAATGATCCTCTTTTAGCTGAGATTCAAAATGGTATAAAATTAAAACCAGTTAATGCACCAGTATCTAAGGACAATCTTTTATCTGATATTAAAAAGGGTAAGCAATTAAAAAAAGTTGCATCAAATCAAGCGTCAGTTAATGAGGTTGTTTCTCCATCGGCGAAAACTGTTACACCAGGTTTTACAGTTTCAGGCAATACGCCAATGGCCAATATGTTATCTAATGCAAGCGATGCCGATCTTGCAGAAGAAGATGTCTACCTATAATCATATAATTAATACGAAGGGTTAGGGATATGAAGAAAAAAATAAGTATCGGTGTGTTGCTGATAGTAGTAGGAGTTGGGCAGGCCGCATTATTTAACAATCGCTCTAAATCCAATAAACCGGCAAAGGTTACAAGCGTATCTTCCGAAGGATCTATGCAACAAGGAGCACAAGAAGTTGCAGCTAAAAAACAAAATCGATTTAGTGGGTTATTTAGTAAAAAAGCACCTTCTTCTTCTTCTTCTTCTCGTCGTGCAAGCTTTGTAGAAACAATACCAACGCAATCTGCAGTAAATGAAAAAGTTTCATTACGATCAAAAATTGGAAATATTTTTAGGAAGTCAACAGGGAAAACGCCCGCTAATTCAAGACCAACTTCTATCGTGTTAGAGCCAAATGATTTGCAAAAATCACCATCTCAAGTTGTGAACCACAGTGATAATAGATTAGAGAGCGTAAAGGTAAGCAATACGCCTCCTCCAAGACCAACAAGCTCGAAACCAGACTACGCTGGATCATCAAAAGAAGATTTAGCAAACATAGGGCTTAAGCGACACCCAGATAAAATTAAAGTAATTCCTCTGGCTCCTCCTAAAATAGCTCCCAAGCCGGTTAATTTGCCACTTCCTGACTCAAAATATATAAAACAAACTCATGATACAACGGATCTTCCGCCAGAACTTTCAGCTGAATAAAGAATATGGTTTGAGTATCTTAGTAGTTAAGAAGAGGCCGACACAATTGGCCTCTTCTTTTTTATTTATATTTTGTTACCCTTAAAGAATCTTAAAGTATTGAAATATATGTGCGCCTGTAGCTCAATTGGATAGAGTGCCGGACTTCGAATCCGTAGGTTGCAGGTTCGACCCCTGCCAGGCGCACCATGATTCCTTCTTTGTTCTTATAGAGCTTCGGCGGGACAAGCAATTGGATAGAGTGCCGGACTTTGAATACGTTGAAATCGCGCTGAAGTTTTAACGAAAGCGGAAGGTTGCAGGTTCGACCCCTGCCAGGCGCACCATACTTCGCTCATACTGAGCTATATATGGCTGACATGGCCATCTTTTTATAAGGTCGTCTTTAAAAAAACAGATAAATATCAAAAAAGAAGTATTTCAATGAAAAAAATCTACCTCATAATCGGTGCAAGTGCAGCAGGGATTGCAGCTGCAAAAAAAATTAGATCACTTGATAAAGAAAGTGAGATTATTTGTTGTACGTATGAAGTAGAAAATCCCTATAATAAATGTTTGTTAGTTGATTGGATTGCTCAAGAAAAAACTGAAGAGCAGGTCTATCTTAATTCAGAAGATTTTTTTAAAGAACAACGCATAGAAATTAAACGTGCCGTTCGTGTTACAGACATTAATAAAGAAGCCCGTTTTGTGGTAACTGATGATGGTAAAACATATCACTATACTAAGCTTTTACTTGCAACAGGAGCATCTCCAGTTCATCTAAAGTGTGAAGGAAGCGATGCGCAAGGAATTGTGTCTTTTTATACACTTAATGATGCGCATAGTATAAAAAAAATGGTGCAGCAAGATTGTGTACAAAACATTATTATTATTGGTGGTGGTATCAGTGGGATTGAATGTGCTGATGCACTTGCAACCTATGGCAAAAAGATAACAATTCTTGAACGTGGATCTTCCATTCTTGGTCGTCATGTACCTGTAGAATGTGCAATGTATATTCAAGAAAAAGCGAGCCATTTTGGTGTTGAAGTGCAATGCAATACAAGCGTGATCAGTATTACTAAAAAAAGTGATGGTTCGGTAGCTTCGGTTGAATGTTCAAATGGGGTTTCATTTCCAGCAGATCTTGTGATTACAGCGCTGGGTAGTCGGGCCCATATAGAATTGGCAATTGGAAGTGATCTTGTTCATGAGCAGGGCGCGCTCGTAACAAATTCTTATTTACAAACAAGTGAACCTACAATTTTTGCAGCAGGCGATTGTATGAGGGTGACTAATTTTATAACCGATACAAAAATACGTAGTGCTTTGTGGCCCGATGCGGTACTTCAGGGTACTATTGCAGGTACTAATATGGTCCAGTTAATGCGTGAATATCAGGGGCTTTTCCCACTTACAACATCAGCTTTTTTTGGATATCAATTTGTCAGTTGTGGAAGTGAACTTGTAGATCAGGTAATGGATTTTGGGTACCAAGTAGAGATTATCAAAAATGATAATCTTTATTCGGCAATTATTTTTGATGACGCTCGGGTTGTAAAAGGTTTTGTCTTATTTGGGCTTCATACTGAGTATTCTGGGCTTAAAAGGTCACTTATAACAAAAACTCCTTTTCAATAATATTCCTCTTAATTTCTTATAGAAAGAGTCTCAAATAAAAGAGCAATTGTTTTTTTATGGTAAAAAATGGTATTATTTATCTATGAAGATTAATTTTTTTGAAAGAAATTCTACAATGAAAAGTAAATATTTAGCGCTCATGAGTTTGATACTGGTAACATCCTTACATTCATCAAGTACATGGGATACAGTAAAAAATGCAGCTTATACGCCTATTCGATGGGTTGGTAGCAAGTTACCTACGCCTTCTGGAATATGGGAAACCACAAAATGGCTAGCTCGTAAACCAACAACATTGGCAGTTGGCGGACTTGCAGGAGCAGGTACGTATGAACTGGGCAAAACGATTGGCTCAACAGGTGTTAAATCATTAAAATCACCACAACTTGCTATGGCAGGGGTAGGTGGAGCCATTCTTTTGGCAAATACGGTTACTTTTGTAAATTGGATTCGATTGCGTAACAATTATTTGGCATTAGAAAAAAAACAAACAAGTTCGAGCGACCCTTATATACGTAACGTATGGTATCAACCTGATGGTAAAGCTTTTACAAATGGACATCACATAGTTTTGGCATTTAGCATGGGAACTGATGAACAAAGACATCGTATTAAAACTGCTTTCTTAAAACAGCTGAGTGTAAGTAATGATGAAGAAGCAGTGAAACGTATTGATGTTGCCTTGAAAAAAATTGAAAATGCTCTTGAGGAATATAAGTATTATACGAATATTCAATATAAATTGGCTTGTTTTGCAGGTTTTTCAACACCTGATGAGTTACTCAGCAGTGATGAACTTATAGAAAATGATATGAATGGTGAATTAAAAAATGAATTTGATGCTGAAACTGAATTTGGTATTTATTCTTTAAGACTTAATTGGGCTACAAGATTAAATGTTCCTTATGTACGCTTTTATAGTTGGAATTATTCAATGGCAAGTCATTGCGTATGGCTTTGTTTGCGTAATTATGCATTCTTAAAGGCGATTCGAAAAGTTATGGAATCACCTACAGGTGAAGGTAATACACAAAAACATACAGTCTACTTAAAGTATGAAGATATGGTAAAAGCTGCGCATTAAGATTTGATACAAAATAATAAAGTAATAAGGTCTGAGTCAAACTATGGCTCAGACCTTAGATGGTTTTTTGTTGTTCAAGAAATCCATCTATTTTTTTATTTTTGTAGCTTTTTAATTTCATCAACAGAAAGTCCGGTTTTTTTTGCGATAGTTTCTACATCAAGCACATCTAAAAGAGATTGGGCAATAGTATGTTTTTCTTTTAATTGTCCCTCTTCTATGCCTTCTTTTATTCCTTTTTCTTTGCCTTCTTGAAAGCCTATTCTTTCGGCAGAATCAAGTTTGCTTTTATCTTGGCGTTCTAGATCGATTAATTTTTCGTAGGTATAAAGCTCTTCGTTTGTCCAATTTGCTTCTTCAACAATATGAAAAGCTTCTTCCATAGCGGTAGTTTTTTGGAGTTCTTTTGGAATACCCCTAAATTCAGATGCATTTTTTAAGAAATAGGTCCAAGCATCAACGTCTCCATCAAGGGCGTCAATTTCTTTAGTAAATTTAGGAAGTTCTATGAAATGGAATTCCAAATGGCGCAGCGCATGTTCGTGAGTATCTGTGTCTAAAATAAGGTGATGGCTGATATAGTGATCCGTTTTGAAAAGTTTGAAATCTAAAACACCTATAAAAATAACAGGATCGGCTTTGTCATATTGATCGCCCCTTTTAAGTTGCCGAGCAAGGGCAATGGCGCTGTAATATTGAGCCCGTGTGCCAAAGTCATCCTGATAGGTTGCTTGCATTTCTACAATGTACTGAAATCCTGTTTGATCGGTACAACAAACATCAACAATAGAGAGCTTATCTTCTTTGCATCGTTGGGCATTGTAGGGATTGTTGATTACGACACTTACAATTTTTTCACCTTCTTTACGCATTAAAATGCTATTAAGAAAGCTTATAAGTACCTGTGAATGTTCAGTGCTCCCAAATAATTTTTTAAAAACTATATCGGTAGTGGGATTTAAAAAATTCATAGCACATTCCTTAATTTTAAAATCCATAAATATTTTTAGAGTTTACCTTAAATTATATTTTTATGGAAAAAGATATCTCTGGAAGCTTAAATTAAAAAAAAATAAGCAGGTTGGGTTGTTTTTTAATTTTTTAACTCTACAATTTTAAAAAATACTTATTACAATTTATGGGGGATTTATGAAAAAGATACTGAGCTTAGTTGTTGTTTTAGCATCGCAAACTGTAATTTCAAATGATATGAATGGAAAACGTTCTGCAGAATATGATAATAAAGCTGAGCGTGCTGAAGGTGGAGCGAAACGGCCAAGATTTTATTTTTCACCAATAGTTGGTATTCATTCTTCATTGCCTCAGGAACAACAGGCTTCTCTACCTCTAGGGCAGTTGCTAGCAGCTTCGCGTTTTTATAATGTGATAACTGGTCAAATAGTTGATAAAGATGGAAATCCTACTTTATAAAATTATTAAGCTTGCGCATTAGGTGATTCAAAAAATAAATTTTTCTCTATACTAAAAAGACATTATACCTTTAGAGAAATGGTTTACTTCCTATGAAAATTGCAATGTTACTTTCCGGTGGTGTTGATAGCTCAGTTGCATTAGCGTTATTGCAGCAGCAAGGGCATGATATTACCGCTTTTTATTTAAAAATTTGGTTAGAAGATGAACTTTCTTACTTGGGTGAGTGTCCGTGGGAAGAAGATTTGGCGTTTGCACGAGCAGTGTGCGAAAAGTTGAATGTTCCACTTCAGGTACTTCCTCTCCAAAAAGAATATAAAGAGACCATTATTGCCTATACGATTCAAGAGGTTAAGGCTGGGCGTACCCCAAATCCTGATATGCTCTGTAATCCTTATATTAAATTTGGGGCATTTTTAGATGCTGTTGGTAAAGATTTTGATAAAGTTGCCACCGGTCATTATGCAGGGCTTATAGAAAAAGATGGAATCTATTATTTGAAGCAAGTGCCGGATCCTATTAAAGATCAAACCTATTTTTTAGCACGTTTGTCGCAAGTACAACTTTCGAAAGCATTATTTCCACTTGATCGGTATACCAAACAAGAAGTACGTGCATTGGCGGAGCAGTTTGATTTGCCAACAAAAAACCGTAAAGATTCGCAAGGTCTCTGTTTTTTAGGGAAAATTACCTTTAAAGATTTTATTAAACATCACGTTGGTATTAGAAAAGGACCAATGGTTGTGTATGAAACTGGTAAAAAAATAGGAATGCATGATGGTTTTTGGTTTTATACCGTTGGTCAACGTCAGGGATTAGGACTTTCCCATGGGCCTTGGTATGTCGTTAAAAAAGATCCTCTTACCAATACTTTGTATATTTCTAATCAGTACCATGATGAAAATAAGCAGCGAGATACATTTACTATCGAAGATTGTATGTGGAATACAATTGCACCAAAAGAAACTTTTTTAGTGAAGATACGCCATGGTGCACAGATACATAGTGCCGATCTTTTTTTACTTTCAGATGGTAGGTATAAGGTAAGGCTGCAAGCATCGGACCAAGGAATTGCGGCAGGTCAATTTGCGGTATTTTATCAAGATGGATCTGTTATTGGATCAGCTGTAATTTCAGAAGGTTTAGATGAATAAAAAAATAATAATGATATTTGCTTTGTGTGCTTATTTGCAAACAGAAAGTGCTGCATCATTTATTAAAAAAACAGAAAAAAAAGTTACTCAAGAAAAAAATGTAGAAAAAAAAGTAGTTGAATTTGCACGTCGAGTTTTTGATCTATGTGCAGACATTACCAGCGAGCTTGCTCAGTGGGGAAAACATCTTTCTGATAAAGTTTTTTCAAAACTAGAAGATGGCAATAAGGCTGAACTTACAGAACTGCTTCATGATCTTAAGCGCTGCGAAAAAGAACTGCTTGAGATCCAGAAAAAAATCGATACGCTATTTATTTAACGTGAACTCATAAGAACAATTTAAGAACAAGAGGTACCTGATGGCTAGTTATAATCGCGTTGTGATGATAGGTAATTTAACAAGAGACCCTGATTATAAGCAGTTATCTTCAGGTCAAGCAGTGTGTCGTTTAGGTCTTGCATCAAACCGACAATTTCGTAATCGTCAATCAGGCGATATGGTACAAGAAGTTTGTTACATTGATATAGATGTTTGGGGACCGCAAGCTGAAAGCTGTAAGCAATATTTAGCAAAAGGGCGCCAAGTACTTATTGAAGGCCGTATTAAATTTGATACATGGCAAGATCAAGAAAGTGGAACCACAAGAAGTAAGCATTCAATTGTTGCTGATCGTGTTGTCTTCTTATCATCAGGTTCTGATAGTTCAGAAGTTGGTGCATCTGCATCAGCTGACCAACCAGAGTCTTTTGAGCCGCGCAATGAAGTTGAACGTGAATTGATGTCTCAACTTGATGATCTTAAATCACGTGCAAAACCAGTTGCAAGCGCAGCAAAAGAGCCTGCAAAGAAAAAAGAAGCATCTAATTTTGATGGCGTAGGTCCTGCTGCTGGAGCTGCAATGTTTAAGGATGAGCCTCCATTTAAGGATGACTTACCTTTCTAAAATATTCTGACATATAGTTATAATAGAAAAAGGCGTTTTTATAAAAAGAACGCCTTTTTTACGGCATAAAATCCAACTTCTTGACAAATAGAATGTAAATATGCGACGCTGAGTATGATATAAAAGCATGCTATTTAGGGGAAGTGGTCATGGATAAAAATATCATTATACGCATACTTTGCCTGATGAGTTTTGCAGTGAACGCGCAGGTAGTATGTACTGATGAAAAGATCTTAGATAATCAAAATATTATTTTTTCGTTTGATGGGTCGCTTTACCCTGTATCGCCTTTACAACAACTTCGTTCTTGTGCGATGAGTATATGGTCAGACGTTGATGGCGCTTCTATGTCGAGTCAATTATTGTTTAAATTTGATCAAAATATAGATGAACATGCTCATAAGATACTTGATGTATATGCAATTTTATATGGGTTACAGAACACGAAGAAAATGGATGAAGTTGTAGCAGTAGAAGATGAAGAAGAGTTTAGGTCTTTGGCGAGGCTTATTAACGATATTGAATATAAGTTTGATAAGGTGATGGTCAATCACAGAAGTGATCAGGCCAGTTGCTTTAAAGTTGTTCTACAAAAAATTCAAAAAAAATTGGAGCGAATGCTTGCCTAAAAAGGCCGACATCCGCTCCGGTTATTCTGTTTATATCAAAATGTTATTGTTGTGCGACAACACCGCCATTACTGCAACCAATCATCATGGTTCCTGCAATTGGACGGATCCAATAAACAGCACCAAGGCTTGAAAGAGCTGCATCTTGTACAGTGTATGGAGACGCTTGGTTCCACTTGTTTGCATCAACACGGTATGGAATGCTCATCATCTTCATTGCGTGATTTGAGGTTGATCTAGACACTGAAGTCATAAATCTACGAGCACCATCAGAATACAAGTTGGTTATTACTGGTAACTGCACAAATCCTGTTGGTACGCTGTATGCCCCATTTGCCAATGCAGCTGCATTGAAGTTGGTTAGTACATCTTGTCCAAGAGGTTTGTAGCTGTTACTTGCACGACCATATTGCGCAAGTGCCACTTGATCATACACATTTTCATTTGTTTGACTTGCTTGCCATTGAGCAGCAATGAATGTTTGTGGTGCGCGTGTATGTGATTGTGGGAAGAACTTGAGCATGAAGTTTTCTGCAGTTGCTGGAGTTGTTACTTTTATCCAACCACAGTTAAGCATTGCGCTTGCTGGGGCATTGTTGTATCCAGGCGCATCGCAACCTGCAGATGATGTTGTAGTATAGAGACCGTCATTGGTGAGCATAGTAAGTTGTTCGGTTCCTGTACCAGTTTGAGATACTACAAAGTCATAAATTTGCTTAACATTTTCAAGTGATACTGCACCATTTACTGCGCCAGCGGTTGCTGTAACAATAAAGTTAGTATTTAAATCTGCTGCGTTTGCTTTTTTTGTTAAACGGAAAATACGATCTGTTGAGTTTCCAGAATCATCAACTTTTCTTGTGAGTATGTAAACTGCGCCGCCTTGAGCTTCGATTTTTACTGGAATACCATCACAACCGTTTAGCACTTGCCAGCTGTTTGCTCCAAAGGGAGCAACACCGAAGTTTTTAATATTTCTTTGATTGTAACCAGCTCCAAGGCTTGGAGCTGCATAAACATACAATGATCCTTCGCCTGCACCTGTTTCTGCGCCTGCAAAGAAGAATCCTGGAGTTAAGTTAGAAGCAACTGGGTACCATCCTGAATGAGAAAGTGCGCGGACGGTGCCTGCACCTGTAGGAAGGGTGGTCAACAACAAGGTGTTTGATGAAGTATAGTCAAGTGAAGTTGTTGCATTGCTGGTATCAAAAATAACTTCAAGTGCTGTATTTGTTGTGATCAACGCTGCTGAGTTTGCAACCCATGCAGAACCTGTCATAGCAAAACAAACTTTACCGCTTGTACCACCAAAAAGTGCCATACGAGCAGGAGTTACGTTACCCCACGCAGTTGTTGTGCTGTTAAGGTCACATACTGCAGTACAAACAGTACCAAGATTAGCTGGAGCGTTAAGGTTGGTAATAAGCCCCTTAGGATTTGCTGATCCATCAACTGCATTGACTGATGTATTTTGCCATTGTGTCATATGTACAGTTGTTGCGTTTGTTCCATCAACAACAGCAAAATGGCCTGTTACTGCGTCAACTGAAATAAGACCGGTACGGCCGGTTGATTCTGCTGTTCCAAGTGCATTAGGTGTAATCTTATGCCATTCTGTCCACGCAGCAATTTTGCCAAGGTTGTCAAAGATTGCTTGTGATACAAACACACCAGGAGTGATTGTAGAGGTATTTGCTGCACTAATAGATACATAAACAGCATCGCCATCAACATACATATCAGCAATTGCTTGTGAGTTTGGTATTGGAAGTGGTCCGTTACCAACTTTTGCAGCTGCAGATGATGTTAGGTAAAGATCACCAGCTGCTGATGCAGGGTTGATGAAGTTTCCTGTTGTTACGGCTGCAAAGGTTCCATTTTTTGTTGCAGTTGCATTACCAACTACAAGAGGAATTGCCCATACTTGGTTGTTAGTTGTGCTTGAAGTTCCGTTTCCACCATTTACAATCAGATATTTAAATCTGTCTGCAGCAGATGGTCCTGTTGAAGTTGTCATAACTCTGATATTTTGTGCACTTAATGCTTTACCAGCACCTCGTTGACCAATTATGTATTTTCCGCCGCCAACAAGTGGAGTAATAACATTATTTCCACCGCATGGTGAAAGTTGTGTTAAAGTTCCATCTGTTGAACTTACACTAAAAATACCGATGCTATAGGCACCAGCATTTGCTTTTTTAGATGTAGCGTTATCGGCAGCAATGTCTTTCATACCAACGTAGAGTCTTTGAGAATCTTCGTCATATGCCATTGATAGTACACCTGTAACAGCAAGAGATGTAGTTGCTTGTGCTCCAGCGTTACCAACTGAAAGCGATCCAGTAGAGTTAACGTCAAGTGCGTAGGCTTTAGAGTTTACTTGCGTCATTGCCAAGGTTGTGTTGTTAACGCTTAATACTGCTACACCGTCACCGGTTGTTGACATCCCAAAGTTTGTTCCTGTTGTTCCGTTCTTTTTAACGCAAGCAAAAACACAACTTACTGTTCCTGCGTTACCACCAGCAAGGCCAACAATGTTAGCTGTTGCAGCTGGTACAGCTTCAGCATCTAAAGGTGTTTTGACTACAGCTGTGCCTGCTGTTGGTGTTATAAGGTAAACAGCGGTAGGGCGTGTTGCTGCAGTGACAGCTTGTCTTGTTACAGCAATTTTAATCAATGAAGCATTACCAGGAGTTGTTGGGTCACTGACAATTGCAAGGTGTGGGATATAACTATTGCGCAGTGTTGTGTCAGCTGCAATACCAGATGCTGTTACTGTTGTATCTGTTGTTGATGGTCTGCTGATGTCAAAGATTGCATTGTTACTATTATTACCCGTTGTGGTGTAAACAAGCGTACCAGATGGCTTGTGCATTGCGCGATTTGTGATGATTTGGTTTGATGTTTGGCCAGCTGTTGTACCAGTACCACCAGTGACAACAATAGTACCATGCGTTATCTGCATAGTGAGTGCGCTGCATAAAAGCAACGCGACTTTATTCTTGAGTCTTTTCATAGAAAATTCCCTCTTTTTTAGTTAATTAAAAGTCCCATGCTACATGAAGACCAAGTGTTCCACCGAAGCTGTTTGTCTTGAATACGCGTTTACCTGCAACAGGGCGTGTATAGAAGAAACTTACATGCGGATTGTATTTTTTGCCTTCATCAGCAAAATCATAATCTACGCCAGCAAGAATTGAGTGTGAGTAGAATGATTTAAGCATTGGATCTGCATTAACTGCTGTAGATGAAAAGGTGACCAGGTCTGTTGGGGTAAGTGTATCATGTCCTTTATAGGTGAAGTTATATCCGCCAAGGATAGAAAGTCCGCGGAAGATATGATCAGCTTTAAGGTATGCGCTTACATCAACTTGAGGTCCCATTTCACGCTTTGCTTCACCTTCAAGCAGTTTGAAAAAACCGCTTTGGTTAACATTGGTGTTTAAACGCATAAGTTTTGTTTTGCTTGCAAAGAATACACCATCAACATGTGCACCCATAGTAAACCAGTCAAAAAGGCCAAGTGCAAAATCAAAGTTTACAGGGAATGCAACGTGGCCATCATTACCAAGCGCTATTGCAAATGCATTGTTTTCATCTTTTTTATCAGCTGTTGGAGCATAGATTCCGAATTTTAAAGTTGTATCAAAAAAATCGATGGAATCGCTATCTGTTTTGCTGTAAGCCCAACCTGCAGAAATGATAATGTCGCCAACACCTGTTTTGCTGTAACCAGAAGCATCAACATTGTATTGAGCTAAGATACCAGTCAAATTGTTACGTACATTAAGCCAAACGATGTCTTGTGTGTCTGGACCTGTTGAAACATCGGTGAATGAAACATCAGTAATTTGAAGTTTTTTGAATGGAACTACAAGGTCAAGGAAAAAGCCTTTAGAGATGTTTTGTGCAAGGTAGACGTTTCCTTGGAAGTGCTTGAATTTACCTGAGTAAGATAAAACGCCTGCTCCTGATTCGCCAATTCCTGATCCGTAGAGGTCAGCTAGAAGTGCGTTGTAGTCGCTTGAAAGTGGGTTGCTAATTGAACCAACTCCGAGGTTTGCAATGTTATAGAATCCATAGATGTCAAGGAGGTTAGCTGTTTTTTTGTCTGATCCGAAGGCCTTATTTGCGTAGCCGCCTGCAAGTTGTAGATCTAGCGTTGTGAGTCCGTTTCGTGTGTAGCGAGGTTCAGAAAATGGGCTTGTTGAGTAGAATGTGCTTGGTGTGTACACAAAACCATTAACGAGTGCCGGTGCTACCATTGCTACGAAAAGGACGGTATTTGAAAACCTTTTCATACGTACTTTCCTTTTTTTGAAGGGGGTTGATTTACTCTTTTCATTACCGTTGCTCTCTTTTTTGTTGGATATTTAATAAAAGCTTGTTACATCTTTTTTCTTTGATACCTCCTTGTTTCTAGGGTTTTCTTTGGTATACTTTATACTTTCTCTATGTTTCATTTCCTAATAAGAATGGTAATAAAAGTCAAGGAACTTACATGTTTGATATTCAAAATGATTTCGATGACATTACTCAGGTTGAGTCATCTGATGATAATGCTGCGGCCGATAAAGAAGCTCAACGTTCGGAAAATACTAATGATAACGTTCAACTAAGGGATACTTTGAATGAACTTGGATTTGTAAAAGAAAAATTTGCACGGTTAACAGCAGATTTTCAGAATTATAAAAAGCGTTCAGAGACAGATAAGTTGATGTGGATCGATCGTTCCCGTTGTGATGTTTTAGGCGGTATTCTTTCTATTGTAGATAATTTTGACCGCGCGCTGGAAGAAGCTCAAGCAACTCAAAATGAATCGCTTGCTTCGTGGCTTGTGGGCTTTGAACTTATACACAAAGCGCTTTATGAGTTTTTGGCTTCTCAAAAAGTAACTGCTATTTCCCAAGTTACCGTATTTGATCCAACACTCCATGAGGCTGTAATGCAAGTGGAGTCACCGGACCACCATTCGGGTCAGATTGTAAAGGTTTTTGAAAAAGGTTTTATGTACAAAGATATGGTACTGCGTACGGCAAAAGTGAGTGTTGCTGCGTAGGGGATGTATCGAGAGGTTTAAACGTAAAAAGACCCGGGTTTAATCGGGTCTTTTTGGTTTCTGAATGTTGTTCTTAGTAAGGGATTCTTATTTTTTAACAACGCGTGGCTTTGTACCTGCTGGTTTAGAAGACTTTTGTGATGACTTTTTTTGTTTTGTTGGTTTTTTTAAATTATTGATACCTGAGAGTACTGCTAAAAGCGCTTCATTTTGCAATTTTGCTTTAATAAGACCACCAGCGCCGCCTATACTTTTTATTGCGTTGTTTTGTCTTTGTAATGCTTCAATTTCATCAACTGGATTTAACTCTTCTTCTTCTTCATCTTCTTCATCTGCATCATTATTTCTGTTGCTTTTTGGTTTTTTACTAAGAGTGCTGTTCCCTCTCATTGCTTGTTCAAATTCAAGTGTTTTTTTTCTGCCGTTAATGAGACTGTCAAATGTATTGGATGAGTCGTTTAATTCATCATTTTCATTATTAGTTTATTTTTTTGGCCATTTAGAACCACCAGCCTTAAAATCATCATAGTCCATAGCATTTATTGCATCAGTATCTAAGTGGCTGTATGTATCGTCGTCTGTGCTAAAGATATTCGCTGAACTTAACCAGCTCTTATTTTTTTGATCATCAGCCCATTGTATTATTTTCTTTTTTTGAGCATCAAATTGTGCTTGTGTCCTTGTATTTTTAGTGGTTGTTTTTTTGGTTAAATCATCAATTTTTTGCTTAATTGTTTTGTTTTCATCTTCAAAAATCGTTTCCATATCATTAAACTTTTGTTCTATTACATTTGGTTCACATGTTTCTGTGTAGTCTTCAATGTTAAAAGTTTCTTGGAATTGATCAATCTCATCAAGAATTGCATTAATGGTGTCTTCACGAGTTTGCTTTTGATCGTCTAGCATTTGTTTTCTTTCTTTGATAAGTGCATCGCATGCTGAAGCTTCTTCTCTGTGGTTAGCACGTATATCTTCTATGTCAGTCATAAGAGTATCTGTGGCTTTTTTTGGATTAAAGTAGAGATTAAGACTGGCTTCTTCTTTTTTAAGCAACGCTGGCAACTCTTTCATAAGCATTTCGTCAAGAGAAAGTAGATTCTTTTTTTGTCGTGCTAAATGGCTTTTCCCCTGATAACCAGATTCATTCATAAATTTAGCAAGTTGGGCATTTTCTAAATCTAATTCCATTAAAAAATTATGAGCTTGAACAATTATGATACTATGATTGTAAGCAGCTTCATAATTTTTAAATGCGCTAGTATTGCGAGTGAATGAGAGTGGTTTTTTAAGTGGATCGAGAGCTTCATGTAGTACAGCAAAAAGAGTAGTAACCGTATCGCCATAATAATTGGATTCTGCAATTTTTGGAGTCATATCAAGCATTGCTTTAATTGTATCAATATTTTGACTGAGATATTCTACACGATTTTTTATCGCTGTATTTTTTTTTAAATTTGAAATTAGTTCAGAAACATTTTCTGCCAATGATTGGATGTTTGTTGCAGAAATAGTTTTATCTTCTATATTTTTTACAATTGTAGCAATATTCAAAAGAGAGTTTCTCTCATATTTGTCGGCTGACATTACGGCTAAAGATCGTAATGTATCAAATTTTGCTAATACAGAGTTGGTTGGTGTGCTAAGGGCACTACTTCCATGCACTCCATGTGCAAAAAGCACCATTCCCACAAGTAGCATCATTTTTTTCTTCATATTCTATCCCCTTCTTTTTTTTAATTATTCGTTTCCCTAAAATTTTATTCCGTACTTCCTGTTAAAAGATCCGCAAGTAACCACCCAACCGATCCTAAAACTGCAAGTGTAACAATACTTTTTCCAATTATTTTACTATGTTGAGCTATTTTGCTTGCTACTGCGTTATAAGCATTAACTGTTTTTTGTACCGTTTTATCTTTAAGTGCGCCCATAGTGTTTAATTGGCTTTTCAGTTGCGCAGCCATTGGATTAAGTTTTCTTATTGCATTTTCTAATACTGTTTCATTATCAATTTCAGTTTGTGGTGCATTACCAGAATTAACTACTTTTTTCATATCACCCAGTACTTTAATATTTTCTGCCAGCGCAAGGCGGTCATTGATATCTTGTAGAAGTGTTTGAATGTCTCGTTGATTATCTATGCGTTGTTGACGTGTTACAGGAACAGGTCCCAATACAGTTACTGTATTACCGTCATTTGCTTCGTATGAGGGGTTAGTATTCAGCCCATTGAATTTTTCAGTGAGAGGATTTTCATTTTCTTGTTCACTGAGTGTCTTTAATTCTGAAATGACAGTTTCGGGAACATAATTAGTGTAAAAGTTTTTGATAGTTGTTTGGGTAGATCTAAGATTATCTTTTGTTAAATCTTCAAATAAATTTTTAATGGTTTCTTTATGTGTTGTAATTGATTGATTTAAATCAGCAACGGGCCTTGGATCTGTTGGTAATGTGCGAGGTTCAAATGAAACTTGTGCTGTTGTATTGGTGGCAGATTGTTTAAATCTGGCAGGTACAAGTCTGCTTGCTACAGAACGTGTAGACGCAAGAGCTCTTTGTGCCGCATTACGTGTATATGGTTTGGTTGCATTTTTTATCGCATTAAATTCGTCTGTATTGTTAACGTTGGTGTTTTCTGTGATACTTGCATCTATATTCAGCGGAGTTAAAACAGTATCAGATGTTCTGAGTGTGCGATCAGAATGATTTACTAGAGGGGCTATTTGTATAGTACGAGCTACATGTCCCGGTTCCGCTAGATGATCATTATTTTGAGGATTTTCAGATACGCTTGAACGATTAGAAGGTATTTCTTTAAAAGCAGATTTTTTATTAGGTTCAAAGTGATTAATAAGGGTGCTAACACTGAGTCTTGGGTTTTCAGCTTCTTCGCTATCGATATTTTTTGTAGAAGTATTTCGAACAGAATCAGAAAGATTACGTTTTCTATAGGAAGTTTCTGGAAGGTCTCTTTGGTGTGCCACTACAATATGTTTTTGAATTGGCTGCAAAATATTAGCAAGTCCTCTATCTTGTTGTTCAGGTTGAGACTGGCGAGATTTGGATGCGTGAGATAAGGGGGGTGTTGATGGTAGCGAAGAATGCATTCCATAGCACATCTGCTCACTCATAAGCCCGACGATAATGAGGTTAAGCGCTACTTTTTTCTTCACGGTGCTTCCTTATACTCTTTACTTTTAATTAACCTATTTGAATTATATCAAGCCTTATAATGTAAATGCAATATTTCATATTAGTATTTTTGCAAAGTGTTGTTTTATTCATAGTTTTTAATCACTTAATGTCTGATTTAATATGTTTCCTATTACTAGTGATAGCGCTAAAACTATAATAGACGTCCAGCCCTTATTTTGTAGAATTAAATTTTTTATTTGAAATAGCCGTTTTTGAGTTGCGGTAGTTGCCAGGCAGTTGTCAATGGCAGAGGTAATAGCATTAGATTTAGGTTGAACATTTTTTATATCCAAAAGAGTCTTTTTGAAATCTATATTTTCATTTTCGTAATCAATAGGATTTCTTGTGGTATCAATTGTTGCACCAATTTCATTCAAACGTATCTTATAAATGATATCTTCAACATCTTCTTTTGTTGCTGATGTAGGGTTATCATCATCGGTTGTATTTGTTTTTTTGGTATTCTGGATTATTTTTTTAAGGGCTCGTTCATAATTAGATATGGTAGTAACATTTAAGGCCGTTGTATTCTCCATTAAAGTATCTATATGGTCATGTAATTTTTTTAATAATAAGAGACTATCTTTTGGTTTAATATTTGCTGTTGGAATTTCATTAATAAATTCTTCAAGGTTCAATGCAGTAGAGTTTAATTTGTTAAGAGCAGTATTTATGATTGTTTCAGTAGATTCTTTAGGTAATTTAACTTTTTTAGTTACTTTATTAATTGCAGTATGGTTTTTTATATGAAGTTCTGCCAATCTATGCTCTTCTGCCAATCTTTGCTGTTCTGCCAATCTTTGCTGTTCTGCCAATCTATGCTGTTCTGCCAATCTATGCTCTTCTGCCAATCTTTGCTGTTCTGCCAATCTATGCTGTTCTGCCAATCTATGCTCTTCTGCCAATCTATGCTCTTCTGCCAATCTATGCTCTTCTGTCTGTATATTTTGATCCACTACAGTAGAGGTATCTGTAATCGGTCTTACATTTGTTGATGATACCATAGTTGGCACTGTTTGAGGAGAAGTTATTGGGCTTGCTGGATTATGTGAGTGGGAAGTATTGCTAGCTACGTTAAGACCAGATACTAATTGATCTGCTCTATTTCTAACCTGTAAGGCTTCGTTACCAATAGCAGAATGAGATTGTCGTATACTACTGGTTATAGGATCTAAAAAACTTCTTTGATACACCCAATTATTATTATTTTGGTGATTTGGATGTTGGGTAGTTGCAGGTCTAAAAAGAGAATGTAATCTCATACTGTTGAGGCGTTGAAGCAAAATAGATGCATTGCTTTCATAGAAACTTATCAACCCAAAAATCATTAATTTTAAAAATAGATTCATAGTTATTTTCATACGACCACCCCTTGATAAATTTTCCTATTTGAAATTATATCAAGTTGCGCGGTAGTTGAGCAATAAAAATAACTATGAACTTTTAAAATGGTGTAATTTGTGCTTAAAAACTTGGGTTAGTCCCGTTTAAGAACCGTCAAAAATGCCTCTTGCGGAATTTCCACATTACCTACTTGTTTCATGCGCTTTTTGCCTTCTTTTTGTTTTTCAAGAAGTTTGCGTTTACGGCTGATATCACCACCATAACATTTAGCAATAACGTTTTTACGCAGTGCAGAAATCCGTTCGCGGGCAATAATATTGGTTCCCAGTGCTGCTTGGATAATAACTTCAAACATTTGTCTTGGGATAACAGAACGGAGTTTTTCTGCCAAGTAGCGGCCAATGTTATAGGCACTATCTTTGTGGACAATCACGGTGAGTGCGTCAACAGGTTTACCATTGAGTAGAATATCCATCTTGATAAGATCGGCAGATTCATAGCCACATTCTTCGTAATCAAAGCTTGCATATCCAGAAGAGACCGATTTGAGTTGGTCATAAAAGTCTGTTGCAACTTCATTAAGAGGAAGTTTGTACTTCATAATAACGCGGTCTTCATCAAGGTAGGACATATCCTTTTGAGCGCCCCGTTTTTTCTGACACAGTTCTATAATTGCGCCTAAATATTTTGAAGGTGTGATGATAGTTGCATTAATCATCGGCTCAAGAACTTCTTCTATATAGTTGCGTTCAGGAAAGTCAGAAGGGTTTTCTATTTCCACGGTGGTGCGGTTGGTCAATTTTAGTTGATACCGTACGCTTGGAGCGGTAATAATAACGGACATGTTATATTCTTGCTCAAGCCGTTGTTTAAAAACGTCCATATGGAGCAGCCCTAAAAAGCCACATCTAAATCCAAGGCCAAGTGCGGGGGATGATTTTTTTTCTACCGATACACTGGCATCATTTAAGGTTAATTTTTCTATAGAATCACGGAGCAATTCAAAATCAGTATTATCAACCGGGTAAATCCCCGCAAATACCATAGGCTTTGCAGGTTTAAAGCCAGGAAAAGGTGTAACCGGAGCTTTTGCATGGTAGATAGTGTCTCCAACGCGCGCTTCTTTAACCGTTTTCATACCGGTGATAATATAACCAACTTGCCCTGAATAAAGAGCATCGGTTGCCATTGGATTAGGGTACATAACCCCAATTTCTAAAATTTCGTATTTAAGCTCTGTTTGCGCAAAAATAACGTTATCACCTTTTTTAAGGGACCCTGCATAGAGGGCAATTAAACAAATAACACCGCGGTATTCATCAAACCATGAATCAAAAAGCAAACATTTAAGAGGGCTTTCTGGTTCTGTTACAGGTGCAGGAATACGGGTGATAATTGCTGCTAAAATTTCTGAGATACCAATGCCCGTTTTAGCAGAAGCAAGAACAAGATCCGTTTGTTGAAAATCAAAGAGAGTATCAAGCTCGCGAGCAACTTTTTCTATATTGGCATTGGCCATATCAATTTTATTAATGATCGGAACAATGGTTAAATCTTGTGCGAATGCTAAATAAAAATTAGCCATAGTTTGTGCTTGTACGCCTTGCGCAGCATCAACTAAAAGCAGTGCTCCTTGGCATGCATAAAGAGATCGAGAAACTTCATAACTAAAGTCCACATGGCCGGGGGTGTCGATCAAATTTAGGAGGTATTCTTTGCCTTGGTATTCATACACCATAGAAGCAGTTTGAGCTTTTACGGTAATGCCACGCTCCCGCTCTACTTGGAGTTTGTCTAAAAACTGTTCATTTTTTTGGCGTGTAGAAAGGGTGCCGGTAACTTCTAGCAGGCGATCAGATAGGGTTGATTTTCCATGGTCGATATGTGCAATAACAGAAAAATTACGCACACGGTCGGGAGTAAAAGTAGCCAAATTTTCTTTAGTAAGTTTCATACGATACCATTATAGTTATGATTACGTAGCCAATATAAAAGCTGATTTTTCATAACCTAAGGATATCGTATGTATAATTTTTTTCTATGGAATATTTGAGGTAATTATAGAATTGATTTTATTTTAAAGACATTTATTCCATTAGGCCCAACATGAACAATGTTCTTTGCGGTATCTATTTTTTTCCATTCTTTTACGGTTGGATGATCTATTCTGACGGGCTCTTCTGGGTTAAGATTTAACGATAAACACATTTTATCATGATCTAGTCGAAATCCATTCAAATGCATCCAAGGATTGCTGCGATTTATTGCTGTTGGATCATCAGCAATAAAATGAGTATTTTTAGAGCTATCTAGTTCTAATGTTTTTTTGCGAATAATGCTTCCATCTCGTGATCGAAAATGAAGTATTAATTCATCAGTGTTTTTGGTATTCAGTTGTGGGTTGAAGTATGTAATAAATGAAAGGATTGATTTTTCTCTTACAGTATTTGCCGTGCCATGAGCAAAACCAGGAATTTCTACAGCAGCGTGTGGTTGGACGGTAAAATTAATATTGAGAGAATTAGTGTGTGCGCTTAATGATGTACTAGCGTCAGTTAGATTTAAGAAGTAACTTGTTCGAGGTTGTTCAGCACTTTTAAGCCCAAATGAAGCAGAAAGACATACGAGAGTTATAATACGTTTCATATGATTACATCCTTAGGATTATATCATGGTTAAAAATCCATTTTTATACTGCCTACTATGGTACTTCAATTTGGCAATAACACAACTGGTAAAGGGTTTTGATGTGATGTGAGCTTATTTTGTCTTCGTTACTTCCTACTTCGCTCTATGTGCTACGAAGGGCAGGCCAATTATCAATGACGAATTCAAATAATTTCTTTGGCCTCTAAACTAAAAACGCCATTTTCTTCTGACAGAACAATATAAGGGGGCTCAAGTTGTGCGAGTTGTACAAATTTTTCAATCAAGGTAATTAAGGTGGCGGTTGGAATTTCAAACTCATTAGGATCTGGATAGTCACTTGCGTAGATATTTCCAAGATAAATTTTTCCATTTCTTTGGTCAGTATATATTTGATTGCCTGATATATTGGTGCCTTTTTTTATGTAATTAATATAATTTTTTTCATCACCTGAAATTTCCTCAAATAAATTTTTTAAATTATCAAGCATATTGGGTTCAGATATGCGTTCATATATGTAAAAATCGGCAATTTTTTTTAGGCGTAAGATATATATAGTATTCATTATCGTCCTTATAACAGTGGAAATACAGTGATTATACGATTCTGACTTGAAGTAATAATTTTTACTTTAATTTTTTCATTCGTATAGCTTATCAAAGAAAAATTTCCATCAATTTGTTCTTCTGGCTTTAAAGAATATTTTTTTGCATTTTTTAAAGCTTCTTTAATTTTTTTCATCACTTGATCGCGAGTCCAGTGCGCAGGAAAGAATGTTGATTGTTTTATTCTTCCATCGGGCAGCTTCCAGTCAAGTTTATATACGCCATACTTGCCTATAGTTTTTTTTAGAAATTCTATTTTATGCCCATTAAAAAGTTTTTTTCTTAGTATTGCTTTTTTATAATCATGATGCCATCCAGAAACATAGGTTGTAATTGTTCCATTCGCATGTGTGTAAGTACGTATTTCTGGTTCAAAAATATGTTTAAAAGGAAATACACATTTAGATTTATGTGATAAACGGAGGCTTAATTCTGTAAGTTCATCTTTAAGTGATGCGTAGCCGGGAGAAAGTGCAGGTAAAAGTGTTGTTTTTGGTTTGCCACGCATTGGCACTTCAGTTGCCATGTTGTACATATACTCTGATGCCTGATGTGCAATCTGAATTGGTACGCCCTCGGCAACCATGTAGGGAGTTTTACTTGCAACTTTTTGCGCAATTTCTACCGCTTTAGTCAGGCCGTGATCGCATAATTTGGCAGCAAGGCCAATTGTTTTTTGCAGTAGAATTGCTTCTGTTCCCAGCGCAGCGGCTTGACGTAGTAGTGTTTCTTTGGGCATTGAACAGATGATGTTTTTGAACCATAGAATGTTATCATAATATGAATGTAAACGGGTATGTGCAGCACTACGATCAATAATCAGTTCAGAAGCAAGCAGACCAACTTCATGAAGTATATTGACGAGTGCTCGTGCCGTATCACGTACCCCCAGCGCGATATTTTTAACGGTTTCAATGGGATGCGTAATTGCTTGTGCTGTGTGAACAATTCCATCGCCAATACCAAGTGCAACAGCTTTGGCACACGAAAGCAGCCCTTGCGCAAGATCGGTAAGATGAGTTGCTAGTGCAAGAGATTTTTGTGTATTTGCTTCGTGTGCAAGTGCGCAGGTGGTACCAATTT
>CAIQNR010000029.1 GCA_903873255.1 uncultured bacterium | reverse complement strand
AATTTTTTTAAACTATTTTTGTAAATATCTATTTCTTTTGTTTTGCTCTTGACGAGATCCTTTATTATCCGCTTGTTTTGCTTTTTTTGCTTCGAGCGCAATCTGCAAAATTGGATCTTTATGGGTACGTTGATTTTGAGATAATTGTAAGAGTATTGATGCTATATTAGTATCCCCAGCAATTGTTTTTTGAAGCAATCGAGCTTTATTAACAGGTTTCAATGTTTCGCAGACATAAGTAAAGGCGGCGATTTCTGCTGGAGTTACACCTGCTAGTAGAGGACGATTAAAAACAACATCTGTAATCTCCTGACAAGAGGGCAAAGTGTTTACGGGTAGTGCGCAGTATTTTTTAGGATTATATTGAAGTGCAATATAATCGGGTAGTTGTGTTGGATGAAAAACAGGATCTTGTTCTCCTACACTGTGCGTTCGATCGCAAATTTTTACACTCATGGTGGGAGGGAGTGTAGGAAGCTCTATTATAGTTACAGTACTTAATAGTGCAGCTAGGAATGTAGCATTTATCATGAGATAACCTTCATTTTTTATTGTTTTTTACTAATATCGTTACATTTTTTCCGGTAGGCTAATTCCAATAAGTTTAAAGCAGCGCTCAAACATATCTTTTACTAAAAGAACCAAGAGCAAGCGGCCTCGACTTTGTTCAATGGATGTTGGTTCGATCACCTTATTGTGGTGGTAGTAGTTATGGAACAAGTGGGCAAGTTCAAGCAAATAGTAGGTAAGTAAATGGACTTGATAGTTATGGGATATATCTACCAGTAATGTTTCTAAACTTGCGAGTTTTTTAATCAGCAGTTTTTCCATTTCAGTCAGATAGGCACAATCTTCTTGGTTAATATCACGTAAATCGGGATGTTCAAAAGATCGTTTTAAAATGGCATTGGTCCGTACATAAGCATATTGAAGGTAGTAAACAGGATTTTCTTCAGTTTTTTGCATTGCCAGTTCAATGTTAAATTCAAGATGAGCATCAGCTTTACGGTTTAAGTAAAAGAATCGAGCAACATCAGCTCCGACTGTTTCGATAATATCTTGGAGTGACACAATAGAACCTGCACGTTTAGACATTCTAACTCGCTCACCGTCTTCTTTCATAGAAACAAGTTGGTATAAAATGCAGTCAAGTTTAACGTCGTTAAGACCTAATGCTTGGCGGATTCCATTAAGGCGTTTTGGATAGCTGTGGTGATCTTGTCCAAGTACAAATACTAAATGTTCAAAGCCACGATGTGTTTTGCTGAGCATATAGGCAGCATCGGCAGCGGCGTAGGTATAAGAACCATCTGCTTTTTTAAGTACGCGGTCTTTATCATCTCCATATTCTGTTGATTTAAACCATACAGCACCGTCCGCAATATATGTTTTGCCATTGGCTGTTAAGGTTGCAACAGCATCATTAATTGCTTTGGTATGGAGTGTTTTTTCAGAAAACCAGGTGTCAAAAGTAATTCCATAATCACCGGTAGTTTTTTGAAGACCTGCAAGCATGTGGGTATAGGCATAGGTCATAAAAAAATCATCATTTTTAGTAAGTGCATCGGGATGATCACGAAGGCATTTTTGTGCAAGATTAACCATATATTGCCCATGATAGGCATCTTCTGGTAGCTCAATACTTTCACCATTTTCTTGTTGACAGCGTATTTTGAGTGATGCCCCAAGTTTGTTAATTTGAGATCCAGCATCATTTACATAATGTTCTTTTGATGTGTTATATCCTAAAAAATTGAGTACATTACCAAGAACATCGCCGATAATACCACCGCGGCCATGACCAAAATGGAGAGGGCCTGTTGGGTTTGCGCTGACAAATTCTATGTTGTATACAGCGGTTGGTTCTTCAGCTTCAAAATAGTGGTCTTTATTGATGAATAGCTCTTCTGCAATGGAACGAACTGTTTCTTGAGTAAGAAAGATATTTAAAAATCCAGGCCCAGCGATTTCTATTTTGGCAATTCCATCATAGGTAAATTGTGCTACAACTTCTTGAGCTATTTGACGTGGATTTTTACCCAAAGTTTTTGCAAGAACCATTGCTGCGTTGGTAGTGATGTCACCAAATTGTTGTTTATGTTCATCAGTATTTAAAGCAAATTCAAGTGATGGAAGTTCGGTTGTGCCAGTAACTTTTTGGAGACATTCAAAAAATGCTTTTTTGATATTTGATAAGGTGTTCATTATTTTAATTTTTCTTTAAATTGTTAATTTCATCAACAGAAAGGCCAGTTATTTCAGCTATTTGTGAAATTTCTAAGGTGTTGGTTCTTAGTAGTTTAAGAGCAATAGTATGTTTTTCTTTTAATTGTCCCTCTTCTATGCCTTCTTTTATTCCTTTTTCTTTGCCTTCTTGAAAGCCTATTCTTTCGGCAGAATCAAGTTTGCTTTT
>CAIQNR010000028.1 GCA_903873255.1 uncultured bacterium | reverse complement strand
TTGCTGGATTTTTAGACACCCAATCAAATAGCCCAGGCTTAACTTCACTTATTTGAGCTCCGCTCACAACCAGTAACAATAATAATTTCTTATTCATCATAACCTCCATAACAATATTTTTAAATAGTTTCTAATTGAAGTTTACTGGGGGGGGCAGAAAGTCAAATGGTTATAAAAAACTGAGAGCCTTTTGCGGTTTTTAGTAAGAATACTATAATTAAGAGATATGTTTTTATAAAAAATTATAATTTAAAAAGGGAAAATATATGAAAAAATATCTACTTATTTTGTCTATGACAGCATTTTTTACCTCAAATAAGCCTCATGTACTTGATGACGTTATAGCTCAATGCTCAACACAATCGAATGATTTAAGCTTATCTCAAAAAATAAGTGAATATACTCTCAGCTCCCTGGCAGGAGCTTGCATAGTAGGAATAACCGGCAGCATGCATTACTCTATAAATCCTAATGTTTCAAAAAAATGGATTCCTGTTCATATAGCACTGGGAACTTTGGTTGGTTATATATTTAAAGATGCACTTCGTTACGATGCAAAACCAGAATGTTATGCAGCATCTATACTTACCGCAAACCCTCTCTATGGACAAATACTCAACAACCTCGATCTACCAGTTGATGAGTTTGTGCATAAAATGGGTGAAACATTTTCTAGCAACCAAGAAGCCTGCACAACATTAATATCTTTAAAAAGCTTCATGCTTTCTCTTATTAAGCAAATGAATGGAATTCCAAAATATAATGGTCCTGACTATCGGAATCTTTTACATTCTGTACAAAACGCCGTTACTACCCTTCAAAAAGGTGAACGCGCAATTATTAAAACAGAAAACTGGTTTTTGGAAAAAATAAACGCCTATGAACACATTTACAATTTACTGCAAACCTACGACAATCAACAATTTATAGATGCGCTCATCAATTGCTATAACGGAACAAGCTACCCTCACGTTGCAGCGATTAATGGCCTTATTAAATTTCAAAATGAGCTCAGATCTATAAATAAAACTGAATATTCGCCTCAAGACTTTTTAGAACTTCGAAAAAGAAACCTTAATTTGATAGAAATTCTACAAAAAATAATTGTGGTCATAGAAAATTCATATGAGTATAAAACAGAAAGAAAAATCGCAGAACAAGCAGATAAAATTGAAGCACTTAGAATAAAAAGCTTAGTGCAAGATGTTCATACCATTTATTTGTATGAGAAAAATAATGATCTTCAACGAGAACTTTCGCAAAAAGAACGTGATCTTAAAAACTTAAAAAAAACTTAAACTCTGCACAATAAAAAAAGACCTTCGTAATTGAAGGTCTTTTTATTTACTTGCCACTTCTAGGCTCTTACTCAATTATCCGAAACACACCTCTATAATCTTTATCCTTAAAAAATGGTTCCACTTCTACACAATCACATTGCTGAAGTGCCATTTCCTTATATAAGAGATCAAGGAAGGTTTCTATTTCATCTGAATGGCCACAAGCTACCACGCTAATGCGATCGGTTTGCGCTGCCTGCACTACTCCTTCTAAGTGAAGTTTTTTTGCTTCTTTTTGAATAATCTCAGAGAGAGATGGTTTTGAAGAATCTTCAACTACAAACGTAATACGTAAACATTGGCTCATGCGTATTTCTCCCTTTTTTTTTCGAAACTATTACGTACCAACCAGGCAACAACATTAACAAACAGAGTTTATTTTTGTCAAAAATTATCTTCCTTAGGGCCAATTTAAAGGGCAAACACTAGACTTGCCTTATAGTTAAAGCTATTCTAAAGACCTATTGTTTAAAGGTTTTTTTGAGGTCTATCTATGAAAAACGCTACACTCCGTGTCAGATTTGCCCCTGCGCCTACAGGTATGATGCATTTAGGTAATATTAGAACTGCATTAATGAACTTTTTGATGGCGCGGCAAAAACAGGGCACATTTGTACTGCGCATAGAAGATACTGATGCAGAACGCAACTACGATCCCTCAGCAGTAAAAATTCAAGAAGATTTACAATGGCTTTCTTTAGTTGCTGATGAAGGTCCTCAAAAAGATGGTGGCTATGGCCCTTACTTTCAATCACAAAGAAATGCAATCTACCAAGAAAAATTACAAGAACTTATTAAGTTTGGCATTGCATATCGCTGTTTCTGTTCTGTTGAGGAACTAGAAAAAAAACGAGCACGGCAAATCGCACTCAAGCAACCACCTCGTTACGATAGAACATGTTTAAAATTAATGGCTGAAGAATCTGCCCATAAAGCGACAACGCTTCCTTTTGTATGGCGCGCACAACTTGACCACACGCAAACGGTCAGCATTCAAGACCTTGCCCATGGAAAAGTAACCTTTGAATTTAAAAACTTTTCCGATTTTCCTATAACTCGCCAAGATGGCTCAGTCACCTTTATTTTTGCAAACTTTGTTGATGACATGCTCATGAAAATTTCATGCGTTATTCGTGGTGAAGACCATTTAAGCAATACAGCATCACAAGCAGCACTGTATAAAGCATTCGGCATTGATCTACCAATCTTTTGGCACATGCCTATTTTATGTAACATCGATGGTAAAAAACTTTCTAAACGTGATTTCGGCTTTTCTTTGCGCGATCTTAAAGAATCTGGATTCTTACCAGAAGCAATTGTTAATTATCTAGCAATTATTGGCGGATCATTTAAACAAGAAATTATGTCTATGGATGAACTTGCTCAGAACCTCAACTTTGATCACATTTCTACCACAGGCCAAATTAAATACGATGTAGAAAAACTACGCTGGGTTAATCACAAGTGGATCAACAAGCTTGCGCCTGAACACCTACTTGAACTATGCAAACCGTATCTTGAGCCAGTGTTTCCTGAAATCAACATCATTGCGACGGAAACAGTTGCAGCGCTCCTTAAAAAAGTTTCTTCCGAGATGATCACGCTCCAAGATTGCGTTGAACTTTTAGCATTTTATTTTGCACAACCAGTCTGCAGCAAAGCACACACACATGCACTTACCACACCAGAAAATGCTGAAGCTCTGACAAATGTTATTCAAAAAGCATGCGAACAACCTGATAAAACAACCTTTTTGGCAATACTCAAGGCGGGTATTGCTGAAGCAAAAATTTCTAATAAAGAAGCATTTATGTACGTTCGATACTTACTTACTGGGTCTGAACGAGGCCTTGGCATTGCAGATTTAATTGAAATTCTTGACTACGAAAAAATAAAAACTAGATTATGTGATCTTATCGAATAAATACGTTGTAAAAACCTACTAGTAAAAGAGGATGTAGTATCATGATTGCACATAAAAAATGGTTAATCGCGATGGCTTTAGGATTTTTTACTATTAAAGGATGCGATAGAGGGTTACAAGAGAGCCGTTTACTTGCTCAGAGAGATCGCAAACGACAAACTTCTGAAGGCTCAGACAGATCAGTTAATTCCCCTCTAACAGGACGAAATAGAGCCGAATCGATTAATTCGCAAGTGACACTTTCTGCATCTTCAAGCAGTATTCCTCTTTCTACTATAAGCCAATCAACTATTGAAATGCCCTATGCATCAGCTTGCAAATTGACCATGGAAATTTTATTTCCAAAAATTACATCTATACGAACTGAAATTTTAAACCGACATGCAGCACTTTCAAAAATGGAATCTCTCCAACCTTTGAATTATTATGAAATTCTTTCTCTTTTATTTCCAGAACAAAATAAAGAAAAACATAATACACCCTTTACGCAATTTAATGACCTCAGTCACTTCCATACACTGATCAAACCAAAATATTCAGTTTTAAATCCTCATGAAGAAATTGTTGCAACTACACTAGAAGCTCTTGTTAATGATGCTAAAATTGCAGATTATCTTGATGAAGACTTCATAGAAAGCCCCTATACTGTAGTACAAATCTGCAATAGTGCTGCCAAAATGGCTAAAGCACGAATAATGCCAGGAACCCATAATTTATATGAATTGCTTCATACAAAAATCAATTCTGCCGTTACAATGTATGAAAATGTGCAAAAATCATTAACACCATCCGCATTCCCTTATGGAAAGATGGTTGAACGAGATCTTTATACAACATTAAAATTAACTGAAGGCGCACATCATCTTTTTAAAATGGCACGAAAAGGTTCTCCACTAAAATACACAGAAAAAAAACAAGAAAATTCTCCTGTAACAATAGAACGGCTCACTATCCCCAATGAATCACACGAATGGTTAAAAGAACTTGTCAATCAAGACCCCAAAGCCATAGAAAATCTTGATATAGCAAACTTACCAAGTGATATTCCCTCATGCTCAGAAGACGACGATGATACTGCAGCTACTGATACACACTTATGCTCCAGCCCTAAATTAGAATCAAGAAAAATCTATCCTAATGATGAAGAGTTAGAGGCAACAATACTTCATGTAAAATCAAATGATCATGATACAGATGAAGACGACAACTCAGATGATGATGAATAACATTATAAAATTACATCAAAATACGCCGCTCACCTCGAGTGATACGAGCTATTCGAGTATTCTATTTAGAGGTTAAAAAACTCTTAAAAATTTATGTCTCGATACATTTACCTAACGGTAAACAATCGACATGAACAGATAAAATAAAAAGCTTTTCTTACTGCGGAGATCTTTAAAAATCAGAATCTATGAGCCGATTCTCTTTTTTTTCGAGCGACAATAAAACACCATCTTTTTTGAGATAGTCCATCACCTGAAGAAAAATATGTTCTGTGTCGTGTGGGACAAAAAATTCAAATACACTGCTTTGAACATCCAGTGTCCGATCGAAACAAATATGCTCAGTTCCACGCAATGCAGAAACAAGCACCCACACCTTAGAACGCTCAACCGCGCCGGTATAATATGAACAGAAAAGATTATTTTCAGCTGTTTTTTTAGTAATTTCCATATTACAAAGCCTACCAGATCCAGTAAAAACGTATATTTTTAAGTCTATTTTTTTTAGTTCTCCCTTATTTTTTATGCTATACTCCCAATTTGTTAAAAAATTTGACCACGTTAAAAAGGAAATCTTTATGTCACAACACTCGGCAAAAGGAAAAATTGGCTTAATTACTGCAGTTATCGTAGGAATGAACGCTATGATTGGTGCAGGTATTTTTACTATACCAAGCGCACTAACAAGTAATATGGGACCAATTGGTATCCTCTCATTTTTTATCGTGGCAGTAGGTGTCTGGTCTTTAGCACAATCTTTTGCACGAATTGCACAACTCCATCCTCAAGAAGGTTCTTTTTATACCTATGCATCCCTATGGAAAGGCCATACAGCCGGTGTTATTGCAAATATGTCGTACCTTATTGGTTTACTGATTGCAATGGGACTTTTAACCCATGCCGCAGGACAATATCTGCATGAAATTTTCCCTTTAAGCTCTGAATACGTCATGGGAATTATTGCACTATTAGTACTTGTAGCGTTCAATATTAAAGGCGCGGCACTTTCTGAAATTGGTCAAAATATTTTGATTGTATGCACGGTGTTTCCACTCCTTGCAACAACCATTCTTTGTTTAACCAAAGCAGATTTCAACAACCTTATTCCTTTTGCCCCTTATGGCATTACCCCTATGTTTGCAAATATGGACATTGTTATTTTCAGCTTTTTTGGCTTTGAATCAGCAGCATCACTTTTTACCGTAATCAAAAATCCAGAAAAAAATCTTCCTAAAGCAATTGCTTACTCCGTTATTATAGTGGCCTCTATTTATCTTTTATTTGTTGCATCACTGCTGCTTGCAATACCACCTGAAGTATTTCAAAATAATGCCGGCAGCCCACTGACAATCATTCTTGAATCAGTATTTCCTAACTCTCCATGGCTGATTACTGCAATACATTTTTCATGCTTGTCTGCAATTTTGGGAACGCTCCATTCTATGATCTGGGGATCAAGTAGCTTACTCTTCTCCTTTGCAAAAAAAGCTCGTAATTTGCCAGTGCAAATTCTTCTTGCAGGAAATATTATTAATAAGAAAACAACGGTACTTATTATTGGGCTTGGCATCTTTACGAGCTTTAGTGTACTCAATGACACATCATTCTTTTATCTGACAGCACTTTTTTTGCTTGTTGCTTTTGTACTTTCAATTTTACCACTTTTAGAAATTCAATCAGAATGGAAGTCAAAACAAAATTATATTACCCTCATAGGAATTTTCACTGCTGGTGTAATTGGTTTTTTCGCCTTAAAAAAATTATTTTCTTCCTTTTTTATCAGCTAATTGTAATAAGAATGCCTGGTTATTTGACGCCAATAAGAACAAGATGCTATAACTGACCTCATAACTGATATTTAAGAAAGGTTTTTGTGATGAAAAGAATATATTATATAGCATCACTTGTTCTTATGCTCTGGCCATGCACTCTTACTCCAGCTGCAAAACTCAATCAGAATGATGCTCTCCCATTACTTTCCACTCTTTATCCATTCGATTTTTTAAACAGTGACGTAAAAGCAAGTTATGCTCATGACATTACAAAAGATATTGCAGAACGATTTCAACTTTCGGTTAACTTGTTTACACAATCCACTAACTGGGCAAATGATGCTGATGGATTCCGCGTTCCTACAGGGGATGTTAATGGACGCCTAGGATTACTGCCTATGTGTTATGGGTCGGTACCGACTGGAAAAACAGAAAGCACCATTCTTACCAATATTGCAGGCACAGCTTTTACGTTTGTTACGGCAAATTTTAATGCAACAGAATACTCTGACCCTGCACAATATTTTGGATTTTTTAGCGTTGCAAGCCAATACAGAAAAATGGGAACACGCTTTCAGGTCTCTGGCAGAATTTTTGAAAATGTTGTGATTACCTTAAACGCCGGAGCCTGTGATATGCGTCAATCATCTACCGGCATTATCGATGAAAGATTACTAGCAAATGTGGTTACTATGGGTGGATCAACTGCCGTTCAAACCGAATTTTCTGCTGATACAGTAACTCTCTACAACGTCCTTACCCGCCAATGGAAAGATGTGATGCATGATATTGGTGTCAACTATAGCGACTGGCATGCATTAGGAATTGAAGACATGAGCCTTCAATTTACCTACCGAAAAAATATTCCAGTTCAACAAGAGGCTGACGACCGTAAATGGACAAAGTTTGTGTTTATTCCACACCTTACTGTAATAGCAACCGGCGCTTTTGGTGAAAAGAAAAACCCAGACATTCTTCTTTCTCTTCCTTTTGGTAATAATGGACATCACTCACTTTCTCTTATGGCTGGACTTGCTCTTGCCTTTAACGAAACCATAGAAGTATTTGCAGAAGGCGGAATAACGGAATACGCTTCACAAAATCAAGACCTACGTGTTCCAACAAGTATCTACCAATCCGGGCTTTATCCTTATAAAACTCGCGTAAAAGTAACCCCTTCAAATACCTATCAAGGTACTTTTGGCCTCAATGCACATTACTTTATTGATAAACTTTCTACGTTTGTTCAAGTAAATTATGCAGCCCACGAGCATGATTCTTTTGAACTTCTTCAATACGACCCTGCTTATATACTTAGCCGTTTAGAAACGGATACTGAATGGAAATATGGGGTAGTAAATGTTGGACTTAATTATGATTTATCGCCAAGTATAAGCTTAGGTGCAGCGGCGCAACTACCTATGGGAAATAGAGCATCCTATCTTTCTAATACGTTTATGATTGGTATGACCGGTACTTTCTAAAAACTTACCCCTTACCGAACTAGACATATTAATCGAAAATGATACTCTTACTGATAATATGATAACTAAAAATAAAAACACTGCAGGCTCTGTCTGTTGAAAGGAAGTTGAGACTCCATGTCAAAAACAAAATCAAACATCGTAATTCATGTAACGGGAAACGTTGAACGATCCCTACGCCAACTCAAAAAGAAAATTGAACGTGAAGGCGTGGTGAGAGACATGAAACGTATCGTTTATTTTGAACCTCCAACACAAAAACGTCGTAAACGTCACATGCGCGCTATCAAGCAAAACTACATGCGCATGATGGCTAACTCGAATAGTTAATATGACAAAAGTTTCTGATATTAAGCGGGCCCAAAAGGCCTCGCTTCTTTTAAAAGCAATTTCCCAGCTTTATTGGGAAGCTACTCGTGACGACAAAGAACTTTCAGGATTATTTATTAGCCGTGTTGAACTATCGCAAGATAAAGGCATGTGCTACGTCTACTTCCATACCCCAGAAGGCCAAGAATTTTTTAATGAGAAGCTTAAAACATTAAAACTCTACAAACCTTCTCTGCGTGCGGCACTAGCAAAACAAATTCCTGGCCGTTACACCCCAGACATTCTTTTTAAGTTCGATACACAACAAACAATTGTTGATCGCCTTGAAGGTCTTTTTGAATCAGTAAAATCAGATTGGCAAGACCAAGATGATGACAATTATGATGACGGAAAAAGTGCATGACCTTTTCAAACACTTTAATGGTGCTTTTTGCCTTTGTTGGATATAGGATTTTAAGCGTCATTATTGCTTTTTTTGCACAGTGGTTAGTTAAGGATTATCAAACATCTCAACATCACATTGCACTCATCAAACTGTTTGCTAATCCACCTCGTGCCTATCCGTTTCTAATAAGTTTTCTTACCATCAGCTTTTATCTGATTTCATTCAGCTATCCATACCCCCAAAATCTAGCATATCTCTGCTTTACAAGTATTCTTGCCATTTCACTTTTTACCGACGCATTTGCCTTACTCATTTCACAAATCTTCACACTTTATCTTATTCCTCTTGCATGGATTGCTGCCTATTTTGGACTTATTCCCCTTACCTTTACAGAAAGCTTTTATGCTTCTCTTCTTGCTTATGGACTGCTTAAAATAACCTATGCTATCTCGTTTAAGCTCATGAAAAAAGAAAGCATGGGAAGCGGAGACACCGATCTTTTTGCATTTATTGCAGCATGGGTAGGATTTTATGGTTCTTGGTTTGTGCTTACCGTAGGCTCATCTCTTGGTGCACTCTATGGCATTATCTGCTTACTGCGTGGTAAAGATAAAAACACGCTTCAATTACCATTTGGCTCATTTCTTTGCCTAGGAACAATTATCTATCTTTTATGGTCAATCAGATCATTCATCAAATAATATCCTTCTCTTTATTCAAGTTTAAATAAGCTTATTTTATCATACATGCAAACCCTATAAAGGGCATAACCACTTGATTAAATATGAATAATCCCTATACTTTTTATAAGTTAATGACAAATATAAATAATATAAAAGATAGAGGTTTACATTATGAATAAAAAATTATTATTACTTTTAGCTCTTGCTACTTATGGTGCAACAACACATACATCATCTCTTAGAAGACTTGGTAGAACAGCAACAATAGTTACTGGTGCTTATGTAGGCGGTTATTTAACTCATCGTATTGATACAGAACATAACCTTGAAGAAGCTCTTTCAAAGAAATTCTTTACTGTTATAGAACCAATTAAAACTTGTACTGATAATATTAAAAAAAGTACGTCAGAATTTTTTGAAGAAGGACAAAAAAAAGCTGAAGAAATAATGAAAATTATAACAAAGTAACTTTCATTAGATCAAAATAAAAAAAGTTCCGACCTAAAAAGCGGGACTTTTTTATTGCCCAAAATTAACTTATAGAAGCTGCCAACTTGACTAAGCATAGGAAGGGATTAACCTTAAAGTTCTTAAACCATAGAATGACCTTTTGATTAGTGTGAGCATAGAGTAATGAAAAAAAATATCGTCATATTTTTAAGCATATTTTTAATAAAAAATTTTGCAGCAGCAGTCATAGACAACCGTTATTTTCCTTGGAACAACCCTCCTATCATTCATACATTAGAACCCTATTCTGGGCTACGCGGCGATCTTTTTTTTGTAAATGGCAATGATGCATTTGGCGATCATTCACATGAAAAAAAAGGCATTCCCGAAATATGGGGGCTTTATGATCAAAAACAAATGAGTGATGCAATAATTTTTATTGGCGAAACATCCCCACTTCTTGCGCAATGGCAAATCTTAAGAAATATCACCTGGCATGTTAAACAAAAGCTTGAGGGTCAAGGTCTTCAATTCAGCGGGGAACATGCACTTTATAAAGGATTATCTTTTGGTTATTCAACAGGATTTATGCATCTTTTTTCTGATCAAATATTTGTAATACCTCGATCAGTTATAACAGAAATGACATTATCAGTTGCACAACAAGAAGAATTAGATAGAGAGCGAAGAGCAATGTTTAATCAACTCGGGCTTACATCAAGCCAATGGTCAACGTATGGTTTTTTAGACACAGTACTCTATGCACGCTATGGAAAAACATGGGAATACAAAGCAAAATGTAGAGAAATTAGTTTAAGTTTACTAGGTGGTGTGATTGTACCAAGCGGTCAAAAACGAGATTTTTTCAACACTGCATCCGTTCCTTTTGGTGGCAATGGTGCAACAGGATTTTTTATAGGAACTGATAATACATTTGAACTTAAAGAAGATATGACCTTTGGTCTTTCTTTACAACTGACCACTCGTCTTACCAAAAAAATGAAAGAACGCTTACCTGTTATACAAGAAAATTACCTTTTTGGAGCACTTTCTGGAAACGTTTCCGTAGATCCTGGCGTTACAACAAAAATTAAACCTTACTTAATGCTTGGCAATATACGGGATGGACTTGATATCTGTGTTCAATACGCATACACCAACCATTCAGGTGATGATTGGACTGATATTCGTCAAGATGCAACAATTCCCTCAAATTTAAATGGCATGTTTAAAAAATCACAATGGGAATCTGACTATGTTTCTCTTACTGTTTTGTACGATTCTGGTAAAGTAGTAAAGTGTGATTCCTTACGGCCTTCATTGCGTTTCAGTTGGGATATTCCTATGCGACTCCTTTCTGCCCATGAAGTAAGTAAAACTAACGCAGTTAGTTTAGGCATTGAAGTATGTTTTTAATTATCTGAAAGCAAACAATGAAAAAAATTATGAAATATATACCAGCAAAACGCTTGTTTGGTTTTTTTTCGAATGACATAGCAATCGATCTTGGCACAGCAAATACCGTTGTATATGTACGCGGAAAAGGTATCATTTTAAACGAACCTTCCGTTGTTGCAGTTAAAGCTGGTACTAATGAAGTTCTTGCAGCTGGCCACAAAGCAAAAGAAATGCTTGGAAGAACTCCAGAATCAATTATAGCTTGCCGCCCAATACGTGATGGCGTTATAGCAAACTTTGAACTAACCGAAAGCATGTTGCGCCATTTTATACGCGCAGTGCACGATAACCGCAGAACTTTAATAAGCCCACGTATGGTCATTGGTATTCCTTCAGGAATTACACAAGTAGAAAAACGTGCAGTAGAAGAATCAGCACGCCAAGCAGGCGCTCGTGAAGTTTACCCAATTATGGAGCCAATGGCTGCTGCAATTGGAGCAGGACTTCCTGTACAAGAACCTGTTGGAAGCATGATTGTTGATATTGGTGGCGGAACTACAGAAGTTGCAGTTATCACACTCAAAGGCGTTGTATTTTGCCAATCAGTTCGTGTTGGTGGTGATGAAATGGACCGTGCAATTGTTCAATACATTAAACGTAAATATAACTTACTCATCGGTGAACGTACCGCTGAATCTGTAAAAATAGAAATTGGCGCTGCAATGATAGATGAAGCTATCGAAACAGCAGTTATTAAAGTTAAAGGTAGAGATTTACTTACTGGCGTTCCAAAGACAATTAGTCTTACTGGTCCTGAAGTACATGAAGCCCTCCTTGAAACAATCTCAAAAATTGTTGATGGCGTCCGTTTGGCGCTCGAAAACACTGCTCCTGAACTCTCTGCTGACTTAGTAGATTGCGGGATTGTAATGGCCGGTGGCGGTGCATTACTACGTGGCCTTGATAGATTACTCTCTCGCGAAACAGGACTTCCTGTACGTGTTGCAGATGATCCTCTTTTTTGCGTAGTTAATGGTGCTGGCAAAGTGATAGAAGAACTCGACATATTCCGCGACGTTTTAATGCAATAAAAATCCTATGAAAAAAAACATAAAGCCTTTTTCCGACGGCGTTCCTTTAAAAAAACAATATGGTCAAAACTTTCTACGTGATAGAAAAGTTTTGATGGATATTCTACTTGCAACAGATCTAAAAAAGGCTTCTGTTTTTGAAATTGGTTGTGGAGATGGTGCCTTAACACGCGAAATTTTACACCAACCTGTTGAACGACTTTGGGTTTTTGAAATCGACCCTGCTTGGGCAACCAAAGTAGAAGAAGAATGCCATGATAAACGTCTTGTTATGCATCAAGGTGATTTTTTAGAAGTTGATCTAGAAATTCTAAAACCTTTTGCCCCATGGCGACTTCTTGCCAATCTACCCTACCATCTTACCTTTCCTATTTTGCGTAAATTGCATGCTTTCAGGCACTATATTCCTGAAGGCGTTATTATGATTCAAGAAGAAGTTGCCCAAAAAATCACTAAATCTCGCGGCCGTGGTTATGGGTATGTTTCATTATTCTATCAATATTATTTTGATTGGCAGTTACTTACCAAAGTACATCCTGACTCTTTCTTTCCAGCTCCAAAAATATTCTCTCGCCTACTCCATTTTAAAACAAAACAAAATGTGCAGCCAATTGTAGAAGAAGAACAATTCTGGAAATTTATTGATTCATGTTTTTCACAACCACGCAGAACGCTCCGCAATAACTTACTACAATCTCATATCTCACTTGATCTTATTCCAGAAGAATTATTGGGACTACGAGCGCAACAAATGAACATGGCCAACTTTTTAGAATTATGGTTAGCCATTCATACAAAAGTTGTTTCTAAATAATTATCGAATCAAATAAGCTAACTTCATTAGATGCCCATAAGATAATGTATGAGGATGTTCTTCATTGTAATCATCTTCTGCTTTTTTCATAGCACTACGTAAATGCTCTTTTTGCTCATGAAGATCAAGCGTTTTTTTTCCTGATGCATGAGCAAGTTCATACATATTATCGAGTTGATCTTGAGATAACATTTTAACTGACGATGTTTTTTTAGTTGTACGATCAATTACAACTGCCCCTCCATGGGAAGGAGCATAATCAAAAACAAGGGACGTTAAATCTGGAAATTTTTGCTGCAATGTTGTAATTATTGATGGATAAAAAACCACAACAGGTAGCGGCGCTAAGGTAAAAAGATCACGATACGTAGATGAGCCCCACTGAAAATTCCAAAATTCTGTATGTTTTGGATCGTGCCGTACATGCCTAAACCGTTTATCATGCAAAAAAGTATAATCGGTACAACTATCACGAAATTTCTTGGATCGAGAAATAAGCCGTTTAGTTGTCCTCATTCTTATTTGAACAAGAGAAGATGGAACTTTAAAACCTTTGCGATTTTGAAACAATCTTTTTGAAAAAAATTGCTTTGGGCAAGTAAAATCAAGTGTCTGAATACCATCATTACATGAATAAAAATGGTAAACTTTTTTAAACATATCACGTCCAACCAAATAATCGGTAGCGCGCTGCACAGGAGTTGCAAACATAATAAGCTCATCAACCACAAATGGCTCAATAAGCAATGAAGGGTCATCATCTTGAACTGC
>CAIQNR010000027.1 GCA_903873255.1 uncultured bacterium | reverse complement strand
TCAATTGCCTTCAGGTGAATATTCATTACCAGTATTTGGTGAAGATTTAGATCTTAATCAAATAGCAAATCTGCGTAGTAGATATCAGGATGAAGCATTAGCAATAGCGTTAGCTGAGCAGCAAGCAATTGATCAAGCAGCAGCAGAAGCAGCGGCTCTGATTGCTCAAAGACAGGCAATGCAAGCAGCGGAAACTAAAAATAAGACATTGGGGCAACGTTTATGGCAAGCTCCATCATCTATTAAAAATGCAAGTTCAAGCTGGTGGTCTAGTTGGTTTGGTGGCAAAAAAGCTGCACAATAACGATATAAATAGATACTAATTTATAGATAGTAGATTGTGTGTGAAAAAGAGGGTGACTGTAAAAAGTTGCTCTCTTTTTTTATAATTTTTTTCCCTTACAATTTCTCTATTTTCTTTTTCAATTATTTTTCGGCACTGCCGTGCTGACTATAAGGGGTTTGCCAGCACATCTTTTGCCCTGTCCGGGAGGACCTCAAAATATTAATTTAAAAAAATAAGTTTTATAAAAATAGAAACCGTTTTTTACATAAATCTCATAAATCGTTACACTTACTCCTAAATAAATAAATTTATAAACCACCTGTCATCGCAGAACATGAAAATAAAATCAACCCCTTTAATGTCCCAATACCACACAATAAAAAACGATTACCCAGAAGCACTCGTTTTTTTTCAGGTAGGTGATTTTTATGAACTTTTTCATGATGATGCAAAAAAAGCAGCACACTTCTTGGGTATTACACTCACTAAACGGGGTAAAGAAGATGGTAACGATATTCCACTCTGTGGTGTGCCAGTTCATACGGTTAAACATTATTTAGGTAAATTAGTTAAGGGTGGTTTTAGTGTTGTGATATGCGATCAACTTGAAGCGCCAACACCAGGAACACTCGTCAAGCGTGGTGTTACACAAGTACTGACGCCTGGAACGTTAACAGATGCAGCATTTTTAGATGAAAAATCAGCTTCTTATATTTTTACGTTTGTTCCTCAGAAAGATCGATGGGCATTGCTTTTTGCAGAGTTATTGACTGCACAACTCTATGCAACAACCTGCAAAGCGGGTGATTATAAAATTTTAGAAACAGAACTTGCCCGTTTTTTCCCTGATGAAATTGTCATCAGTAATGATAATGCAACTGATCCAATGATTACTGCACTTAAAAAGCAGGGATACTTTACCTCGGTGGTGCATGATGCTCTGAGTAATGAAATCTGGTTGGATACACAATTTGAAGGAAAAGTAACAACCATTCTTAAAACTCAACAACAACTACGTACAGCGCTTGATGTTTTTTATAATTACATGCAAAAAAATTATCCTTCATCACTTTCAACATTTACCAATATTCATATGTACGAACCGGATGATTTTTTGGTTCTGGATAAAGCAACACAGCATAATCTTGAGCTGGTCACTAACACGTATGATGGTACACGGAACCATTCGCTGCTTTCTGTGCTCGACAGAACAACAACAGGAACAGGTGCACGTACGCTTAAGAAATGGTTAGTACGTCCTCTTGTTGATCAGGGGATGATAGAGCATCGTCTTAATGCAGTACAATTTTTAAAAGATAGGTATGTTTTTTTACGAGATGTACAAACTATTTTAGAAAAAATTGGAGATATTGAACGAGTTGTTGGTCGTATTGCACTTGATCGCGCAACGGTTGGTGATTACACACATCTACGCAGTGTTTGTAGTGCGCTTTCTGAGTTGCACGCTCTCTTGAATATTCAAAGTCCGTTATTATTGCAATATGTAAAAGATGCGGTTGCTGGTTTTGATCAACTTACGCAGCTTCTTACGGCTGCTTTTAATGATGATACAACACGTGATTGGATTATAGCTGCTGGATTTAATGCAGAACTTGATAAAGCACGTTTTTTGATGATGAATAGTCATCAAGCACTTCTTGATCTTGAACAAAAAGAACAGCAAACAACAGGGATTGGATCACTTAAAATTCGTTATAATAATTTGTATGGATATTATCTTGAAGTTACTAAAGCAAATCTCCATTTAGTGCCAGATCGTTATATGCAACGCCATGCATTGGTTGGTAAAGAGCGGTTTATGACGCAAGAACTACAAGAACTTGCAAGTTCTATAATCAGTGCACAAGCTGATGCACAGCACAAAGAACAAGATCTTTTTAAAGAAGTTACTGCAGAAGTACGGCGGTACATAAGTAGACTACGTAAAATGGCAACCATGATTGGGCATGTAGATGCTTTAACAGCTTTTGCAGTGTGTGCTTCTGATTATGGGTATGTTCGTCCAACATTTTCTAAGCAGCAGCAATCAATTTGTATTGATCAAGGTCGTCATCCGGTAGTTGAACAACTTGTTGGTAGTTCTTTTGTTGCCAATAGTACACAGCTGACAGATGATCAGCGGTTATGGATTATTACGGGACCAAACATGGGTGGTAAATCTACCTATCTGCGGCAAGTTGCGCTGATTAGTATTATGGCACAATGTGGATCTTTTGTTCCTGCACGTACGGCACAGTTGTCCATTCTTGACAGAATTTTTACTCGAATTGGTTCTGGCGATAATGTTGCATCAGGGAAAAGTACTTTTTTAGTTGAGATGGAAGAAACTGCCGATATATGTCGTTATGCTACCAATAAAAGTTTAGTGATTCTTGATGAAGTAGGTCGTGGAACCAGTACGCAAGATGGTGTTGCACTTGCCCAAGCAATTGTTGAATATCTGTATGAAACGGTGAAAGTTCGTTGTTTATTTGCAACACATTATCATGAACTTACGCATCTTGCAGATATGCATACGGGAATTGTTGCCTACTTTACGGCAAGTAAACAAACAGATGCAGGAATTGTATTTTTACACACTTTAGTGCCCGGTGTTTCCCATAAAAGTTTTGGTCTTGAAGTTGCAAAACTTGCCCACTTACCATCATCTATTATTGTCAGAGCGCAACAGCTTGTTACTACCTATCAACCGGCACAAAAAATTGAGGGGGATGATGTGAGTGGTTATCTGCAGATACAAGCGATGCAAGAGCAGCTTCGGAAATTGCAGGAACAAGTTGCTGTACTGCATGAATTACAGGCGTGTGATGTTATGGAGTTGACACCGAAAAGGGCGTTTGATTTGTTGTGGGATATAAAAAATAGTAAGCATTAGTTTTTTTATAAAACTTATTTTAAGAACCCATAATCCTTAAACATATACTCAATAATCATCATCTTCTGTTCAGGACTGTAATCACAACTACGTAATTCCTCTAAATATTCTTTATACGATGTACGATACTCTACTGGCAGTCTACGAGCATATTTTTCAAGTTGGGTTATCCAGTAATAGGACATACCTTTATAAAAATGATTAAGCCGTTCTGGGGCAACATGTCGGTGACGATTAAGATGCAGTTGTAATTGAATCAAATCTTTCCGCAGTGGCTCAATGAAATGCATATCAGTAAATGCATGCCAAATAGATACACCACCTTTATAGGTTGCATAGCAGATGAATGCAGCAGGAATTGCACCGAGCATTACAAGAGGTAATTGTGTTTTACGGGTAACTTGTAAAAGAATAATTTCAAAAAATTTTACTTTAAGATCAGTAGTTGCAACGAGTAGTTTGATGTATGGTTCATATGATCCAAGTTGTTCTTTAACGGTAAAGTAGTCACCTTTAATAGTTTCGTAATCATTTTTAATCATGTCATAATCTTGCCGAATTGTTTGGTAATCCTGTTTAAAAGTTTCATATTCAGTAGCGCCTTTTTCTAGCAATTCTTTTGTTTTTTGTGAGATAACTTCAGCATTGTTGACGATGGTTTCTATTTTTGGAGCAAGATCTAACATTTTTTCAGAAAGAGCTTTTCCATTATGGGATATATTGGCAATATCATCTGTAATTGATCCAACAGGAGTGTGTTTGAGGATTTTATCTATGCCAACATTAAGTGTGTTATCCATCCAATCTGGTATGGGAGTATGGGGAAGTGCTTCAATTTTTCTTTGTACGTTGCGTATATCAGTATCAATGTTTGAGTCTGCTATGTCGGCAAGGCCCTGTTTGATACCGTCTAAAGATTCATGGAGGGAGCTTGTAATTGCTTGTGTGTCAAAGGAGGATGGAGAATCTTTAGATCCATTGAGAGATGATGGGATATTTGCAAGAGCTCTGTTTTTTTGAATATCAGTTTTACTTTTTTCTACAAGCTGTGTCATAACAAGATGATGTAGACGATCAATTTTTTTTTGTTGGTCATCTAAAGTGCCTTGCGCCATTGATGCAAAGGTTAGACCATCCTTTTCGACCATTTTTTTAAGTTCGGGATTTTTGTTTATTTCAGAAATAATTTGATCAACACGTTGTTGATAGTTGGTTGTGTTACTCGCAATATGTTCCTCTGCTGCTGCCGCTTCTTGTTGATATTTTTTTATGGTATCAAGATGTTTTTTTACATGTTTTGTGTAGGTGCTTTTACCGGTTCTTTTTACATCATCAACCGATATTTTTTTATGAAGAAAATAATAGAGCGTGTAGGTACTTATCCCTGCGAGTGCATAGAGTGGCCATTGACGAGCAATATGGGAAGGGGCGGTATTATGCGTAAGAATTATTTTTTCGCGAGCGATAATATCAGATCCTTTTTGAAGAAGTGCTGGATCAACAGAGCGGGGTGATGCTTCTAGTTCTCCGAGAATGTATGCAGACTCAATAATGGTTTTTTGGAGTTGGTGACGTTTTTTGAGAATTTCATCTTTCCATGATTTTGATCTGCCAAACATAAAAAGATTGGGTAAAAAATTTTTGACAGGTGCATATTGTATGCAGGCCCAGTAGGTATCAGCTTTACGAGCATCGGTTATGTGTTGTACAAGGGCGTGAGTGAGGGTTGCTTGTTTTTTTACTAGGGAAGCTGTTGAACTCAAAAGTGTGCTCAAGCTTATAAGCAGGAGAGAACATATAGTTTTTGGTGATATAAACATTCAAAAATTTCCTCGATAGAGTTGTATTTAAAAGCTTTTGTATCGGGGGAAAGCATAGCAGTCATTTGATTTAGAGGCAAAAAACACGTCCTTTTAGCTTATTTTTTATGTAGTTATTCGATCATTTCTTTTTTTTAATATCTTTCGGCACTGCCGTGCTGGCTATAAGGGGTTAGGGCAAACCCCTTATAAATCCGTTTTCTCTTAACTTTTGTGTCCTATTTTATTAAACCACAACAGTTTGATTTTCAGCGAATTAAGGGGATCCAAGGAGCACAGTCCCTTTGTGCCCGAATTCCAAAAGGGGTGGTACTACCCCTTTTGGTGCTGTTCGCATAGGGCAAAAGAAGATTAAAGGAAAAAAAATAATCGAATTGTAAGGTAAAATAATTAAAATAAGAGCCCTACTCCCAGTAGAAAGTACAAGACAAACACATTAATTCCTGGTAAAGTAAATGTTCTCAAGGTTAAATTATATTCATCATAATTAAGGTTTAAGAGCATGGCACACGTAACTGAGTTTGAGCGATACGCTATATTTTCAACTGGCGGTAAGCAATATCAAGCAATTGAAGGGCTTACTATTCAGATTGAAAAGCTTGAAGGACAAGATGGAGACGCTGTTGAATTTACAGATGTTCTCTTCCGCAAGATTGGTAACGATCAATTCGAAATTGGTCAACCAACACTCAAGGGTGCAATTAAGGCCGTGATCCTAAAGCAAATAAAGGGTCCTAAAGTGACCATTTTCCGCTTTAAACGTCGTAACAAATACCGCGTTAAAAAGGGTCATAGACAATTGCATACAATAGTACGTATTCAAGCAATTGGTGCATAACACACTATTGTTTGGTCAACTAAAAAATTAAAAGAGCGTCTAGAAATAGATGCTCTTTTTTTTTCCTTAATAAGCCCTTTACAAATTCTGTACATATTGTAAAATAGTTTCTAAGTGAAATTATTAAAAATCAAATGAGTATTTGTTAATTAAGCTTGTCTAGTGCTTTTTGATTCAAATTGTTCAGTGTATTTAAGGGGAAATGATGGTTAAAAATACAAAAATAGCATTATTGGCGACATTGGTTGGAGCGCAAACTATGTATTGCGCAGGGTTTACTCAAAAAGATATACGGGCAGTATCACGGTTTGATCGGTTTCAGCAGGCGACTGAAATGATTGATGCTTCAAGTGAAAACTTAAAAGGGACATTATCTGAGGCAAAAGATCTTTTTGGCGCAACAAATGCCGTCAACGAGTATATGGTTTGGTTACAAACAACTTCTTGTAAAGATTCGCAATATGAAAATGGTATGAAGTTATATATTAGCAGAGAATTAGAGCCTAAAATAGTTGCTGGCATTGATAATGCTGCAAGTAATGTACTTAGTGCTGTGTATGACATTGATTCTAAAGATATGGCAGATGTTGTTTTGTATGCGTGTAATAAATCATTGTCTATATTAGAAAAAGTAGATAATGAAGATGTACCTTTAGTGTCTTCGAGAGTTCGTAGAGGAATTAAAGAAGTTAAAGAACGCAAAAAAGAATTAGAGCAATTAGCAAAAAAAACATCGCAACTTTCTCATAATGATAGTGGTATTAGTTTATTAAAAGATCCATTTTCTAAATTAAAAATATCTAGAAAATAAAAAGATTAATAAAAAAGGGACCGCTTTAATGGTCCCTTTTTTGTTGCTTGATTTTTGCTTATTCAGATAATTTGTAAATTTTTTTAAGATCTTGTTCTTTACCTGCAAATAAAAGCATGTCGCCTGCTTTGATAACATACTTTGATCCAACGGGGATAAAATCATCATCTGCCATACGCGCAACGCAGCGTACATTGTAGTTTTTATATAAACTGAGTTCTTCTAGCGATTGCCCAACAAAACTTTCTGGTGCTTCAATTTGCCCCATAAAAAAATTTGGTGTGATGTGAAAAAAGTGTTCAGTGAAAGGTGAGCTGAGGCGTTCTGCCAGTGTAACCCCAATTTCTTGCTCTGGAATGACTGTTTCATCGGCTCCGATGAGTGTTACAATTTCTTCGTGAATTTCGTTAATTGATCGAGTTATTACTCGTTTTACGTTTAAGCGTTGTTTGAGAAGTGCTGTGATCAAAATTGATTGAGCAAAATTTTCACCGGTTGCTACAATTACAAGATCCATTTCTTCTACACCTACTGAACGAAGTACTGCTTCGTCGGTGACTCGCATACATATTGCCTGTGTAACATAATCTTTAATCGAAGCGATGATTGATTCGTTACTGTCAATTGCAAGTACCTCTATTCCTCGTGCTGTTAATGTTGTTGCAACATTATAACCAAAACGGCCGAGTCCTATTACGCATACCTTCATACAAATAAGTTCCTTATGTTATCATTATCCGTTCTTCTGGATAGCTGTAGTCTGCTTGTTCTTTACGTGTGCTAATAGCTAATAATAAACTAATTACACCAATTCTTCCAACTAACATGGTAAGGCTAATTATTAATTTTCCAAAATTTGAAAGTGAGTCAGTAATTCCAATAGAAGCACCTAATGTTGAAAATGCTGAAATTGTTTCGAATAAAATATCCATAAAGCTTGAGCCACGTTCTGAGATAAGCAGGATAAAAGTAGTTGCAGCAATCCAGAGTAAACTTAACATTACAATAGAAAGAGATCGGTAAATTTGGTCAGTCATAATTTTTCTACCTTTTATTTCCACAGAATGTTTATTCATAATAACTGAATAAATAACAGCAAAAATCAAGGCAGTTGTCGTCAATTTTATACCGCTACCTGTTGAACCTGGAGCTGCACCAATAAAAGCATTAAAAAGAATGGTAAGAATTGATGCATTTTGTAAATCGTGAGGATACACATTTAAGTAACCACCGCTTCTGCAAGTAACCGCCATAAAGAGTGAGTTGAGCCATTGCATTGGAATATTCATAGAAACAAGTGTATTTGAGCGTTCAAGTATCCAAAAAAGTATTGTGTTACAGAAGGTGAAAACGCCGTAATATTGCAGAACGATGCGTGTTTGGAGTGAAAGTTGTGCTCTGCGTTGGTTAAAAGAATTTTGTATGCGTTTGAAAATTTCTTTCCAAGATATAAATCCAAATCCACCCATAAACATTAGTGCAGATACTGCAATAAGCATAAGCGGGTTGCCTGCAAAAGATACCATACTATTAGGAAAAAGGGTTATTCCTGCATTGCAAAATGCTGATATTGCATGAAATACAGAGTAAAAAAGTGAAGTAGAAAGTGGATACAGATCTTTAATTGCAAAAAAAATAAGGAGGGCGCCAATCGATTCAAATACAAAGGTCATACCGATAATAAATAAAATAATACGGCGCGCATCTTTCCAGGATTCAAGGTCAAGCATTTCACCAGCTACTACTTGTGTTGCAAGCCCAAGATTTACAAAAAGAGAGACTACAAAAAGGCTGAGTGTTACCAGCCCAAGTCCGCCAATTTGCATTAAAAACATGATGATCCAAAGTCCAAAATTGGAAAATGATTCAATAGGGATAGTTAATAGCCCCGTAACACAGGTGCAAGAAGTTGCCGTAAAAAAGAGATCAATAATGGGAATTTCTACAAGCCGTGCACAGGGGAGGGAAAGTGCAAGCGTTCCTACAAAAATTGTAAGTATCATAGAAAGTAAGATCGTTCTACTTGGTGAAAAAATGTGTGCTCTTTTTTGCATGATAGAGAGGTCCCTGAATTTTGTTATTTCAAAATCAATACTGTTAGTATAACCAAAAATAAGAAGGTTAAGACAAGAGTATTAAAGTTTTGATCAATAAAATTTCGTATTTGTTTTCCCCATTGATGTACTACGGCACCGACTAAATAAAAACGAGCTCCGCGTGCAATGAAGGAACAGATAATAAATGGAAGGAGTGGTAAACGGCAAAATCCAGCAGTTAGTGTTACTGCTTTAAATGGAATTGGTGTAAATCCTGCAATCAGTACTGCCCAATTTTGATAAAGTCGGTATTGTTCACATAAATAATCAAAAGTTTCTGGTGATGCAAAAATATTGATCAAGGTATGTCCAATGGTTGCCCATACTGCCATGCCGATATAATAAGCAGCAACGCCACCGGCAACTGACGCAAGGGTTGCAATGGTTGCATAGTAAAAACTTTTACGTGGTCGTTCAACACAAAAAAGTATCAATAATGGATCGGCAGGGAAGAAAAAAATTGCTTCTATAAAAAAGAATCCCGCTAAAATTATGTCACTGAAAGGTGAATGGACAAATTGCCCCATCCAATCATAAATTTTGCGAATTGTTACTGATGCCCACTGAGCCCCTGGTATGTTATATAACATTGCCGATCTCCTTATTATTATTTTTTACTGAATCTCTGATTTTTTTTGAAGGGAAGCATCTCCATTAAATTTTAAAAAACAAAGAAACCGTTCTGCCGACATTAATTTGGATTGATCACACTCGTTACGTTTTATATGTTTGTTTCGGCAATAACGGCTTTTGTAGACTGTTCCGCAATGATGACAAATTGGATCATTTACAAAAGAATGTGAGTGTCGAGGTGGGTAAACTCTTTTTTTAGCTGCACCTACATATGAGAATGATGCTAATAAAAAAAATAGAAATAATTTGTTTTTCATTGGTAAATTCTTATCGTTTCCAGGTATGTAATGCGTTTTTGAGATACTCAGAAAGTCCATCAATTGCAATACGTTCTTGTTTTGTTGTGTCACGGTTTCTTACTGTTACGCAATGATCATTTTCTGAATCAAAGTCATAGGTAATACAAAATGGTGTACCTATTTCATCTTGACGGCGGTACCGTTTGCCAATTGAACCAGATTCATCAAGGTCAACTGACATGCCAGTTTTTTTGAATGTTTCATACAACAATTTTGCTTGTGCGGATAGTTTATTTGTTAGTGGCATAAAAGCAGCTGTGATAGGTGCAATTGCAGGGCTTAATGCAAGAATAACTCGTTTTTCTCCTTCAATTTCATCTTCGCGGTATGCATCAAAAAGGAGTGTTAAAAAGAGGCGGTCTGTTCCTACAGAGCATTCAACAACATGCGGAATATATGAGGTGCGCGTTGCATCATCAAATACTGCTAACTCTTTACCTGAGTGAGTGCTGTGCTGTGTAAGATCAAAGTTTCCGCGATAGGCGATGCCTTCAAGTTCTTTCCATCCGAAGGGGAAGTTGTATTCAACGTCGGAGCAATTTTTTGAATAGTGTGCAAGTTCGTCTTTTTCGTGTGCACGGATACGGATTTTTTCCATATCAACACCGATGCTTTTATAAAATTCTAAGCGGTGTTTAATCCAGAAATCGAAAGTGTTTTGAGCATCTTCTTCTTTGCAGAACCATTCAATTTCCATTTGTTCAAATTCACGCATTCTAAATAAGAATTGTTTTGGCGTTATTTCGTTTCTGAATGATTTACCAATTTGTGCAATACCAAAAGGCATTTTAACGCGTGCAGTCGTCAGAACATTTTTAAAGTTTACAAAAAGAGCTTGTGCTGTTTCTGGTCGTAAATAAGCAACTGATGAACCATCTTCCATTGCCCCAAGTTGTGTTTTAAACATCATGTTGAATGCGCGAATTTCAGTCCAGTCTTTTTTACCACAGACAGGACATCCTTTTGAAAGATCAAATTCATCGGCTCTAAATCTGCGCTTACATGCTTTGCAATCTACCATAGGATCATGAAATCCTGCTACGTGTCCAGAAGCTTTCCATACTGCTTCAGGTCCTAAAAGTGCACCTTCCATCTGAACAACTTGACCAAGTTGATTGTCAAGTGACGAGGTCCACATCTGACGAATATTTTTTTTCATCAGGGTTCCGAGATGCCCAAATTCGTAGATTCCATTGATTCCGCCATAGATATCAGCGGATGAATAAACAAATCCACGTCGTTTACAAAGTGCTACAAGGGTTTCGAGTGTTACTGGTGTTTCCATTGGTTTCATGATACCATTCCTCTCTATCATATACGTAGTGTAAGGCAGTTTAAAAATGATTGTACAGTATACCATTTTTTCTAAAAAAGTATCTGGTTCCCATCAAATATTATGTCTCGATACATTTTTCAATTCTTTAAAAGTCTTGAAAAATACTCGACATGAGCGGAGTTGTTCGCTCACCCCGAGTGATTTGATCAGACTATCAGCCATAGCTTTATTAACGTGTGAGAGCGAAAATTGTATCGAGGGGCAAAACATAATAAATGTGCATAGCTCAATTAACTATTCTATTGATAGTGTTTCTAAAGATTACAAAACAGCTTCATATAAGAAAGGATCGGGTTTGTTATGAATAATCGTTTTTTAGGCATTCTTTTAGCATCATTAGTGACCATTGCTGGAGGGTCGCTTTTTTTTGTTACATTTCAGAATCAAAAAGAATTAGCAGAATCGTTCAAGATACTGGATGCGCGTGAGCGGCATGAAATTGTTCCACAAGAAATAAAAGTTATAGAAAAGGTAGTCACACAGCAGCCTTGGGGGCCCGTTCAAATAAAAGCAAAAGATACTGTTGTTCAAATTTTGTCTCAAATTGCAGAAGTTAATATTTTAAAACCTTACGAAACCCCTCAGTCCCATGCTGTTACTGGTAGTGGATTTTTTATAAGTTCTGAGGGTGAAATTATTACCAACATGCATGTTGTTGATCAGGCAAAATGTGTATGGATTAAAATTCCATCATTGGGTAAAGCAATTGTAGAAGTAGAAGTTGTTGGTCGTTGCCCAGAGCGTGATTTAGCATTGCTAAAAGTAACGCCAGAAGGCATGAAGACGATAAACTCTGCACTTAAGAAAATACCATTTTTAGTGTTGGGTGACTCAGATTTTGTCAACAGAGCAGATGAAGTTCTTGCCTTAGGGTATCCACTGAGCCAAGCATCACTTAAAAGCACATCAGGCGTTGTCAGTGGCCGTGAGCATATGAATGGGCGTCATTATATTCAGGTTTCTTCCCCTATTAATCCAGGTAGCTCTGGTGGGCCTGCTGTAAATATCGAAGGTGAAGTTATTGGTATTACTTGCGCGGGTGTTATGAGTGCACAAAATGTTGGGTACATAATACCGGTCAATGAACTAAAATTAATTTTATCTGATTTACGTATAAAACAACTGATCAAAAAACCATATTTAGGTGTGCTTGTTAGCAATGGAGGCGAAGATTTGGCGCTTTATGCAGGCAACCCATTGCCAAGTGGATGTTATGTTGTTGATTTGTATCCTAATGGACCACTTGATAAAGCAGGTGTAAAAGCGGGGGATATGATTTATGAGATCAACAAAATAGCAATTGACGAATTTGGTGATTTACAAGTGCCATGGAGTGAAGAAAAAATATCATTTGTTGATTATATTGCTCGTTGGCAAATTGGTGAAAAAGTAGAAATGCTTGTCTATCGCAATGGTAAACCAAAACAAATATTCTTTACGTTTGGGCAAACCGACCTTTCTCCTATTAAAAAGATTTTTGTTGGAGAAGATCATATAGATTACGAAATTTTTGGCGGTATGTTGCTTCAGCCATTAACGCTTAACCATGTACAAATATTGATGCAAATTGTGCCAACACTCATTAAATATGCAGAGTTCAAAAATCAAACTGAACCAGTACTGATCATTACTCATGTGGTGCCAGGTTCACAGCTTGATAGACTTTCTCGTATACGTGAAGGTTGTATTATTACTCATGTAAACAATGAACCAGTTAAAACGATGGAAGATTTTAGAAAAGTAATTAAACATGCTATTTCAAAAGATCGCATTGTGTTTAAAACTTCAGAAGGCGTTGTTTTTGTTCTTAATACAAAAAAGTTGCTTGCTGAAGAAAAAAAATTAGCACAATTATATCACTATCCAATTTCTCCTTTTATGCAGGAATTAGTAAAGGAAGCTTCTTAATTGTATATAGATGCAAAGGAGTGGTTATGAAAAAGTGTTTGCATGTTATACCTGGATAATAAGTGCCCTATTAGGGGGTTTTTAAGGAAAGTGAAAGTGTATGAGTAAAAAAGAACGTCTTGATAAAATTGTACAATTAAAAAATTCACATCTTACACGTAACCAAGTGCAAGGATTTATTATGCAAGGAAAAGTGAAAGTAGATGGTGTTGTTGTAGTTAAAGCTGGAACGCCTGTTGCTTTAGATGCAGTTGTAGAAGTTGATGATGTAGTTCCTAAATATGTTTGCCGTGCAGGATTTAAGCTTGAAGGTGCTCTTGAACATTTTAAACCAGATATTGTAGGTAAAGTGATTCTTGATGCAGGTCTTTCTACCGGTGGATTTACTGATTGTCTACTCCAATATGGTGCTAAAAAAGTATACGGTGTTGATGTTGGTTATGGCCAAGTACACGAAAAAATAAGAACAGATCCTCGTGTTGAGGTTATAGAGCGAACCAATTTGCGTTATATGAAGACAGTTGGTGAAAAGGTTGATGCTATTACGCTTGATCTTTCATTCATTTCAGTTCTTAAAGTGATGGACGCGGTTATAAGTATGCTCAAACCGGATGGTATTTTGATTGTTCTTATTAAACCTCAGTTTGAAGCAAGTCGTGACGATGTTGGAAAAGGTGGTATTATTAAGGAAGATGAAGTTCATGCAATGGTTATTGAGCAGGTAACGCAGGGTATTATTGCCCGAGGTTTTAAGCTTAATGGCTTGATAACATCTCCGCTTACGGGCATGGATGGCAACAAAGAATTTTTGGCTTACTTCCAAAGAATAGAGTAATAAAAAGTCGCGTATTCGACTATTGAGGCCCGGAACTCCTGGGCCTCTTTTTATTGAGAGTCTTGTTTTTCCCTTCCTTTTTTTCATATTATAAAAGTATCTATTTGAAAAAAAGATTAATAAAATCTGTATATAAAGAGGGTGGGAAACATGAAGTTTAGTATAAAAATATTTTTCGCATATGTTCTGTTTTTTTCTCAATGGACTTTCTGTCCGCCGGTAGAATATAAACCAATGGTTCCTAAAATTTCTGTGCCATCTGCAAATTTTGAGCAACAACAAATAGCACAACGCAATGCTGAAATTGCACGTGCAAAAATACCCTTGCCTAACTTACCAAAACCAACCGTGTATCAATCAAGGCAACCACAAACAACCGTGTATCGTTCGCGAAGTTCTCTTCGTATAACAACCCCTGAGCTTCCTACTATAAAACAACCAGTAGTTCCAAAACCAAAAGTAGAAACTCCTCTAAAACCGGTGTTACCGAACAGAAAACCAGAAATAGCACCAAAGCCAAAACCAAAAGAAGAGATTGCGCCTAAAGAAGAGATTGTTCCTAAAGAAGAGCCGATTGTAGAAGTTGTACCTAAAGAACCTGAGCAACTCATAAAAGTGCCAAAACCTCCCGTGTTACGACCTATGCCAAAAGAGCGAAGAATTCAACCAGTTCCTGGTGTTATACGCGTTCCTCAGCACCCTGTTGTTCCAATAGTGCCATCAACGGTAGTGGTTCCTGTACCAAGACCATCAGTAGCTCCTCAACCTCCTGTGCTTGTTTCTCCAGCGCATACACAACTATCATTGCCACCTAAACATGTTGGTCCTCAACCAACATTGCCAAATCTTAGAGTTCCCAAGCCTCCACTTTCACCAAAACCATCAACTCCTTCTGAACCATCTACTCCAAAATCGCCTATTCCAACAGAATCTCAACAAAATATTATTTCTTCAGTACCAAAAATTGTTGTGCCAACTGTTCCAAAAACGGTTCCTCCTGTAGAATTTGTTACACCAGAGCCGCTTGCAAAGATTTCAAAAATTCCAGCAGTTTCTATATCGCAACCGCTTGTATCAAATATTAAAGTACAACAGTTAATTCCAAGTAAAAATAATCCTGGTATTGTAACTGTGCCAAATCCAATAAAAAATGCTCCAAAAGAAACGAAGAAGCAACGTATTTTAAAACAAAAGTTGGCTGAAAACTATCAAAAAAGCGGTGCTTTTTTCCCAAAAACTGAAGGTGGCGTATCACCATTGCCAGAAGACAGATTTCAATTAGCTCAAGTAAATTCAATTCATTTTAACGGGATATAATAAATTTAAAATGTAGTTAATCAGGGGAGAATAAAGATGAAAAAATTGCTAATTCTTAGTTTGTTATGTTTAGGGAGTGCCTATGCTCCACCAGGCCAGCCTATTTATTCACAAGTAAAAAAACCAATTGCCCCATTACTTCCTCCAAAAAATCCAGTACCTCTTAGGCCTTCTTCATCACCTATCTATGCGGAGCTTAATGTAAAAGCAGCTACAAAACCAGCACCGGTATTAGTACCAGTAAAACCAGTTTCTGAATCTAATTATGCAACTATTGATTTTGCAAAAACCCAACCAAAACCGCCAGTTTTTAACAGATCAATCAAGCCTTCTACCTCTTCAGTAGTGATTGATCAATCAAACAATAAAATTGCAACGTTACCGACGGTAGACAGATTAAACAAACCTACAACGCCAACTCCACAGCCTTCAAAAGTTTCAGTGCAAAATGAACCAATTCATCAATCACTTGCAGATATGGGCATAGCTAAAAATGCTCCATTAGTTAGAGCTGGTGCAATAAGGTATAGATTACCAGTACAAAAAAGTTATGTTCCAACACCAGCAGATAGTATTGGATTTTAATGGATAATTTCAGATGTAAAAAGAATATATAAGAGAGAATTTATAATAAAGGAGCTGTAGATGAAAAAAATAATACTTATGATGAGCATTGTTGTTACGGGAGTGGTGCAAGGGGCGCGGCCGCCATTACAATTACCATCACCAAAACCAGTAGGACCAGCAAGAATAGCAATACCAGATTATAATGCTGCTGCTGCTGCAAAAAAGGTGGATTTTAAGAAAAGAGAACAGTTGACAGATGCACATACTGCTGCTGCTGCTGAACAATCACATCTAACTGCACAACCTAATTTAAAAGACGCTAATTATGTTGAATTGGAAGATTCGCATGCCTTGGCAGACCCGCATGCCCACGATAATTATCTTACTATTGTAGATCATTTAGATTCACAAACATTAATTTCAGAACCAACACATAATACGTATATGACAGTTAATAACACGAGACCGCAAATTTCAGTAGCGCCGAACTCTACAGATTTAATTTTGCCAGAAGATAGTTATGGAAGTCATCCAGATTCTTTTTCAAATCCTACAGATTCTTATTCAAATCCTCTGTATGGATCGGTGCATACAGAGGAACCGCTGTATGCGGAACCTGCAGGTTCAAGTTTAGCTCAAGAAAAATTGTCATCTAATTTTGATAAAAGACCATATCCTCTATCTAATGCAACCTATGAAACTATTAATAAATCTCAAACGCCGCCTCCTTTGCCAACATCACCACGACCAACTTCTTATCATCAACCTGTAGTGCATTCAACGGAAAATCAAATTTATGGTGAAGCACTATATACAAATGTAGCTGGTGCCGCTACAACAGATCTTTCAAATTCAGTAGCTGTTGACAATGTAACGTCAACTGAAATGGTCCAAGCGCAAACTGATGCAGATGCCGTTGCTGACCCTGAAGAATTTGACAAACTTAAATTTACAACAGTACAGCAGCTCGAAAGTTTTATTAAAGAAATCAATAAACATAGCGAACTGCTAACAAAAGAGATGGGTTTTGATTCTAAAAATAATGCGTTTACAGGGAATAATTCAACATTTGCAGATCAGCGCCTTGCTCAACTTGACAAACAACATACTAAAATTATTAAAAATTTAGACGCGCTTGCAAAGTTGTATAACGACAAAACAGTGAGCGATCAAGTTGCTGCAATCAAAAACAGTGTAGATGACTCTTATACTACCTACCGTACAGCACTCCATGCAGACACAACACCATCGAAAGGTCGAATTAAAATAAATTCATCTGATGTAACATTAGGCCAAACAATAAAAAAATTAAACAGTACAGAAACTTTAAATGAGACTCAACTTGAATATGCAAAAAAACTTATTGAAACGTATGGTTCAGTAGAGGGTGTACATGCGTGGAAAAGTGATTTAAAGACACTTGAGAGTAAAATTACTCAAGTAAATAAAGTATCATCAACACCATTATCGCAAGATTCTTCAACATCTGTATCATTGGTAGCGCAACCAGTCCAAGCTGCATTGGCTGCATCAGTTCCAACAGTAGTAACAGCACCGGTAAACAATTCAATACAATCAACAGTTGCTCCTGCTCAAGCTGCTGATGTGTAACATATAACAATCCCATCTCTTACAAATTCGCAGTTGGCCACAGTGGGACATACAGTAGGCATATGATGAAGTAACGAAGAAGAAAAAGTAAAAGAGAGTCGTAATTAATTGTAAAGGAGAACCGATATGAAGAAAAAGATACTAATGCTCGCAGCGTTTGTGAGCATGCAGATGTATGGATCACATGGGATTGGTGAAGGGGTAATTCAAAAAAATTTCGTTACGTCTAATGTAAAGCCTCCAGTACTACCTAAACCAAAAAAATTAAGGAGTAACTCTGATAGACCAAAATCAGTGGAATTACATAAAAACGAGCCTGCAATAAAACCTAAACCGGTATCGCGGGCAAAATCGATGTCTGACTTTCAATTATCAAACAAGAGTTTATCAGAATATTATAACGAAAATCCTAAAGAATCCTTTAAAAAATATTTTGATGAAACTTCAGCTCAGCCCAAAATAGACGAGCAAACATTATTAAACCAACAAGATTCTTCTGTTAATACTATAGTTGCATTACCAATATCACTAGAACATACTAATATCGTAGTAACACAGCCAAATCCATCGCGCCTTTCAACATTTAAGACGAGTGTGTCTAATCGACTCAAAACAGGTGGAATAAGTATTAGCGAAGGTGTTGGTCAGATACAAAGTGGTCTTAGTTCAGCAGGAAAAGGTATTTCTAAGGGTGCATCAAAAATTGCAAATATCTTTCGAAGAAAAACAAAGGAACCGATACCAGAGCAATCAATACAAAATGACTATTTTATCGTAGAAAATCCTACACATAATAGTGAAAGTGTTGCTTCTGCAAATGAGGTGAAGCCTAAAGTAGTAGATTCTATGCCAGCAGCATTAAATAAAGGTTCCTCAGCATTTCCTGCAAAAAAAGATGCATCAGAATTATCTTTTCAAGAAAAAATAAAAAATCTTCAAAATGCATCTACTCAATATACACCTCAACCTAAATCTGCTGCATCATCTCAGCCTCAATCTAAACCAGGTTTGTTTAGAAAACTTTATAATAAATTAACACGTGCAAATAACATAGAAGCTTAATCATTGCAATTAAGCTTTACAATACACCTGCATAAGTAAGAGGCGCATACACAATGCGCCTCTTTGTATTTGGGAAAAAATTTATATGTTTTTATAATCAATCTGCATCTGTTTTTCTTCATAGCTGAAGTTAAGGCCTATAAGCACAATCTTTTTATCAAGTTTTAAGTAAGGTTCTGCGTAGTTTTTATCTTTTATTTGGTCAAGTGCAGCTTGTGGAGATTTGTCTAACTTAACTTCAAAAATATAGATGTAGTGTTCGGTTTCTACAACTAAATCAGAACGACCCTTACTGGTTGAATTTTCTGAGGTAGGTTGTATGCCGAGTGCATATAAAAATGTGTGTACAATGCTATGGTAATATGACTCGCGTTTATTATGAAGTTGGTAGGGTAGTGTAGAAAAAAGTGTTTGAAGATGTTCAAATATCTCTTGTACATTACAGAGGTTAAAAGCTTTGCGCATTTCGCGAACTATTTGGCTGACTGCAATAACATTTTTGTGAGTTAAATAACCAAATATATGTGTATTAAATGCAACACTGACTTCTTGGTTAGGAAAATCCAAAGAATAGATTCCATCGTGATAATTGGAAATAGTGAGATAGCCTGTTTGATAGAGTAAGAGATCAAGGCGTAGTTGACCAATTTCAAATGATGATGCAAGAGCATCTTCATCAAAAGTATATTTTTTGAGATTTTCAAGTTCAGAATAATATTGAGGAAGAAGCTTAATGAGAAAACTCGGAGTTCCTGTGCCAAACCAATAATGTACAAATCGTAGTTTTGTCAGAACGTTAATAATAGAAAATGGATTATATACACGTAATTCATTTTTAGAAAAACGGTAGCCGTTGTACCAAGTTTTTAATTTTGTATAGGTATCAGTCACAGAGGCCGATTCTTCTTGAGCTAAATCAATAACATGTTGATTTAAAAGGTTCTCGAGTTCGTGCTGTGTATAACCAAGCAAATCGGCTGCCAAAGGGTCGAGCGTAATATCATTGAGATTATTAAGGCCAGAAAAGATAGATGTTTTAGAAAATCTGCTGACGCCTGTTAAAAAAGAAAAATGCATATATGGTTCAGTAGCTTTGAGTGTTGTGAAGAAATTTTGCATAACGGATTTAATTTGTTTTGAAAACTCAATGTTATCTACATGAGTGATAAGGGGGTAGTCGTATTCATCAATCAGTATAACTACAGGATTACTGTGAGAAAGTTGTTCCATTAAAAATGTGAATTTTGTAACAAATGAAAATTGTTGGGGGAAAGAATAGCCATTTTTTAGAGCAATTGCATCTAAAGTAGCATTAAAAGAACTTTCAAATTTTTCAGCAGAACTATAATCCATGCCAGAAAAATTAAGGCGAATGACAGGGTGTTTTTTCCATTCATAATCAGAAGAGCCGATCCATGTATCTTTAAAAAGTTTACTATTTCCTAAAAAAATCTGTTCAAGGGTAGAAATTAAGAGTGTTTTTCCAAATCTGCGTGGACGGGATAAAAAATATTGCTTTCCTTGGAGTAGTTCATACAAAATTTTTGTTTTATCAACATAAAGATACTGGCCATCTATAATCTCTTTAAACTCACTGATACCTATTGGTAAACGTTTTTTCATAGTGATCCTTTTCATACCGATTAAGACCTTTTTAAATATGCTTACATTTGGTCGTTGATATCTTTTGAAGATTGAGTATACAAAATTAGTTGAAAAAGTCATCGGCTATCCAAGATGTTGAAATAAAAAAAAAGCATGTAGTATAATTAAACCATAGTTTTTTAAATCAAGGATACATGCATGAAAATAAAGTTTTTTTTAATGATGACCGTACTTTTTTTGGGACCCACGTTGCACGGTGCTCCTTCTACTACGGTGCTTGGACGGCTTGGGTATAAGGTAGATAAACTGGCAAACCGTGTACTGCGTCCTAAACTTTATAAAACTATCCAGCAGCAAAAAAAAGACATTCAAACGCTCCATACCTATCTTGAAAATAACCCTATTCTTAGCCCCGATCAACGTTCAAGCGCACAAGCTTTACGTAAAAAAATTGTTGATGAGCATAACGCTATTTCAACTAAAAAACCTTTAGCAACTTCTTCCAATGCACATACCAAAGAATATTTAGAGCATTATAAGGGATTGCGTGAATTACCAGCAGAAACACCCCCACTTACACCACCAGTAGAACTTCAACCGCTTCATCAAGAACTGACAGAGTATCTAGATTCTGAGAAACCATCTTTCCATTTCCCTCCCCCACCGCCTGAAGAAGCACTTGCATCTTCTGAAAATTTAGCAGATTTTCAATTTTCCGAAGACACTCGAAGTGATTTAGAAGCACAAAAGGCACAAGAGCTTGAGGCATCAAAAAATGAAAAAGAAGCGCACGATCGTGCAGCACAGCAGGATGATGCGCGTGTTGCACAGGAACAACAAGCTATAAAACTTAAAAGCCTAGAACAACAACAAGCACAACAGGCACAGGAGCAAAAAGATCTAGCAGCGGCAAAGGTAAAAGAAAAAATTCAGCATTACGAATCACTTGCGAGCGAGCAAGGCTTAGGACCACTCAAACAAGGAGAAAGGCCTCGCTCCATGACAGCACTAGACACCTTGCCAGCCCCTAAAGAAACAAAAGTAGCTCCGCGCAGAAATTCATTTAGTGGCCCAATTACTCAAGAAGTGTTGGTTCCAAAAAAAGCTATAATAAAAAAAGAACTAGAAAAATTAGATACTATTCCGTTGGAATTTTGTAAAAAAATAAAGCCAATAAAAACAGCAGCAGTTTTTGGTGTGGAAACATTTGACAAAGAGCTAAATGAGATTTTGCAAAAAGATAATTCAACTACAGATCATTTTATAGAAACTTTTGAGAATTTAGAAACCTTAAAAGAAAAAATAAAAGATCTACCTCAAGAAAACCAAGATGATGCCAAAGTCGATCTTTCTAATGCGTGTAGTGTTATAAAACAAAATATGTATATATCAGAAATAAAAAACTGCACAACCTTATCAGACCTGCGTCCGATAGAAATGAGAGTGGGGCAAGATGTAGATATAGTAAATAAAAATGAGCTAGAAGTAATTCTTGATGAGGCAAAAAAACGATTAGAAGCAAAAAGCTCAGCACCAGCTTCGCGTGGTATTTATAATGAGCTTACACATGAAACAGTTTACGAATAATTATTTTTTTTGTGAAGGAGAGGAAAAAACGAACAAACAAAGAGGATCGGTTTTAAAAAACATTAAATAAAAAGGAATTTGTATGAAGTACAAAAAACAGATTTTAACGCTCGCGATGTTGGTAGTGGCAAATGTGTGGGCAGCGAGGAATGGGGGCTCTGATGAACATAGTGCAATAAGTCCCATGCATGTTGTTAATGAGCCCGTATATGAAAATCTCGACCAAGTTAAAGCGGCTCAACATAATCAACAGCAACATGTTAATACTTCCATAGCTCCAGTTGCAAGCGTAAGACCTCTTTCTGTAAGTAATATTGTTGTAACACCAAGATTTCAAACACCAACCTCGGTTGTTGTCAAAGAACTGCCATCACACGCTTCGTCCAAGTCATCAATGACAGTAGAAGATGCAAATAGAATATTGACAGATATTAGTCAACGTTATAGTGAAAACTCAACAATAACCGTTGACGATGTAGCTACTATTAGGGAAATTCAAAAAAGTGGTGTTTATAGTGATCAACATAAAGCAACTATCGATCTGTGGGTTGAAAGAGCAAATCAAGAAGAAGCTCGTTTAAACGCAGCTTCAAACCAATTAAAAAGAAAATCCCCACCACCACCACCTTCAAGATCAGTATCAGTAAAAAAAACAGTAGAAGTAGCACCAGCAGTAGCTGATTCAACAGTAGCAGTAACAGCGCCGGTTCAAGCGCAAGAAAGTGCTGTACAAAGGCCGGAATTGCCAGATTTAAGTTCAAATGATGTTGGTGAATTAACACAAAGTATAGAGGGCTATATTGCTGGTCTTAAAAAAACCCCAACAAATAATGTATTTAGTCCAGATGCAGCAGCAATTTCAGGTGATATTGATAAAGTTAATACTAAAATAGATACACTTATAAACAATAAAATGATAGCAGCAACTGATAAGAGCCCTCTTTTAAACCTCAAACAATCATTGAATAGTGCAAAGATAGATATTCAAAAAGCTGCAATAAAAAACCAAGCAAACCAAGATAAGACTCTTATTCAAACACTTGGTAAAGATATAAAGACTCAGGGAAAGCAAGAGGCTATAGACGCAAAGGCTGACCAAAAAGCACAGACAGCGGTAGCAAAACAAGTTGCGGCTGATGCATTAGCAGCAAGAACATTTAATCAAACAAGAGTTCCGTTGCCGAAATTACTTACTAAGAAGCTTGACCTAGTTGATAAGATTACTATTGCAGGAACAGGTAAAGCATTAAAAGAGGTTACCCTTTATACAGATTCAAAAACAGATGCAAAAAACATTGCCAGTGATTATCAAGCATTAGCAAAACAATTCGATAGTATTGTTTCATCAAATAGAAGCAAGACAGACATTAAAAATATGAGCGCATATCTTGATAAAGCAACAAATAATTTAGTCATCTATATTGATAGTACAAAAAGCATAGTTGATAAATTAAAAATAGAACTTGAAAGTAAAAAAACTGCTGTTACTTCTGCAGAAGACGCGTTAAAAGAAGCGCAGGCCAAAGCAGAAGCAAAAAAAGATAATTTAGCTAAATTGAGAAATGCTGTTGGTCTTTCTAAAGGTGTTAATACAGCCAAAAAAACTCTTGTAAATGCACAAAAAGCTCTTGCTGATACTACAAAAACACTTGATGTCGAACTAAAAAATCTTCTTCAAGCACGCGTTGCACGTGAAAACATTCTGGCTAAGAGCAATGCTCTGACAGAAGAAAATCTGGTAGATGGAATACTTAAACAGAAAAACCAACTTATTCCAGAAATCCCAGCAACAATGATTGATGGCAAGGGTTACAATAGTGTTGCTGACATTGTACATGATGGTGAACTATTATCGAAGATTAATGATACAGATTTAACTCCAATGCTTAAAGACAGTATAAAAACAAAAATTGATCGAATTTTTAAAGATGAAGCATTATCAGATAAAGTATTAAAGGTAGGTACTTTAACATTTAGTGGTTATACAGACAGAATCAATTTAGTTGATGATATTAATTCCTTGCAAAAGTTAGATACATTGGAAAAATCTAATGTTGTAGATAAAGGAACTACAAGTAAGGTTGCAAAAAC
>CAIQNR010000026.1 GCA_903873255.1 uncultured bacterium | reverse complement strand
CATAAAATTAAGGAGATCGAGATGACGATGAAAAAATATGTAACGTTTGCGCTACTTCTAAGCCTTACAACTATTCAAGCCGACATATTTGATGATATTGGTGATGGATTAAGTGATGCTGTTAATGATGTTTTCGGGATAAAAAGCCATAAAACATCCCCTCAAGAAGTCTATAATGCACTCATACTACAACAACAACTAAGAAACAATCTCCCTATTGGCGGTAATGATCCTGTAAACTGGACAACTTTAAAGAATACTATTTTATCTTCAAAAAGCTCTTTCCCAAAAATACAAGCTGGTATTAGTCCTGCAATTTTCACCTATCAAGATAAAACAGGCAAAACGCTTCTTGATTATGCAGCAAATGCCCCTACTTTTTCTAATGAATGGACAATGCTCCTGACAGATATTAAACAAAATCAAAATGCTTCATTTGATTGGATTAATTTCAAAACATACTTCTTAACAACAAAGGATACTCCTGCTCTTCCTGCCACTATCAATACATTTATATTATATAAAGATTGTTACGGAAAAACATTATTAGACTACGCAAGTAATGCAAAAAACAATGTCTCTCAATGGCAAAATTTGCTCAAAGCCGCAGGTGTTAATTTTTATAACGCAATGCAAACCAATACTATTGTTGCCCTTAATGCTCTTACCAACTTAATGCCTGGTAAATATCCACTGATACCTAAACCAACCGACCAATCTTGCAAATATACAACAACAGGGATTATTGGATTCATAAACCTACCGTTTACTGGTATAGGAGATGCAACATCACTACAAATTATTCTCAATATGACTGGTCAACCACCTACATTCTTTTTTACTTTAAGAGATGTTAATGGAAAAACTATGGGATATGCTTCATCTAATGATGTTGTTTCTCCTATAACTTTCACCTCTATGGACAAAAACAATATGATCACAATAGCACAAGTACAATTAACAGGGGTTGAAACTGTAATTAATAAACCAGTTGCTACTATCAATAATAAAATGACTGCAAAAGCAATTCCAGATGATGGAACAGTAGCAAATACTTTTAAAGAATACATGCTCACCACCCAAGATCAACCAAATTTGCCAGCAAACATTACCTTAAGCGTCGTTAACCATAGAGATAGTAATGGAAAATCATTACTTGATTATGCACCTAATGACCAATGGTTACTGCACCTTAGCGCTCCTCAAATGCAACTCGATTTTAATGCTGGAATGAGCAGTACAGCAATGGTAATGCAAGCTATTTTAAACTCTTTTGGTAAAAAAGCTGGCTATGCACTATCTCCATCAGGAGTTTCGTGTATCTATGAACAAAATGGAACTATCCGATTCTTAAAGATACCAACTTCTACACTTCCTTATGGAATTTCTTTTATTCAAATTATGTCTGCAGCAAATGGTATCGGTGATGGATTTTATATCATTGCACTTGATGGGAGAAACCAACCAATTGGATATGGCTCAACAAGTGATATCACTCAACCTATTAAACTTTCTATGCCTTTGCGTTCAACAAATATCACTATCTTGGGAATTGAACGTGAAATAAATCAAAATATAATGGGAGTAAAAAATCCTCTTATTATAGGAGTTGCCCCAAAACAAACCACATCTATCGCCACTCCTAGCACACTAGCTGAGATGGGAGGGGGACCAAATATAGCTAAAGATTTTCAATCAACTCCAACAAAAGAAATGACTACCACACCAGGATAAATTCTGGTGAACAAGATGCCGGCGGACAGGATAATAAAAGCATTCATACCTGCCAAACCAACTCTGATAAGCCCAAAACCTGCTCAATAAATAGGTAATCAACTTACAAAGAGGAGTATAGAATAAATAACTATGCTCCTCTTTTTTTATTAAAACAGCTTCTTATTGATCTTTACCTACCATCTTTTTTAGGATGTTT
>CAIQNR010000025.1 GCA_903873255.1 uncultured bacterium | reverse complement strand
GTAATTCAAATACTATGGCCATTGCTACAACAGCAACCATTTCCAATATCTCTGGCAGTTTTCCTTGTATTGAACCGATTTATAAAAATCTCTATGTAAAAGCAAATATGGGCGGCGAATTTACCGTTATTAATCAATATTTGGTTAATGATCTTAAAGAAATCGGCATGTGGGATTATACTATGCTTGATATGATTAAGTATTATGACGGATCAATTCAAGAAATTACTGATATTCCCGTACATATTCGTAACAAATATAAAGAAGCATTCGAACTTGATCCGCTCTTTTTAATTGATATTGCCGCATCTCGTGGTAAATGGATTGACCAAGCACAATCATATAATGTTTTTGTTAAGGGAGTTTCAGGGAAGTTACTTGATGAAATCTATATGAGAATGTGGAAATCTGGACTTAAAACTGGATATTACTTACGTACGCTTGGTGCAACTCAGATTGAAAAATCTACCCTTGATGCAAAAAAGTTTGGATTTACTCAAAAACGTGATTATAAAAAAGTAGAAATAGAAGAGGCAGCAACACTTTCATTGGAATCTGCAACTGATATGTCATCAGTAAAAGCATGCAGTTTAATTGAACCAGATTGTGAAACTTGCCAATAATTTATCAGAAGGAATGTTATGGAAGGCCGATTAAATACCAGTGGGATAGTTTCTAACTCAAAAACTGATCCCAATAAAATTTTGCCTATGCGCTATATGTGGGCGCGTAATCACTATAAAGATGGTGTGGCAAATAATTGGACGCCAGAAGAAGTGTCTATGCAAAAAGATGTTGAGCAATGGAAAGATTCTTTTTCACTGACTCAGGACGAACGACATATGATTTTGTGGAATATGGGTTTTTTTGCAACAGCGGAATCTTTAACAGCAAACAATTTGGTGCTTGCTGTGTACCGTCATGTTACTAACCCAGAATGTCGTCAGTATCTTTTGCGCCAAGCATATGAAGAAGCTGTGCACACCGATACTTTTATTTACTGTTGTGATTCTCTTGGGTTGAATCCTGATGAAATTTACAACATGTACACAACTATTCCATCAATTTCTGCAAAAGATGAATTTGTTATTAATCTGACAAAATCAATTTTTGATCCAAATTTTGAAATTAAAGATTTAAAAACATTACAAGCATTTTTACATGACCTTATAGGGTATTATGTAATTATGGAAGGCATTTTCTTTTATGCTGGTTTTGCAATGATGCTTGCTTTAAAGCGTCAAAACAAAATGATTGGAATTGGTGAACAGTTTGAATACATCATGCGTGATGAAAGTATTCATCTTGCATTTGGTTGTGATTTGATCAATACCATTAAAAAAGAAAATCCATCAGTATGGACACCAGAATTTCAAGCAGATGTTATTGAGTTGATTAAAAAAGCAGTAAAGCTTGAAGCACAATATGCATTTGATGCATGTCCAACAGGGCTTCTTGGTATTAGTACACAACAATTTGTAAATTATGTTGAATATATTGCAGACAGACGTCTTGAACGTATTGATCTTCCAAAAGTGTACCTTCAAGAAAATCCATTTCCATGGATGTCTCAAGCAACAGATTTGAGTAAAGAAAAGAATTTCTTCGAGTCTCGCGTTACTGAATATAGAACAGCGGGTTCATTGGAGTGGTGATCTTTTACTAAAATTGTTATAATAAAAAGGGTAGAATTTTCTGCCCTTTTTTATTACCTATTTATTCATAAAAATATTAATTTAAAAATTCTTAAAAAAGAGTTGTAGTACTGATGTGGTAAAATCTATTGGTACATATATAAAAAGAGGTTTTTTTATGAATAATATAAAAAAATGTTTCGTCGTTGCGTTGTTACTTTCTGGTAGTTGTTTACAAGCATCTGCTCAAAAATTTGATAAGGCTGCAAGAGTAGCACTAGAAAAAAAGCAAGCTCTTGCTGCTTTAAAAGATGATAAAAGCTGTCGATCGTTAGAAGTTCAGGCACACCTAAATGAGTTTTTAGAAAATTGTGCTAAGTACCCTTGTATGTCTGATACTTATTTAGCAAGTTTTAGTAATACTGTTTTGAATAGATCTGACTTTAAGATAAGCACTTTTGATGCTGTTAAATATTGGGAAGCACAAAGAAAAATGATAAGACCATATAAATATTAAATACTCTAGGGATATCCATTATTTTATTTTTGTATTATTGGAAAAAAGAGTTATAGTACTCCGTTGGTAGAATATAGGTTTATAGATACTGAAAGGATACGTGCGCTATGAAAAACATGAAAAAATCTTTAACAATTACGTTATTGATTTCTGTTGGATCTTTGCAAGCATCACGACGTCCTTATATTGAACCACAGGCACCAACTGAGGAACAGTTTGAGGCGTATGCTCAAAGAAAATTGGATCATACTGCAGCTCTTGCACTAGCAACAGCTGAAAGAAATAAAGCAATAAGTGCTTTAAAAAAAGATACCACATCAAGACCTTCTAGTATTCAGGATCGAGTTTCTGAGATTTTAAATGATTCTCCTGATTCATATATTTTTGACACAAATTTATTTATTTTGAGTAATCAATTTATGAATACTACTCACTTTAATACGGCAACTTTTACTGCTGTTAAATTATGGCAAAATGCAATAAGAAGAGAAAAGTCTTTAAGAGATTAAAATAATAATAAAGGGCAGATGATTCTGCCCTTTATTATTTATTACGTTAAAAATGAATTGCTAGGTTATTTTTTTTCTATAACCGATGACGGTCTTCTAGTAAGAGCAGGAAACTCTTCAAAATTAAAGTGTGGAGTTTGAGGCGTAGAAGTTCTACTCCATTTGTTAGGCGATGGTGTTCTAGAGGTTGTTTCTTCGGCAGTTTCTCTGTATTTTTTATAGCGTTGTGCAATAAAAAAACCAGTCCCAACTTTTCTGTGATGTTCCATTCGCTCTATTACCCATGCATGATCAATTTGAGTGTGTTGTGTATTGTTAGGTGTGAGAGTAAGTGTTCGTGATTCTTCAAGCGATGGAAAGTGAAAATTATCAATATCAATATCAATTTCAACACAAAGTGATTTAGATCGAGATCGAGAATTTTGTGATTCACGATTTTGTTTTTTAAGAGCAAATTCTTTTTCTTCTACTAGATTTACTGCTTGCTTCTTAGGTGGTGTAGCTCCTTTAAAACAAATCCCATGTTTTTTTGGCAAATAATGGGAGTTGCTGTTGCTGCTAATAGTAAAAAAGAAAATTCCTAAGAATACCAAGAATGATAGTTTTTTCATGTAAAACCTTTCTTATAATGAGTATTTTAAATTAATAGATTCATATACAGTTTTAGCATAGAATAAGGACAAATCAAGTTTTATTATTTCTTTGTAATTTTTTTTACGATTATTTCTTTGCAAAGGGCATCAATTGCTTTTTGGGTCGTTTTCTTATTATCGCTATAGGTGAGCTCATCAATATGGGTGAATCCAAACTTTTTTGAGATTTCTGGTAGAAGTGAGTAAGAAATCCATGATGATGGGTTGTGTCGTTCTCCTAAAGCTCCTTGGTCGATAAGATGGAGCTTTCCGTTATTGTTAATTAAGGAAAGACGTTTTTTATTGCAGATTACATCAGTATGTTTCATTTTTTTGGTCTGTTTGTTTATCAGCGCAATAGCAAAAATAAGAAGTGTTGAAAATCCAATATAGTAGAGTGGGGAGCTCAATTTTTTGTGTTGAAGTGCAAGAAATGCACATAGGGCGATGATGCATAAAAATGGAATAAGTGTTTCTGGCAGACTAATAAGCCATGTTTTTGATCCAAAAGAAAGAACATAAAGCCAGCTTTGGGTAATCCATTCAAGGAGTATAATTAAAAAGCCATTAGGAATTCTGAAAAGTTCAGTAAAAAATATGAGTGATGCGCAGAGTAAAAATGCAGTAATAAAGGGGCTGAATATAAAGTTACCAACAGCTGTCATAATGGAAAAGGGAAGTCCCCATGCAACAATGATGGGTAGCGATACCAGTGAAAGAAAACACTGTATCTGTAAAAAATTCAGGAGATTTTTTTTAAAATTCTGTACAAAACGTTTCATAATATCTTTAAGTATACGGTATAATCTCGATTTTAAAAAGGATGAATATGAATAAGAAAAATGATCAATTGGCTCTTCTAGAGCATAAAGCCTATATGTTAAGGTTAGGTTCATTGCGTGCAACTACTGCTGCAGGGTCTGGCCATCTGACTTCAGCCTTATCGGCAGCTGATTTTGTGGCGGCTCTCTTTTTTTATGCCATGAATTATGATTCTCATAATTTTAAAAATCCTTGTAATGATAGTTTCATTTTATCAAAAGGGCATGCATCTCCCGTGCTTTATGCAGCGTGGTGGCAGGCGGGAGTGCTTTCTGAAGAAACATTATTAACTCTTCGTAAATTTGATTCTGTTTTAGAAGGACACCCTTCGGTCCGGTTTGATCATGTTGCTGTGGCAACCGGGTCGCTTGGTTGTGGCCTTGCAATTGGACTTGGACAGGTATTGGCGGCAAAGCATGAAGGCTTTTCTCGATTTACCTATGTTTTAATGGGGGATGGTGAATGTGCGGAAGGTTCTGTGTGGGAGGCGGCGCAGCTAGCCTCATATTATAATGCAGAACACTTGATTGCCATTGTAGATTGTAATGGCCTTGGTCAATCAACGGCAACGCTCTATGGGCATGATCTTAATGCGCTCGGTATAAAATTTAAGGCATTTGGATGGAATGTTATTTTATGTAATGGAAATGTAATGAGTGAAGTTGTTACTGCGCTTGATGATGCTCGTGAGTGCAATGGCAAACCAACAGTGATTATTGGAAACACCTCTAAAGGATATGGGCTTTCTAGTATTCAGGGTAAAAATGGTTGGCATGGAAGAACATTTGATGGAGATCAACTACCAGAATTAGAAAAAGAACTTGTAGAGATGTTTCCTCAAGCGGCTCATTACGAAGGTAAACCATGGCATTCGCGGTATCGCCTTGAGCAAAACCATGCAAATTGTATGAGTAGTTTTCCTGAATGTGTAGCTGAACTTCCTCAGCCATTGTATAAAGAATCTATAACAACGCGTAAAACTTCGGGCCAAGCGCTTGTTGAGCTAGGAAGGCTTTGTAAACAGGTGATAGTGATTGATGGTGAAACTAAAAATTCTACGTATACAGAACTTTTTGAGGAAGCTTTTCCAAGTCGATTTATACAATCATTTATAGGTGAGCAGTCGATGGTTGGTATGGCATGTGGTTATGCAACAGATGGATTTGTTCCTTTTATTTCTACCTTTGCATCATTTTTTGCTCGTGCTCATGATCAACTTCGTATGGCCGGTATTGGTAGGCTTCCTGTTCGTGTAATTGGTTCACATACTGGGTGTTCAGTTGGGCAAGATGGCCCGGCACAAATGGCGCTTGAAGATATTTCATTTTTTAGAACCATTCCGAATTCAGTTGTTTTAGTTCCTGCCGATGGTGTAAGTGCCTATCGCTGTGTGCAACTTATAGGGCAGTATTATGGTGGCGTTTCTTATATGCGCGTAATGCGTCAAGAAAGTTATCAGATCTACCCAAATAATGAGCAATTTAAAATTGGTGGATGCAAAGTTTTACGTAGTTATCCAAAAGCGCGCGGTCTTATTGTTGCAGCAGGAGCTACTGTGCATGAAGCAATAATGGCGGCAGATCTACTGAAAAGTGAGGGGATAGAAGTAGCAGTTATTGATGCCTACAGTGTTAAACCTCTTGATGTAAAAACAATTGTTACTATTGCACAATCATCCCATAATCGCATTATTACTGTAGAAGATCATTACCAAGAAGGTGGTCTTGGAGAAGCAGTTGCACATGCAGTTAGCAATGAACTAATTGCCGTAACGGTGCTGGCAGTTAAGCAATTGCCACGTTCAGGAAGAGCAGAAGAGTTGCGAGCTTGGTTGCATATTGATGCAGATGCAATTGTAAAGGCTGTAAAAAAGTGGTAGAAGATAGCTGTTGTTTTTTATGCTGCAACCACTTATTTGGTGAAAAACTTTATGACATCAAATGTTAATAGTGGTCTTGTCACTATGGGATTAGGTCTTGGGTTAACAGTAGTACTTGAAGGTATTCAAAGTATAAAATAACTTTTGATTTATTTTTTGATATCCAAAAGGGCCATGAAGAAGTTTTCTTTGTGGCCCTTTTTGTTTGTTGCTATTGTGTTAAAATAATAGTGGATAGTATAAAACACATAAAAACTAGAAAGGTTTTATTATGAGTATTGATACAATGATGTTGTCGTCTGAATTTATTATTCTTGGGTGTACGGCAGTACTTTTTACAATTGTTATTTTTGCAAAATCTTTTTACATAGTTAGACAAGCAGAAGTTATAATTATTGAGCGTTTAGGTAAATATAATAAAACATTGATGCCTGGGCTTCATATGATTGTTCCTTTTATAGATGCTCCTCATGTTTGGAATTGGTCAGGCTCTATAATGCTTGATACGGGTAAAATATACCGCACGTATCGCAGTCATTCACGTATTGATTTGCGAGAAATTGTAGATAATTTTCCTAAACAAAATGTGATTACTAAAGATAACGTCACGATGGAAATTGGTGCGTTAATGTACTATCAAATTTATGATCCAAAGGATGCGGCATATCAAGTTGCAAATTTGCCGGATGCAATTGAGCGTTTAACGCAAACAACACTTAGAAATGTAATTGGTGCACTTGATCTTGATGAAACATTAGTATCTCGTGATAAAATTAATGAAAAATTAAAAGTGATCCTTGATAATGCAACACACAAATGGGGCGTTAAGGTTAATAGAGTTGAGCTGCAAGAAGTAAATCCTCCTCGTGATATTCAGCAAGCAATGGAAAAGCAAATGCGTGCTGAGCGTGATCGCCGTGCTGTAATTTTAGAAGCAGAGGGTGAAAAACGTTCTGCAATATTAAGAGCAGAAGGTGCTAAAGAAGCTGCAATTTTGGATGCAGAAGGGGAACGTGAATCGGGTGTTTTACGAGCAAAAGGTATTAGTGATGCTCGTATTATTGTTGCACAGGCTGAAGCTGATGCAATTATTGCAATTAAGAAATCAATACCGGATGCAGATCCGCTTCCTTATATGATTGCACGTGAATATATCAAAACATTGCCAGAAATTACTAAAGACAAAAATGGTAAGATGATTATAGTTCCGTATGAAGCAAGTGCTCTTATGGGAAGTTTGGCAACTATGAAGCAAATTTTTGAATACGAAAAAAAATAAGTATATCACATTCATAATAGTAAGATTATTTCTCCCATGGTGCAGATAAATTTTTGCTCCATGGGAGTCTAGTTTACAGATCTTTTCTTTTAGTGCAGACTAGCGACTGATGGTAAGGAGAAGAGAATGAAAAAAATTATTATTATGATAACTGCCATTTTGGCAGGCAATGTAGAAGCAAAACGAGCGTATGGTCTAGTTACAATAGGTACCGGCTGGTGTAATGATTATCAAACAGTTATATCAGATTGGTTTGCAAGCCGGGCTAACTTTTTAGTTCAGACAAAAGCACCATTTACCGTCCCACATCAAATTGTTTTTGATGATATAACCTATAATTTCTATCACATACCAATCGGTATTTTTCAATCAGACATTATTAAAGTATACATAGCTCCTGGGACATTATTAGATCTCGATCTTTTGGTAAAAGAAGTTGAAGATCTCATAAAAATAGGTATTGATACAAAAAAAAGGATTCGTATATCGGCAAGCGCTCAGATATTGATGCCTCATGAAATAATTATTGGTAGATGCAGTAGAAAAAAGAAAATGTGTCGTATTGGAGCAGGTGTTAGAGTTGGTGTTGGAGCAGCTAGTTCCGATAAATGTATGGGTGTTGCCTTTAGACTTGCTGATCTTATGAGTTCAGATTATAAGGAACTTCTACAAGAAGCAGTTGATCGTGGCAATGAAGTTATTGTTAAGTTGTATAATGAAAAGCCAGTCGATTTTAAAGAAGTTTATAATAAATTTACTAAGTACAGAAAAATTCTTAAATTTTATGTGCGTGATGGTATTGAACTTAAATTTAATCAAATGTTGAGCCATGGGAAAATAGGAGTGTTTGATAGTCCTTATGGAACTTATCTTGATAGTACCCATGGAACTTATACTTGTACATCAGGGGTAAGCGCTCTTGCTTCGAGTATATGTGCATCTGCTGGGGTAGGGTTTAAAAGAATAAAGAGCGTTGTTGGAATTGTTGATGCATATTCCATTTATCCTGGAGATGGAAAAATTGTTACAGAAATAATCGATGAAAATGTTATTAAAAAAGTAAAAACAAGCTTTGGAAAGCGCTATAAAAAAGAGCATCAATATGGTTGGATTGATTTAGTAATGATTCGTCAGGCCGTAATGATTAATGGCGTTGATTGTTTAGCATTTAATGGGCTTCAGTTGCTTGATGATTTAGATGAAATTAAAATGTGCGTGGATTATGATCTTGATGGTCGTCATCTTGATTACCCTGCGCCTGCAATTGAAGATCAAAAGCGTGTGATTCCTCATTATCTTGTGTTTCCTGGATGGAAAAAATCGACCAAAAATGCGCGAGTTTTTTCGGATCTTCCTCAAGAGGCGCGTATCTTTTTAAAGCAGCTTGAGTGCCTTGCAGGCGTTCCTGTGGCGATTGTATCTGTTGGGCTTGAGCCTCAAGAAATGGTTCTTATCCAGGGGTATTGTTTCCCCTAAAAATTCCTTTAGGTGAGTGATATTATTATCACTGGACATAGCATAATAATATAATGATATATACTCATAAGAAACTCCTCTTAGTATTGGATGAAAATATTGGTTAATACACTGCGTAAGAGGTAGTTTAAAGTAATTACTATGATTTTTACAATGAAGTTGCGGGATAGATTCAATATTATACGATTTCTATTAGACTATTTGGCGTTTTGTTCTATATTTTTTAATTCTTGAAGAAATAAAAGAAGGGCTTCTTTACCTTGCTCTGTTGTTAAAGAATGATTAAGTAGTTCATGTATAAAGATTAAGACTTTTTCAAATTCTTCTGCATTTTCTAAAAGACCACGTGTTTGTTGTTCTTCCAGTACCGATTCTACAAGGCCAGCTGTTCCATGTAGAACTTGCTTAAGAGCAGCAGCGGCTTCCTTTGAGTTGCCCTCGCTTGCTTTAAGCCCAACTATTCCACCTAAAATATCTCGTAAAAAGTAAGAAACTATTTTTCCAGCATTGTTAGGTTGAGGTTCTTCTATAACAATTGGTTGGCAATTGAATGGCACAGACAATAACAATAAAAAAGCAACAGTACGAAACATTTTCATAAGAATTTCCTTTTATCTTAACGTGACTATCCCGCATCACTTCATAGATAAAAGGTGTACTATGCTACTGTTAGATAATAAAAGAGTCTGGAATATTGTTTTTAAAAATAAGCACCTGAAAGACTCGCTTTTCTGATGATTTTTGTACTTGGAAAACATATCCGTTATAAGAAAGGCGTTCACCTTTTTTTGGTAATCGTTGAAGTTTTTCTGTGAGAAAGCCACCAAGTGTAACAGCGTCTTCGCAATCAAAACGGATATTAAGAAGTTTTTCAAGCTCATCAAGGTCGACACCTGCGTAAACAAGCCATCCACCTTCTTCAAGCGCTACGATTGCTTCAGGGACAGATTCATGTTCATCATTAATTTCCCCAACAATTTCTTCAATTGCATCTTCCAATGTTACAAGTCCAATGATTCCGCCATATTCATTAAGTACCATAGCAATATGATGGCGTTGTTGTTTAAATTGGCGCAATAATTGGTTAACCTTCATGCTTTCTGGAACAAATAAAATAGGGCGTACAAGTTCCCGAAGACTTTTTTGTTCATTTTTAAGGAGAACTAAATAAGCATCTTTTTGATGAACCATCCCGATAATATTGTCAGCTTCACCTTCATATACAGGAAGTCTAGAAAAATGGTATTTAGAAAAAAGATCCAAAGCTTCTTGAAGTGTTGCAGTAACATTAACAGTAATGATGTCCGTTTCTGGGATCATAATCTCCTTAACGGTGGTATGTCCAAGATCAAAAATGCTGTGCAGCATCTGTGTTTTGTCGGTGTCCATCATTCCTTTTTTATTGATATAGTCGATTAAAAATTGGATTTCTTTTTCAGAAGTATAGGTTTCGGTGCTATCTTCTTCGCCATGTTTAACTAACGTAACAATAAAGTTAGATATTTTAGAAAGCACACTTACCAGTGGTGACATTATAATAAAGGTGATATTGGTTAGCCATAAGGTTGATTTAAAGAGTTGAGGGCCATGCGCTTGTGCAATATTTTTAGGAATTACTTCACCAATAAGTAGAGTTGTCGCCGTTGCAATTGCAATACCTAAGGTAAATCCAAGACTTTCAGAAAGATCGAGTGATTTAAAAAAGTTTTCCATGATGCGGGTAATAAGTGCAGCAGCCATAACATCAGCAATATTATTGGCTATTAAGATAGAAATAAGAACTTTTTGCGGTTCTTTTTCTAGTGTTGTTAGCAGGTGCTTATAGCCTTTAGTGCTCTTTGTTATTTCATTTAAATTAAAGAGACGCAGCGCTGTGACTGCAGTCTCTAAAAATGAAAAAAGTGCACAGAAAAAAAGCGACAAAGCAAAGTATCCAAGTTGTATTGAAAGTAAAGAATTAGTAAGTTCCGAACTCATATACGCCTATGGCCTTTCGTTATTTTATTCAAATGTATCGTTTGAAATATCATCATTTTCATCAATGTTAATTTCTTTATCAAAGAACGACTGTAGTTTCTTACTTCTAGATGGATGACGTAATTTGCGCAATGCTTTAACTTCAATTTGTCGTATACGTTCTCTAGTGACAGAGAAGTCTTTACCAACTTCTTCTAAAGTATGCTCAGATGCAACATCGATGCCGAAACGCATTTTTAGAACTTTTTCTTCACGAGGTGCAAGTGTTTTAAGTACTTCGCGCACGCGTTCTTTAAGATCAGAATTTGCAACTGTTTCAGCAGGAGAGAAGTCTTTGTCATTTTCTATAAAGTCTTTAATGAATGCATCTTCACTGTCACCAACAGGGGTTTCTAGCGAGATTGGTTCTTTAGAGATTTTGATAATGTTTTTAACTTTTTTCTCATCAAGATTTAATTCTTTTGCCAAGTCAGCATAGGAAGGTTCTTGACCATGTTGTTGTATAAATAAGCGTTTAATTTTGTTGATTTTGTTGAGTGTTTCCACCATGTGAACAGGGACACGGATTGTTCGTGATTGGTCAGCAATAGCACGTGTAATTGCCTGTCTGATCCACCATGTTGCATAGGTAGAGAATTTATATCCACGTTCAAATTCAAATTTTTCCACAGCTTTCATCAAGCCGATATTACCTTCTTGGATGAGGTCTAAGAAGTGAAGTCCGCGGTTAACATATTTTTTAGCAATGTTAACAACTAAACGTAAGTTTGCTTTTGCAAGTTCGTCTTTTGCATACTTATCATCTTTTTGGCTTTTAATAAGTTGGCGATAATATTTGGTAATAGTATCAAGTGGAAGTCCGGCTTCACCTTCAGTCTTTTTAATCGACTTGGTAGCCATTCTTACTTCTACTTCAGTTTCTTCCAAGATCATTTTATTGTCAGCAGAGATCTCTTTACCTTTTTTGATAAAGTCGATTGTCTTTTGACCGTCACGAATGATTTGTTGTTTTTCTTGGATTTTGAGTAAAAGTTTTTCAATTTTTTTGCCAATTTTACGAATAAATTTATTTGCAATTCGTATTGATTGTACGGTGGTGCTGATAGCTTGTTTATTTTCTTTTACCTTCTTGAGCATCTCTTGTTTTTTTTCTTGAGAGGTCAATTGGTTGCGGTAAGAAGCATAAATACGCTCTTCATTTTTGATAAGATCTTCAAGCGTCGTAATCGTCTTTAAGAAAGCATCACGTTCTTCGCCAATTTTAGGTAAGTTTTCATCATCATATTCAGCAAATTGAATAACGTCTTTAAGAATCATTGGATTCTTATGAAGCTTTTCCCCAATAGACAAAAATTCTTTATGTACAAAAGGAAAGTGAGAAATAGCTTCGATGCAAGAGCGTTTGCTTGTTGCAATTTTGTCAGAAATAACTTTTTCAGTTGTTTTATTAAGAAGAGGGATTTTTCCAATATCACGTAAGTAACATTTTACACCATCAGCAATATGTGATGTTTCTGCCCGTTCGACAACTTCTTCTTCTTCATCTTCTGTATCAGCATCTTCCTCATCTGCAACATCTTCATCTGCAGACAAGCTTGAGGTAAATTTGTCTTTTAATTCTGCATGAGAGCCGAGCTCATCTTTGTCGTGGTCATCAAGCGATCCATCTTGTACATGCAACTCTTCTTCCATGATCAATTCTATGTGCTCTTTTTCGACAAGCTTCATAAAATCATTAGCTTCTTTTTCTGTTAAATGAGCTTTGTCATGAAGAATCATTATTTCTTCATAGGTTAAAATCCCTGTATCCTTACCTTTTTCGAGCAAGGTATCCATCAGGTCTTTTTTAAAATCAAGTTCTTTTTTTGTTGGTGGAGTTGCATTATGAATTTTTGGTTTTCCAGCATTTGTTTTTTTAATAGCAGCTTTTGTTGTTTTTGTTATTGCTGCGCTGGTTGGTTGCGCTTGTAAAGGAGCTTTTTTAATTACAGATTCTTTTACAATCGCTTTTGGCGTAACAACTGCTTTTTTTACTGCAGCTGGTGCAATTTTAGCTGTTTTAATAATTGCTTTAGCTACAACTTTTTTTGGCGCAACTATTTTTACAGGAGCTGTTTTTTTAATGATCGCTTTTTTAGGAGATGCCATTTTTTTAGCAGCAACTTTTGCAACGGTTTTTGTTTTTAATGAAGTTTTTTTTGTTGGCATGCCAGCAGATTTTGTTTTTTTAGCTGTTTTTTTAACGTTCTTCATCACAACTTTTTTACTTTTTTGTACATTTTTTTTGGGGCTGTTCTTTGTACTTTTTTTAGTGTTCTTTTTGACAGCCTTAGTGCTTACTTTTTTTGGAGTATTCTTTTTGAAGTTGCCTATGATTTTAGTAAGTATGCTTTTAATAACCATTAGATAAGCCCCTTATGTAACAATTTTTTCTTAAGATCCAGAAATGAGCTGATAATTGTTTGCACAGCTTCGTTGTTATTATGCAATTGCGCGTTTTCGAGCTGTGTTTTTGTGTCATTAACTATCATTTTCCAGTACTTTTTTTCTAGCAACATTTCTATGTTTTCAAAATCCTCTTGCCCATCAGGTTCAGTCACTAACATTTGATTTACCAAGCTTTTCTCATGCTCCTCAAGAGTCCCAAAAAATGTTGCATAGGTTTCCGATTCTGTTGCGCGTTGAGCGTCAACCAATTTTCCCATCAACCCCTTGAGCTCATCTGGTAAGTAATTCAAAAGTCTCATTACTGAACTTTTTTCTAGCAATTGCGTATCAGATACTATAGCACAGATAAATTTTTTTTCTAAGGTCGATATTTCATATTTTTGAATGGCTTGATCATTAGGCTTATTTGGGGCTGCAGCTTGTCTACCATTTTTTCTTAGTTCTTGCTGAAGGGATGCCAAAGGGAGCCCAAAAGTTTCAGCTGCCTTCTGCAGAAGAATGTCCTGCTTAAGAGAATCATCTAGTTTTTTAATGATATCCAAAAAGTTGCGGGCAACCGTTAATTTTTGCTGTAAAGGCGCGGTTCCAAAGTCTTTTCCAAGGTCGTGTAAAAAGAAATCAAAGATTTCTTGAGCTTGTTCAATTAGCGGTTGGAGATTTTGTTTATTGGTTAAAAATGAAGCAGGGTCAAATCCTGTAGGAAGTACAATCACTTTGAGCTCAAGGTTCACTTGCCAACACAGTTCAACAAGGCGAAGCATTGCTTTATGGCCTGCAGCATCTCCGTCATACAAAATTAACACGGTGTGGGCGTGGTGCGATATTGTTTTTAAATGTTCAAGGGTGCAAGCAGTGCCTAGAGTTGCTACGGTATTTTTGTAACCATATTGGTGCATCGCAATGCAGTCAGTATATCCTTCCACCAAAAAAACGGTTCCTTTTGCTTGGATTTCTTTTTTTGCAAGATCAAGCCCAAAGAGTAAAGATCCTTTTTGAAAATTAGTATTTTCTGGAGAGTTGTAATATTTAGAGCGGTCATCGCCAGGTTTAAAAACTCGTCCGCCAAATCCGCAGTAACGGCCCATATGGTCTTTTATAGGAAAGATAATCCGTTGCTCAAATGACGAGTAGACCGTTTTTCCCTCGCCTGCAATACCAGCGTCGATCAAGTCTTTAAGAAGGAAGTTTTCTTCACGCAGTGCTTGGAGTAGGTGCTTTGTATGTTGTTGACCATGGGGAAAAAAACCAATTTTAAAAAGATTAATTTCATCATGATTAATGCCACGCTTAAGTACGTAGTCCATTATTTGTGGATTTTCCATTAGGCGATCGTGACACCAGTTTGCAACCAAGGAGCACAGAGAAAAGTATCTTTTTTTCTCATCAAAGCTTTCTGTTGTTTCAGAAGAAAAATTATCCGGTAGTTCAATGGCATACCGTTCTGCTAGTAGTTTTGCCGCTTCAATTTGTGTGCAATTTTCTATTTTACTTACAAAAGAAATAACATCGCCTGTTTCTTGGCAGCCAAAACAATAAAAAATTTCTCGGTGCGGGCTCACGGTAAATGATGCTGTTTTTTCGCTATGAAATGGGCATGAGCCTTTCCAGTAGTTACCCACTTTTCTCAGTAGTACATGCTGACCGATAAGATCTAAAATTTGTATTTTAGTTTTTATGACGTTAAAAACATTCATCGTTATTTCTCTGCACTGTTAGTAAACCATGTTGTGTAGGTAGCTATTCCAAAAAGCGCTACACCAACACCTATACATACTAACGCAATCATTTGAGATGTCGAAAGTATTATAGAAATCATGATGCGATTTGCACGAAAAAAATCGACAGAAAAGCGTTCAAGACCTATCAAAAAGAAAAAACAACCGATCAGTTGCCCTCTTTTTTTACATAATTTTTCTTGAGCAAAGTACATAAATAAAAATATAACTAATGCATTGAGCGAACTGTACAGTTGTGTTGGATGAAGCGGCTCAAAGCAGGGTGCAAATACGTCGGTGTTTGTGTAGGTAATTGCCCATGGAGTGCATGCGGATGTTGTGGGAATACCATAGCAACAGCCTGCCAAAAAACAACCAATGCGTGAGATACTATAAAGAAGTGGTATATAGATGCCAATGCGATCTGCAATAGAAAGAATATTTAATTTATGAATTTTTAAATAGGCAATTACTGCAAATGAGCTGACAGTTACAGTTCCTAGTAAAGAAAATCCTGCATCGGTAATGTTGATCATGTCATAAAAAGAATGGAGATTGTGCCAATTTTCTATAATAAAAAGAAGCCGGCCGCCAATCACGCCCGAAACAATCATAACAGTTACCAGATTGATCAGTTGGTTATACGTAGTAAGGCCCATTAATTTTTTGTCACGCATGCCAAGATGCAAAGAAAGTAATGCTCCTAGTGCAATCATGGTGCCATAACTATGCACAGCAAAGGGTCCCCAAATATGCAGCAGTATGGGGTACATCAGCAATTCTCCGTTTCAGATACATGCGATTTTTTTCTATGAAACATATTTATTTTTAGCATTAATAAAGAGAGTGCAGCGGGCGTCATGCCAGGAATAAGCGCTGCTTGAGCAAGTGTTGCAGGTTTAATGCGTGTTAATTTTTGTTGAAGCTCGGTTGAAAGACCTTCCATCCCCATAAATTCAAATTCTTCTGGGAACTTCATAGTTTGATGTTTTTTAAGTCGTGTAGATTCGAGCTCTTCCCGTTCAATGTAAGGAGCGTATTTTATCTCTGCTTGAATAGTTTGACATGCACGGCCGCCTAAAACTTTACCTGTTGTTTCGGTTACTGCTTTGCAAGCACCAGCATTGTCACCAAATAGGCGTAAAAGATCGGTGTTATTATTGCCAGCGCGTAAATCTTGTATGGTTGAATAAATAATATCTTTTTCTTCTGAAAAATCTTTATACATTTGTGCATCAATCAGGCCGATAGCATGAGCTTTTTCGGTAAGGCGCAAGAATGAATTATCTTGACGCAAAATAAGTCTTCGTTCAGCACGGGATGTAAACATGCGGTACGGTTCATCAATGCTCATGGTGGTTAAATCATCAATCATAATGCCGATATAACTTTCGTTACGGTCTAATACAAAAGGTGGTTTATTTTCTGCTTTAAGTGATGCGTTAATCCCCGCAATAATACCTTGCCCTGCAGCTTCTTCGTACCCTGTTGTGCCATTAATTTGGCCTGCTAAAAAGAGACCATGAATTTTTTTAGTTTCAAGTGTTGGATACAGTTGGTCGGGCATAACCATATCATACTCAATGGCGTATCCTGCTCGTACAATAATTGCTTCTTCAAAGCCCTTAATTGCATTGATGTACTGTTTTTGTACTTCAAGCGGCAGTGATGTAGAAAGGCCGTTTGGATAGATCCATTCAGTTGAAAGGCTTTCTGGTTCCACAAAAATTTGATGCGCATTTTTATGAGGGAATCGTGTAATTTTATCTTCGATAGAAGGGCAATAACGTGGTCCAGTTCCCGTTATCTCTTTGCGCAGTATAGGAGAAAGATGTGCATTATCTTTAATAATTTGGTGAACTTTTTCATTAGTGTGAGTGATGTAACAATCCCGTTTGGTGGTTGTGTTATGTGGATAAAATTCAAATAAATGGTCAAGGTTATCCGATTGCTGTTTTTCTAGACGACTAAAATCGATGCTTGAACTCAGTAGTCGCGGAGGAGTTCCTGTTTTTAGTCTTCCCAAGGTAAGGCCTAAGGTGCGCAGGGATGTGGAAAGGTTAACCGCTGGTTCTTCATCTTCTCGTCCTGATGCATAGTTATGGAGTCCAATATGAACAAGCCCATTTAAAAAAGTGCCAGTGGTAAGAACAACGCAGGGAGCGCTGATGATGGTGCCATCGGCAAGTGTAATGCCCGTAACAGATTGCGCTTCATTGGTGATAACATCATTAACCATGCCTTCGATAATCGTTAGATTTTCTGTTACAGCAAGTTCTTCTTGTGCTGCTTTGCTGTAAGCATTTTTATCTATTTGGAGGCGTAGGCCATGGACTGCCGGTCCTTTACTGGTATTGAGCATGCGAACTTGCAGGTAGGTTCGGGTACAGAGTTTTGGCATCAAACCTCCAAGGGCACTAATTTCAAAAACAATATGTCCTTTGCCAATACCGCCCACTGCCGGGTTGCAGGGCATATAGCCAATTTTATCTTTGGTTAGGGTAATAAGTGCAGTTTTAGAACCACGGCGTGCCGCTGCATAGGCTGCTTCAACTCCTGCATGGCCTGCGCCAACTACAATAACGTCATAAGAAAATTGTTGTTTCATGTGCTTAAATACCCTTAAAAAACCTGATTTATGTGCTGTATTCCACCCAGTATTGTGATCCTTTTAGTATATAGTAAGGGTAAAAACGAGCAATCAGCAGTTATGGCACTATTTGATATGCGCATATTAAATAGTAATAATCTCAATATGAAATAATTATTGAAACACCCCCCCCATGTAAAGTATGCTTTGAATTAAGTTTAGTTTTTAAAAAAGGGGATGAGATGAAAAAACGATTAGTAGTGCTGACAAGTTTGCTGGTGTGTGGTGTGCAGGGAATGGAGCATCGGGTTGAACTTCAACCTCAGGAAAAATCAACTCGATGGCAAAAAGTAAAAAATGCGGGAAGTAGTTTAAAAACGCGTTTTAGCATGGATACCATAAGAAGAAATTTGGAGACATCATCTGATAGGCGTTCAAGGGAGGATTCAAATTTTATCCGCGATAATAATCCACGATTAAAGCCAGGTCAAAAAATGGGTAATATAACATACCTAGATAAGCCTGTATCTACTGCTAAAATGGCTGTAAAAAGTTTTAAAGAAAATCTTTATACTCGTCCTAAAAATTGGATTGAAGGGCGTATAAAAGCAAAGCAAAATTTATCTAATTTTAGTGAAAAGCGATTTAATAGTGATGAAATTTTGCCTGAAGGATCTAATTCTTCGTTGAATTCTAAGAACAATGCTCTTTCTGCCAAATATCAAGAAACCGGTAAGCCAGTAACTGCTTATTCAGAAAGTGATAGACAGGTTGATAGTCAAAAGGCTATTGAATTTGGTTTTAATCAAATAAAAGAGAGTCAGAAGCAAATAAGAATATTGAAGGAAAAAGAAGCAAAAGATTCACTTAGTGAAGAACAAAAATTTTCTCTTCGATGGTATAAACAAAAAATGGCTGATGATATTGAAAATTATCGTAAGGACTTGACTGACGCTCAAGTTAAAGAGCTGGAGATTGCTTAAGAAAGCATAAAAATAAAGGGGCGTATATCGCCCCTTTATTTATTTACATACTTTTGTATTCAATTTCGAGTCGCTTATCTGAATAGCTGAAGTTGATGCCAACCAAAACAATCTTTTTGTTCAGTTGCAAGAAGGGTTCATAATATTTTTGTGTTTCTATTTGATCAAGCGCATCTTGTGGGGATGTATCCAGCTTAACTTCAAAAATATAGATATATTTTGCCGTTTCGAGCACCAAATCAGAGCGGCCTCTGCTGGTTGAATGTTCTGAAGTTACGCTAAGGTTGAGCGTATAAAAGAATGTGTGAATCATGCTGTGGTAGTACGATTCACGTTTGTTGTGTAGTTGGTAGGGTAGATTAGCAAAAAGGGATTGGAGGTGTTCAAAAACTTTTTGTAGATCGCATATTTTTAAGGCTTTTTTTATCTGCCGCGCTATTTGTCCAATTGCAACGATATCTTTATCTGCCAAATAACTTAAAAGATGCAGATTAAAGGCAGTGCGCACTTCTTGGTTTGGAAAATCTAAAGAATAAACGTCATCATCATAATTTGAAATAGTTACATATCCTGTTTGATAGAGGAGAAGGTCAAGGCGGAGTTTACCAACTTCAAATGATGAGCGAAGTGTGTTGGCATCAAATGTTGTGGTAGCAAGGTTTTCGAGCTCTTGACCATAGTTTGGAAGCAATTTAATTAAAAATCCTGGTGTGCCACTACCAAACCAATAATCGATAAATTTTTTATCGCCCAGCACATTAATAATAGAAAAGGGATTGTATACTTTTATGGTTTTATCTGAGAACCGGTAGCCGTTATACCAGGTTTTGAGTTTTGCATAGGTATCAGCAACAGATGCCGATTCATCCTGTGCTAAATCGATGACATAGTCATTAAAATAATGTTCAAGTTCTTGTTGTGTGTAGCCAAGTAAATCAGCTGCTAGTGGATTAAAGGTGATATCTCGCAAATTATTGAGGCCAGAAAAAATAGATGTTTTAGAAAATCTGCTGACGCCAGTTAAAAAACAAAAACGCATGTACGGTTCGGTAGCCTTAACTGTTGCAAAAAAACTTTGCATAACGCGTTGAATTTCTTGTGCAATAGGAAGTTCTTTTTCGGCAACATTAGAAATAAGAGGATGATCATATTCATCAATAAGAATTACAACGGGATTTACTTTAGAAAGTTGCTCCATGAGAGCAGTTAATCTTCCTGAAATAGTTTGTTGTTCAGAAAGATTAATGTTGTGGTCATCACCTATTCTCATAAGCTTGCCGAGAAGATCATGTTCAAAGTTTTTACCAGAATCGTGACTCATGCCAGAAAAGTTGAGGCGAATGACAGGATAGTGTTGCCACTGATAATCTGATGTTGCAATCCAGGTATCTTGAAAAAGTTCTTTATTTCCTAAAAAAAGCTGCTCAAGGGTAGAGATTAAGAGTGTTTTTCCAAAGCGGCGGGGACGAGATAAAAAGTATTGCTTACCTTGAGTAAGCTCATATAAAATTTTTGTTTTATCAACGTAAATATAGTTGCCTTCTCTAATCTCTCTAAATTCACTAATGCTTATTGGTAAACGTTTTTTCATACTGATTAACCTTTATAATCTTATTTAAAGTGCCATGCTGGCATGTTTGTATTTAAAGGATACAAAAAATTAAAAAAAAGGCACTAAGTCTGTTTAAATAATCTCAATATGAAATAATTATTGAAACGCCCCCCATGTAAAGTATGCTTTGAATTAAGTTTAGTTTTTAAAAAAAGGGATGAGATGAAAAAACTATTAGTAGTGCTGACAAGTTTACTGGTGTGTGGTGTGCAGGGGTCAGTTAAACCTCAAACTCAGGCAAAATCAACTCGATGGCAAAAAGTAAAAAATGCGGGAAGTAGTTTGAAAACGCGTTTTAGCATTGATACCATAAGAAAAAATTTGGAGACATCAGATGATAGGGCTAATAGGGAGGACACTAATCGAATGCTTATGGAAAATTATTCAGATGATTATGATCGTCCGTTGTTATTAAAGCCTGGTGAGTCTGCTAAAGTAATTTCATCTTCAGGAATAGAAGGTCGTACAAAAGATTCTACTGTTAAAATGGCTGTAAAAAGTTTTAAAGAAAATCTTTATTCTCGTCCTAAAAATTGGATTAAAGGGCGTATAAAAGCAAAAGCGGATTCTAAAAATCTAATTAATCAAACAAGTAGCGATTCTGTTACCTATTCAGAAACCGGTCAGCCAGTAACTGCTTATTCAGAAAGTGATAGACAGGTTGATAGTCAAAAGGCTAAGGAAGTGCCCATAGAATTTTCTTATGAATGGCATAAACAAAATATTGCTGATGATATTGAAAATTATTTGAGGAACTGTACTGACGACGAAATTCGCGCCTTAGGGATTTACAAAAGTTAAAAAATAAAGGGGCGTATATACCGCCCCTTAGTCTTTCTAATACTCATAATGAGTTTTTTAATTTCTAAATAAAATCCAAAGCTTTTCTTTGTTTTTTACCTTAGTAACCAAAGAAATAATATATTTCTTTGCAACTGGATTTTTGACTGTTCCAAACTTCATAAGAGCAGTTGAAGTGTCAGTAATCTTTTCTTGTAAAAAACGGTAGGCAGTGTCTTGCAGCTCGGGAAAATGCTTGCAAGCTTCTATCAGTTGATCAAAAGTTGTGATTTCATCGTCATTAATCATATTTGCGAGTTGATCAATGCTTGTTGGGTGAGCTATAAAAGGTTCAACTGTTTCTGTTTCTCTGATCGTTACATGATCAGAAGTCACGGTTATTACCATGGTATCAGTTGTCTTTTCTTGTTCGTGAGTTACGCGGTCTTGCGTAACCGTAACAACTTTTGCTGTAAGCTCTTGGCTTACAATGTCTTGATCGCTTTCTACTACTGCACTTTTATTTTGTGCTTCTACTTCTATTTTTGCTTGTGCATTATACACAAGAATTGCTGCCATTAAGAACATCACTTTTTTACTTGGTGCAAGATTATATTTCATAGTATTTCCTTTCTACATAATCTTATATTTCGTATCTAGGTCGCTCTGTCAGGTAAGTACTATCATACAAAACATTGATGGAGTCGTCAAAGGGGGTGGTTTGGGCCAGCTTAAAAAAGGCTTGATTTCAGTTTGCAATAACGATACGTTTAAGATCTAAGGTTATAATTTTCTCGTTAAATAAAAGGTTTTTAAGCTTATGATATACCATGTCGCTTTATGGATGCGCCATTTTTCCCCTATTTTTAATGTTGTTCATTATGTAAGCTTTCGGGGGATGGCTGCGCTCTTAACCTCATTAAGCTTATCGCTCTGGTTGGGCCCATGGTTTATAGCACTTTCGGGCAAATTTTTTAGATCAAAAGCGCGGGCATATACGCCCAAATCTCAGCAACCTACCAATGAAATGCCAACAATGGGTGGTATTTTTATCATAACAACTGTGGTTGCCTCTGTCCTTTTATGGACAAACCTTTTAAATCCTCAAGTGTGGATAGTCTTATTTTGTCTGATTTCATTTGCGAGTATAGGGCTGCTTGATGATGTCACTAAGATTAAAAGCCGAAAAGGGATTGATTCTAAAACTAAATTTATTCTACAGCTTACTGCCTCGGCCATAACGCTTGGTTTGTGGTGGTATTCTGGTGGTGTGTCGACAGAGCTTTGCATTCCCTTTTTTAAGCAGTATGTACCAAACTTAGGCTTACTCTTTTTTGTATGGGCAGGTTTTATTTTAGTGGGTACCAGTAATGCCGTAAATTTAACGGATGGGCTTGATGGGCTTGCAATTGGTTCTTTGATCGTAAGCTTTGGGACATTCTCAGTGATTACATACCTCGCAGGACATCAAAAATTGGCCGAATACCTTCATATTCCTTTTGCAGGTAGCTCAGAGCTGAGTATTATAGGTTCCGCGCTTGTAGGGGCATCCTTGGGCTTTTTATGGTATAACACCTATCCGGCACAAATTATTATGGGTGATGTAGGCTCGCTGGGACTTGGAGCAGTGCTTGGGCTTATGGCGTTAATGAGCAAGCAAGAATTGTTACTTCCGCTTATCGGAGGTTTATTTGTAATCGAAACATTGTCAGTTATTGGGCAAGTGCTTTCTCTCAGATATCTTGGGCGTCGTATGTTTAGAATGGCACCGATACATCATCATTTTGAGCTTGTTGGATGGCAAGAGTCAAAAATTACGACCCGTTTTTCTATTATTTCTCTGGTGCTTAGTTTAATTGCTCTTATGACTATTAAGTTGCGTTGAGCGAATAATAAAATAATTGATTGTTCCAAAGAGCAGAATAAGTCCTAAAACAAGTAATGGTAAGGTACTGGTATATAGAAACCCTCTGATGGAAAAGAACAATGCAGTCATACAAGTAATAAGTCCTAAGAAGCTTAAAATTGATGGTTGAATTTTCATTAGGCCAAGAACGCTGATGGTATATGTGACAATGCAAGAAAGTGTTGCAGTGTATTGGAGCGGAACTTGCGCACCTTTAAGCCACAGAATATAAGCGCAGCACAAAATACCTTCGGTAATGACGCAGATATAAGGAATTGAATGGCGATTAAGCTGTGTAAACCATGCAGCTTTTGGAATCGCTTTTTGTTCAGCGAGCGTATATAAGTTCCAAGGATTACTATATAAAATTCCATATGCACCACCTAATGCAGCAATACCGATGGTGGTAGAAAATAAAGGTGCAAGGAGCTCAGCGCTGTTTGGTAGCACTTTAGAAAGTAGTAGTGGAAAAATATCTACATAGCTTTTTGCTCCTGCAAGCGCGCTTCCCATGCTTAAATAAAAGATTGTTTGGTATAAGAAAATAAAGGAAAGTACAAGACAAAATGAGATCATAATGGCGCGAGGGATATTCTTTTCTGGTTGTTCAACTACGCGGCTCAGTGAGCATGAAGATTCAAAACCTAAAAAGCAAAATAACATAAGGGGAAGTGCTACAGGAATGCCATCCCAGAGTAAATGGGGCGCTTGAATATTGATAATGTTGGTATAATGAAGCCCAGAAAAAATAACAAATAAAATTGGAAGTATTTTGGTTGAAAGGAAAAGGTATTGTATTTTCCCTCCTGTTTTTACATCGAGTAAATTAAGGCTGATAAATAAGCTTATCAGTGCGCAATCAAGCCCAATTACAGGGAATATTTGCAGTGCAGGAATCGTTCGTTGCAAAAAGGTAATAAAGACATGGATACTTAAAGAAGCAGATGCAAGTTTTCCAAAAAAATAGCTCCAAGTGCTAATAAATCCCCAATATCTACCGAGTGAAGATCCAAATGCATAAAATGTTCCGCCAGGACAAATATTTGCAAGACGTGCAAAACAAAATGAAAGAGGAAGCATCAAAAAGCCTGCGCCAAGATATAAAAATCCGCCTAAAGCGCCCACTGTCTGAGCGAGCATTGCTGTATTAACAAAGGTTCCTGTGCCGAGCATAATGTTGGTGTTGATAAAGATTGCTTCGATAAGCGAAAGTTTTTTTGGTTTAGACATGTAAGAGTTCCTCTAAAAAGTTTATTTTACCTCTCGATACTATTTTCGCTAGTTCTTCATAGCTTTAGCAAAGTAAGACTGGTTGCTCAAATCACTCGAGCTGAGCGGGCTGTAGTGATTGTGGCCAAAGTTACGCCGCTCGTGTCGAGTGTTTATCGTTAGGTAAATGTATCGAGACATAAAGAATATAATTACTTAATATTATTTTTCAGTAAATAAAGTGCAATAGATCCAGCAACAGCCGCATTAAAACTTTCGGTAGATCCATCCATAGGAAGTGTAATGGTTGATTCACATTGAGCAACCCACTCTGTAGGAAGTCCATGCGCTTCGTTGCCAATAACAAGCAGAACTTGGCAGGAGGTAAGATCATTAATAGTTTTTGAACCATCAACTGTCATAGCACATAAAGCAGGGCGATTATTTGCTTTTATAAGCTCGCCCCAAGAACATTCTATAAGTGCAACATGAGCGATTGCCCCTGCGCTTGCTTGAATTACTTTAGGGGAAAAAGGATCAACACCTTCAACTACAATAACAGTTTTATAGCCGCATGCTGTAGCTGATCTAATAAGCGTTCCCATATTGCCCGGGTCAGTAACATTAGCAAGTACAAGCCCTGCGTTGTCAGCAGAAAGTGTTGTAATGTCGCTAGAAAAATCATCAAGGTCAAAAATGCCTAAAATGCCAGGAGGAGTTACTGAAGGGCTGATGCGCTTCATAACATGGTCAGGGACAATAATAGGATCACTATTGCCAAACAGTATACGTGCATCGGTAAAAAGTGTTTCAAGTACATAAAGATCAAGGGGAGTTTTACCTGCGGCTGCAAAGCGCTCAAGAGTTCTTAACCCTTCTGCAATGAACTGGTTGTGTAAAAGGCGCCCTTTGGACGTTTGAAGTGTTGCAATTTTTTTAATTGATTCATTTTGAACAGAACATATCGTTTTCATAACTAATTTTACCCTAAAAAAAAGGACCTATAGCTGTTATACTACGGGTCCTTTGATTCTTTGTAAATGAATGATTGCGTGTTTTATGATGCTTTTACAACTCTTACGCGAGCAATTGTTATAAAGTCTTCGTGTTTTTTATCATTTCCATGAATTTCTTTTTTGATCAAGATTGGGTATGGCTCTTCCATAGGAGTTGATTCTCTTACACCGGTTGCTGTAAGTGTTGTCCTATTGTTTGAAATTTCTACTAAAATAGCAGTTGAATCGAGTTTATCCTTTTTCTTTTTTCTATCTAAATCAGATTGTTTAGGAAATATTTCTGTACCAGCAGGACCATTAAAGGTGTAAGATTCACCAACTTTTATTGTAAAAACTGGTGCATTATTGTTGATCTCTTTAGATTTTAGATCCGCATTAAGCACATTAGAAGTTGAAGTGTTACTTGAAGGTATAGCCATTGGTGGGTTTACTACTGTTGGAGTTGTTATTACTGGTGTAGGGGTTGGTGTCTCTGGAGTTGGATTTGTTACTATTGTTGGAGTTATAACCATTGGACTAGGTGGAGTGACTGCTGGAGCTGCTATTACTGGTGTAGGGCTTGGTGTAACTATGGTTGGTGTCACTGGAGCTGGATTTGTTATTATTGTTGGTGTAGTAACCATCGGATTAGGCGGAGTGACTGCTGGGGTAGAATTTGGGCTAATTATGACTGGCATTGTCATAGTAGTAGGTGTCGCCATAATGGGAGGTATATTTGTGGTTGGTACTACTGAATTTACAACAGGTGTTGGATTTACCGTGATTAATCCATTAGTAGGGGTGCTTGGTGTAGTTGTAGTATTAGTTATTATTCCTGATGTAGATTGGTTTGCAGCATTAGATAGGGCGTGTGTTAGTAATAACACGCCCAATATTTGATTTTTTTTAATAGTAATCATGTTAATTTCCCTATTTTGCTTTTTTTATTGCTGTGATTTTTTTTTGTGAATATGTTTTTTTACTGTTTTCACAACATTTTTATCCAAAGCTTTTTCACCAATATGAATTTTTCTCACATGACCATTTTGCTTAAGCTCTGCTGTTCCAGTCTTTTTAAACTGAATTTCGTAGAAATATTCATTACCTATTTTCTGTCTAACAATACGAATCGATTTGTCTGAACAGGTAAGAAGATTTTCATTTTTTCGATCACCAGCAACTAAAAATATTTTTGTTTTTACTTGAGCAAATTGTGGTATTTCGTTGAGGTCATTATAAGCAACTATAACCGTGGCATGTACTTTAATCTTATTCTTTTTTGTTACGATAAGATTTGCTTTTCCGGGTTTATGTGCACGGACAGAGAAGTCTTTAGGCTCAATTATAATTGAAACAACAGAATTATTGTCTGACACTATAGATCTGTCTAGTTTATCTACCTTTTCAAAAACTTGGCCTTCTTTCATAACCTTAGGGATGCTTGGCCCTTTCATTGCAAAATAAATTGCACCGGCAGCATTAAGTTGTGTAGACACGAACACGGTAGTCAGGGCAACTAATAGTATATTTTTCTTCATCATCATTCTCCTTTTTTTTTACTCGTAGCTAACTATTTTCATCTTCTATTTTTACAACATTCACATATGCCTTTATTTCTGGCTGTGATTCTTCATTATTTTCAAAAAGACTAAACATTGTTGGCTCATGATCTTCATGTTTGATGGTTAAAGAACAAGAGCATTTTGTAGCATCATCTTCATGCTGTTTGCATAAAAATTTATGTACATAGCGCCATTCGTGTTGATCATGCATGGCAATGTTATTGGGACTTGTAGAATCAAGATCAAAATTAATTGTTTGCCCTGGTTCTACAACAAAAACTATTGGTTGAATAGTTTTTGTGTTTTTTCCATAAGCTGGAATGCTATTTCCAAGCATGTAAAGCATGAGTATGTATCCCAATCGTTTCATTCTATCCTCCAATCGCCGTCTTTATTTAAAGGATATATGCTGCGTTAGGCTTTTTACAAGAGTTTGAGTGAGAAAATTTTTTTAAATCTCATCATTCATGATTTTTGACCTTATTTCTGCCATGTAATTAATCATAAAATGAATATTATGAATGCTGGCAAGTGTATAGGCGCTGAGTTCATGTGCTTTAAAAAGATGACGAAGATAGGAAACGGTATAATTGGTACAAGTATGGCATGGACAGTTTTTATCAATTGGCTCATGGAGATCACGATATTTACTGTTCATGAGCTTAACTGTTCCTTGGGTAGTAAATAAAACGCCATGGCGTGCGCATTTAGTTGGATAGGAAGAGTCCATGGTATCAATACCTTTAAGAACAAAAGGCATGATTGCTTTTAGATCCCCGATCCCTAAAAGATGGATTGGCCGTTCATAAGCAAGATGAGGAAGCAGACCATCAAGCATGGTGAACATTTGTTCATGATTTTCTCCCATAGAACCACCAATTGCATGGCCATCAAATGCTTGATTATTTGCAATTTCAGCACTTTTTTTACGTAGTTCAGGGTCAATGCCCCCATGAATTACTGCATACATTGCTTGATTATTTGGGGTTTTAAGATGTTCTTCAAGTGAACGTTTTTCCCAGCGGTGAGTGCGTTCAAAAGAATTAAGAAGTTTACGGGGGTTCATATTAAAAGGAGGAAGTTCATCAAGCGGAATGATGATATCAGAACCGAATTTTTTTTGAGCTTGAACTGATGATTCTGGGGTTAAAAGAATCTCGCTGCCATCACGGTAGGATCTAAAAAGTACACCATCCTCATTAATTTTAAGAACGGAATTATTTTCTTTTTTTGCGCCGCTACTTTTAAGCTCTGCAGTAATGCCGCCATACATTAAGCTAAATACTTGGAATCCACCGGAATCGGTAATAATAGGCTTTTTTCTATTGATAAAGGTATGCAAGCCGCCTGCTGATTGAATTAAATCTGGTCCTGGTTGGAGCATAAGATGGTAGGTATTGCAGAACATTAATTGCACATCAAGCTTGTCAACAAGCACGCTATCGATTGCTTTAAGCGCGCCATTGGTGCCAACGGGAACAAAATTTGGAGTTTCTATAATGCCATGGGGTGTATGGATTCTACCAACACGAGCACGTGATTTTTTAGATGTATGAACAATTTCAAAAGAAAAATATGACATGGCCTTTAGATCCCCCGACGTTTACGAATGAAAGTATGTAGTGTAATCACAAATGGCACACAAATAAAGATAGCAAGACATTTTACTGCATAACTAAAGCCAATAATGGTCCATACAGATGCAACAGTTCCATACAGTGCTAAAAAGCTAAAAAATGTTGTATCAAAAAATTGCGAGATGCATAAGGAGAGTGTTGTTTTAAGCTGAAAATTTCTATCTCCCCAAATAAGTGTGAAAAAATTAAATAAAAATAAATTAAGTGATTTGCTTAAAAATGCTACTCCCAAAGATGACAGAATAATGCGTGGCATGCCGCTGAATAGAGCAAAAAAGTGTAAGTGAAAAGCATCATGATTGCTAGGGATATACCAGAGTAAAAATTGCGAAACAACTAAAAAAAATACTGCGCTAAACATGCCCAAGGCAATTGCTCGTTTTGCTTCCTTTTGTCCATAGTATTCACGCAGTAAGGTGATGCCAAGGTCGCAACCAACGGCGAAAACATCTGAGGTAATAATAGAAAGGCCTAAAAAAGTTGCTTCTTTAAGCACAAATACATTCCCAATTACCCAGCACAAGGAGACAAAAGAAAAAAGACCTGCACTGCCAAAAAAGAGTGACCCTAATGCAAATAAAGAGACAACAAAGCTCTCTGCTATAAAAAGTAGCTCATTAAACATAAGGCACCTATTTTTTAGTAATTTAAAATATTTACGGTATCATACGCAGTATATTTTAAGATCCTGTTTTTGTAAAAATCGTTACTACATCACTAATTCATAGAGGGTTTACTGTGAAAAAATTAATATTAGCGCTTTGTTTTATAAGTGGGTTAGTTCAGGCAATGGAGCCAGGTATGGGTATATCAATATATGGAAGAATGCTACAAAGTGATATTGATGTATCAGAGTACCATCAGCTAAAAAAATTCCGTAATCATCCTGAAGTGGCTAAAAATGCGATATATTTTGGAACTCTTATTGATGATCAACTCATAGAGCTAGCCCCTTTCTTTAGAGAAAAAATTGAAAATATGAATATTCCTTATTCATGGGGTGTTGTTTTTAACATTATACGATCAGATATTCGTTTAAATTATTGTCCTTATCAAATTTCTGAAGAACGAGAAAATTATATGGGGGTAGTTATGTTTTGTTTGCAAAAAATAATTAAAGAAAAGGGTTTTATTGTATCACATCCAACCATGGAAACAGATTTAATACGTGGTGAAAAGAGATTGATTTTTAAGGTTACTGGTTTGCCTGCTCGGCAATAATTTTGTTTATAACAGCGGATACTCTTTAAATCCCAAAAAGATACATTCTGGTTGCGGTACAATGCCAAACTCTTTTTGAACTTTTTCTTGGAGTCGACGTGCAAGCGTTATAATATCGTGCGAGGTTGCATTTTCTTTATTGACCAGCATATTGGCATGTTGCGATGACACCCAAGCGCCGCCGACATGCTCAGTGCCTTTAACCCCAATTTTATCAAGATAAAATGCAACAAACTTCATTTTCTTACCTTCCCATAATAATGTCACTTCATCATCATGAAAATTTCTAAAAAAACTTCCGCATGTTTTTGCTTTAGGGTAACGGGATACGCGGTGACGGATAATTTCAAATCTACGTCCGCGTGCATAGGCAACTTCAGTATCAGTTGATGGTGAAAGTTTAAAAGTTGCATCAACCAAATAATACTGTTTGTTCATGAGCGTTGATTGATCGTAGCCAAAATTAAACCATGCAAGGTCAACTTTCTCAATTTCATATGTTGTTGTGTTGATAACATGTGCAGATACAAGAAAGTGGCTTAAAAAATATTCAAAGTAATGCAAATTTATATAAACAGATCCACCAACAGTGCCCGGGATATTACTAAACACTTCAAGGCCGGTAAGATTATGAGAAAGTGTGTATTCAATAAGATTGTTCATAGTGACGCCAGCGCCTGCGGTAAGCAGTGCTGTGTTTTCAGCATGTACAAAAAGATCGAGGCATTGTGGATGTATAATGAGACCATCAAAACCATCATCACTAATGACAATGTTTGCGCCCGATCCTAGTACAAAAACGGAAAGAGCATGTAGCGTTGCAAATTCAAGTGCTTGCTTAAATTCTTGGCCATTTTTTGGCTGACAAAAATAACGCGCAGAACCACCGGTTTCGAACCAATTTTTATCAGCTAAAGGAACATGCTCTTGAATAATCATTATTGCTGAGCTTCCAGTAATTTAAAACGTTCTTCAACGGCAATAACTGGTTTTTTGCGTACAGGAACAGCTTCAGTTTCAACAAGTTCTTTGCAGGTTGTTGAGCAGCATTCTTGGTGCTTTTCTATACATTCAGGGCATGCAATAAATTGTTTATTGCATCGGCCATTCATGCAGTTTACGTAAAAGTCACAAGGAATAGAGCAGATATCACAGTTTGTTAAAATATCATCAGATACTTTAACGCCAATGCGACCATCAAAAACGTAATATGTTCCTTTAAAGTGACCATCTGGAAATTGTTCAATATAGCGGTGAATGCCACCTTCGATTTGGTATACTTCTTGCGATACGCCTTTTTCTTTAACATAAGCAGAAGCACGTTCGCAGCGGATACCACCAGAGCAGAACATAAGAACTTGTTTGTCTTTTAGTTCATCAAGATGTTCATCAATATATTCTGGAAATTCTCTAAAATATCGTTTGTCAGGGATCATGGAACCGGGAATTGTTCCAACGCGAGCTTCGTAATTATTACGGGTATCAATAATGACTAAATTTTCTGGTTTTGAATTAAGCAATTCATGAGCTTGAGCAGGAGTTAAATGGGTGCCTGTATTTTCTACGGTAAGCTCTTTTGGGTCAATGCCAAGGTGAACAATCTCATTTTTAACGACAATGCGCATGCGGGGGAAATATTTTTCATCACCAGGAGCATCTTTAATGTCCATGCCAAAAAATAAAGGATGAGCATTCATAGCTTCTATAAATTGTGCTGCCGATTCATCCGAGCCGCCCACAGTACCATTGATACCCTCATGAGCTAAAATAATCCGACCAGTAAGGCCAAGATTGCCACAGAGTTCTTTGAACCATGCTTGAGTAGCTTCTGGTTGCTCGACGTTAACATATTTATAAAAGAGGAGAATTTTTCCCATATTTTTCCCTTAGACAATGATTTTTTAAGAAATTCTCTCTTAGTATAGCAAAAAAAGAAAAAAGGGTTAATGGGCTTTTTATGGGGTACATGGTGGGGCTGTAAAGGAGAATGTTGATTTTCTTCTACTGCTTTATATAAAAGATTTTCAGGTGAATATGTCACAGAATTCTTATAAAATTAAATATATATCTCGAAAGATTTTTAAATGAATATTTCAAAAATAGTAGTGTGCCTTATAGCTCTTACTTGTAAAAGTAGTTTTGGAACAGATCAGTATAGATATATGAATAATATAATTACCAATGGGTTTAAAAATTTGGGGGATACTGTTTTAGATGGAGCTCTCACGGTAAAAGGACTTGTTACAGCAAAGAATATTAATGGAGCTGCTTCATTAAATGTCCTTAAGACTGGTGACATAATGACCGACAGCTTAAATTTAGCAAATCAAAGTGCTGTTAATTTTTATGATACAGGGTCAAATTATGTTGGAATTCAAGCACCTGAATATATTGAATCTAGTTATACGTTAACATTGCCGAGCTCACAGCCTTTTGTGAATCAAATCTTAAAGACTTCAACTGACGATCCAGAATTATTTGAATGGTATACTCTTAAAAATCAAATAGGTGGAAATCCTCGTATTACCAGAACTATTTATGTTTCTAAAATTGGTGATGACGTAGTAGGTGATGGCAGTTTAAATAATCCTTATGCATCAGTAGCAAAAGCAATTGAACTTGCAAATACATTAGCTTCTTTTACAACCCCTGTAACAATTTTAATTGGGGGAGGTGTTTTTGTAGAAGATAACTCTGGGAGTCCTTTAGAAATTACGGCACAAGGGATTTGTTTAGTCGGTGAATCGATGGAAGGGACCACCATTGTTCCATCTGATCGTTCAAATGATTTGTTTTATGTGACAGTTCCTATGGTAGAATTTTCCTTTTTAAGGCTTGATGCTGGAGGAGATGGATCAGAAGCAAGTGGGATTGTGTATGCATCTTCATCCGTTGGAATAGTAAGAATAGAATCAGTTGCTGCTACGAGATTTTTTAAGGCAATTCAAATTTCTAGTGATGGATCTTCAATTGTTGTTTTAAGTAATTTCCAAGCAATGGCAAATGGTATTGGTATAGATGTTATCAGTGCTCGTTTGCTTATGAAAAATTCTGTTTTTCTAGGGCCTTATTTACTTGGATCTGCTGCTCATATAGGCATAGCTGTTACAGGAAGCGAGTCTTTCATAACTCTTATGAGTTGTTCTTTTAGATTGATGAATAAAGCAATTTTTGCGGGAGATGATGCAACAGTTCGAGTTGTTGGTAGTAATATAGAATCAACCCTCTATGGGATAGTATGTTCTGATGCAGCTGATATAGAAATTATTGGAACCAATTTCATACAAAATACGAGTGATTCTGTAAATATACTTTCAGAGGGAGTCGGTAGTAAGGTAATGGTGACATCATCATTGTTCCATGGAAGTATTGATGGATTGCCAGTAGGGGTTGGTGTAAAAGCGACTCATCAAGGATCAGTTGAGGTTTTAAGTAGTCATCTTAATTTTTTATCAACAGCTATTATTGCAGGAAGTGCGGATGATGCTTCTGATACTAAAACCATTATTTCAAACTGCTCTATCAATAATAATAGTTCTGATATTACGCAAGGTGGGCAATCTACATTGCAGGTGAATGCAACATCAGTGGATGCATCTAAAATTACTATTAATGATGCTACTAATGTTGAATTAACAGTATACGATTTGAATAACAATGCTGCTCTGGCTGTGGGTAATGCAAGTAATAGTGAACAAAATCTGCTTCTTGTTAATAATGGATCCGTTACATTCCCTCGTTTGAAGTATCAACCGAATTTTTATGGGTATGATTCATTGATATATGATAAGACTGCTTCTGATGGTCCTTTAGGTGTTGGTTTTGGAATAATAACTGAAGAAAATTCTGGAGATGCTGTATCTTCTGTTACGTGTAAAAATAGAAATAATCATTCAGCTCTTGTTTTACAGTCTGATACAGGAACACTAGGCGCAGGTACTGCGGTAAGAAGTTGGACTATGGCAAAGGATACCAGCGATGCAATTCTTACCTTTTCTTTTCAGAATAATGATACCGGTGATGGTAAATCATTAGTTGCTTCCTACACAGTAATGCAACTTGATGGGTTTAATAATGAAGTAGAATTTCCAAGTTCATACAATGGTGGCACAAAGCTTATTTGGCAAGATGATACCAATCTTTATAGAGGCAGTGCTGGTAATCTAAAAACTGACGGCAATCTAGTGGTCCAGGGCACAGAGTTAGTAAATGGAACATTATCTCTTGCTGCAGGGAGTGTTTCAGATTC
>CAIQNR010000024.1 GCA_903873255.1 uncultured bacterium | reverse complement strand
GATTAGCTACTCACAATCGAAAACATCTTTCATTAAGCTCTCCTATCCCTATAACCTCCCTAGCTGTTGACCAAACTTCCTGCAATGATACCATTGTATATGGTTATATTTATCAAAAAACGTTAATGGAGAGGTCTTTTATGAAAAAATTACTAACACTTATGCTACTTTCTACTACCATAATTATGAGTGCTGATATCCCAACAAAAAAAACTCTTTATAATGATAGTGAAACATCTCTTACCTACACCATTACGGATTACAACAAAGAAATAATTCAAAGATTTGTAGTATCTCCAGGTGCATCAAAAATAATTTCTATAGCTCCAAGTCAAAAACTTCAGATAGAACAATAACAATCAAATGCTCAATTCTTTACAAAATTATTATGCACAAAACTTTGTAAGGTTACAGCTGGATATTTTTTTTAATGAAATAAGCAAAAATCTACACTTAGTTGCTTTTATAATGCCTAAATCTCTATTCTTTTATACCTTACAAATCCCCAAAAATTATAGGATATTTCTTCATCTCTTCTTAATTAAAATTGCTGAGATTATTACTATCTTTTAAGGAACCTTGATATGAAAAAACAATTTTTATTTCTACTCATTTTCTTATCTCCACTATACCCATTAATGAGCAAAAAGCCTGCTCAACTCACTTCAAATACACCCACGCCTAAACTTCACCATGATACCAATCAAAACTATGGACATGGAGAGTTACAAGGACGACGACCCACTATGGAAGATGCATATAATGTTCAATGCGGCCACAATATTTGTCTTTATGGACTCTATGATGGACATGGCGGAGATATAATATCTCAGCATATAGCCTCAAACCTTAATACTATTATTTTGCAAAAAATTAAAAATCATACCAATAAAGAAAAAGCTCTATTTCAAGGCTATATTCAAGCTGATCAAACTTTAAAAGACTTACCTCTTTATTCTAGTTACAACCAAGGCACAACAGCTATCACAGCTCTTATTGATGAAAATACAATCATAATTGCTAATGTTGGAGATTCGCGAGCTGTACTTTCTAGCAAAGGTAAAGCTATCCCTCTTTCTAAAGATCATAAGCCTGATCGTCCTGATGAACGTAAACGGATTGAAAAATTGGGGGGCAAGGTAATTACCCATGGCGTTCCACGTGTTCAAGGAAAATTAGCTATTTCACGTGTATTGGGAGATCACTCACTTTCTCCTTATGTTATCCCAAATCCTGAAATAAAAAAACATAAACGCTCACTCGATGATCAATTCTTAATTTTGGCATGCGATGGGGTATGGGATGTATTTTCAAATGAAGAAGCAGTAGTTATTGTGGAAAATGCACTTAAAAATGGTGCTGAAATTCAAGATGTTCCACAAATATTAGTACAAGCAGCCTATGATGCTGGCAGCACTGATAATATTTCAGCAATCGTTATTAATGTTAAAAAAAGCTAAATCATTAACTAATGATTTTGTAAATTATAATAATCAAAACACTCAAAAGAATTATTGAATTTTGAAACATTAAAAGCCCTTTGCGGGGACTTTTTTAGCATCTATTATCGATTCACATCATAGCTTACACGAACATTAGGGCCTTTTTGTGTAATTTTTCTTACCGTCATATCCCCTATATCTTGAAGATTACTGACATGAGTTCCTCCGCAAGGCACACCAAAATCGCCATACATAACTACGCGGACTGGCTTGCCTTCAGGAAGATAATCAGGCACATGATGACACAGATGCTTCATCTCTTCTTTGCTCATAAAAATTAATTTTGTTTGTATCGCTTGTGCAATAAACACATTACTTGCAGTTTCTATATCGGCTTTCAGTTTTTCTTTATCAACACCTTCTAAGCTTCCTGCATATTCAACATAAGGACCTTCAGGAAAATGATACCCTTTACCAGGAACCCAAGAAAGTTTAAGTGCTGTTACCGCCATATCAATAACATGGCCTGCTGAATGGAGCCGACAATTCAATGCTCGTCTTTCTGGATTAACAGAGCACGTTACATTCTGATTAACAGCAAACGCACCACTCTCAAATGTGCCGATATGTTTTACTAAACCTACAACAAAGCGAACTTCTTCTACCTTAAATTTTCCCTGTTCATTTTCTATATACCCTTGATCGTACGGCTGACCGCCACCTTGAGGATAAAAAATTGTTTGATCTAAAATCAGAACATAACAGCCATTTTCTTGAAAAACATCAAAAACAGTAGCGCCTGACTGCAAAATAGTAAAATCTTCTAAATAAATAAGCTTAGTTGGTTGCATACTCAAAGACCTTTCAAAATTACATTCTCAATCATAATCAATAAATTTAAAGAGTATCAGAACATAAAAATATCGATAGTACAAAATTTCATATCTATAAAATACCAGTTAGTTTTGTGAGTTCTGAAGTAATGCATCCCTTTAAATAACCTATCGAACACAACTATTTGACTTCCCACTCATCACCATTATTCTTCAAATAGAAACTATTTATTTTAAAATGTGGGGTTATCTATGAAAAAATTAGGATTATTATGTGCTGTAAGTTTACTTTGCACGCAAGCTCAATCACAAGACGAAGTTGCTAAATCTGTTGTAATAACAGGAGCATGGGCAGCTGGTACTATTGTTGCTCAAAAAAGCCTTCTTTCATCTCTTGTCACAACTACTAAATTCATAAAGCAAAATTCTTCTTTTCTTAATCGTATGACAGCTCTAAAAGCAAGCGGTACATTAATAGCTGTTACAACTGTAGGAACAGGCATTTGCGCTTATAAAACAGTTGAAAATGCATATAACACAGTAAAACTTTGTAATAAGTAATTTTAAGGGCTTGCAAAAACCCTTTTTTTAGGCCCATTGCTCAAAAATCTTAGACTCACCCCTCTCTTAAATAAGCCTGCCATAGCAATTTCAACATCCTTAACCATCGCTTTTCATAGTCTGACTATGCTACTCTGTAAAGTAGATAGTTATTAAACCTACCTACATGAGGTTGACAATGAAAAGCAAATTGTTATTTTTACTCTGTTTCTTCTCTCAAGCCTACAACAGTCACAGTCAAGGCTATATCGCCCCATCACTTCCTCAATCATGGATTGATGATATTAGTGATGAATATACGGGTATTGAACGTGTACTAAGAACACCACTATCAGAAGATTGGCTAAGCCCTGTCCGCATGAGATATCTCAGCGACCCTTCACATAAATTTTATATAGAAAACTTAACCAAACATTTAAAGATGCCAGACAGCCCTAAAAAACAGATTAATGAAAAAATTGCTGTCAATTTATTCTTAAAAGACTACTTAAACCGAACGCCTCAAGACGTTATTTTATTACTTCTTTTTGGTATTCAAGGGGATAAAAACGAAACTTTGGCTCAGTATTTGCAAAGAAATAAGGAGCTGCTTGCCATAATTGCAAGTTTAGACTCCATCAAAAAACTAGAAGCCAGCATTCAAGAACAAAAAAATAAGATTCGTTATAGTTCATAAGTACCATACCCCTTTTGCATAATGCTTTATAAATCGCTATAATTTGTACTTATTAGTTCAAAAATTTGGTTTATAAATGGAGTTATTTTTATGAAACATACGTTACACATACTTCTTTTAACAAATATTACTTTAAGCACCACAGCTTACGGAATGGATGTATCCACTGATGGACCTATGCGTATGTCAAAAAAAAGCTTAAATGATGTATTCTCAACATTAAATGCTCTTCAACGTCAGGGGTTACCTCAATTTTTGCAACCTCGCCGTTCTGCAATGGATATTTCTCCAGAAACAACTCCGCCATCTCGACGCAAAGATAGCCCGTATCAATTAGCTGTACATCGCAACATGATTATTAAATCTTCTCCGCTTGGTACCCCATCAACTACACCGCCTACTTCTACCAAATCTACTCCTAATGCAAGCCCTCGTAAGCAAGCTCGTAAATCACAGGTAGAAAGTATTAAGCATGAAGCTTTTGTACTTGGAAGTGAGTTAGAATCATTTAGTTTGATACATTCAAATAAAATATTTAGCAATGTAGATGTGTCATCAGATTCTGAAAGTGAATCCTCACAAAGACCAAGCTGTGTCCCATTCACATCTTCCAATCAAGGAATTATTAAAATACTTCATGCCCCAAAACTACATGAAGAAGGTGCTGGCAGAAAATGTGCTCGTGATAATGATGATGATGACTCTTTCATGATTAAGAAAAATGCATTTTAATTATCAAAATAATTACTCGTACTTTTAAAAAATTTAGGGAGCTCTCGGCTCCCTTTTTTATTGTGCTTCTACTGCAATAACTGCATTTTTTGCTGGAATTACATAGCAATAATCAATCTCCATACTATCAAGTAATGGTTTAACTTTAACTTCATATTGAATCCCTTTTTGTTCAAATGATTCAATAATACCAACACCAAAACCATAAGGGAAAATGAGTCCTTCCCCTGCAGAAAGCAAGGTGTCACCTACTTCAAGTTGCTGCATATGACTTACATGATTAAGCACTGCGGACTCTTTACTACACGTACCCTCGTAAATACCTGGTGTTTTAGTATTCGTGCAAAATACCGCAACCTTACAATGCCTATCGGTTATTAAACGAACCTTACTATACGATGGCTGCACTTCTATGATTTTTCCAAGCAAACAATTTTTATAAACAACAGAACTATCAACCTTGATCTGATTGTTCGATCCTAACCCAATAAGAAAAAAATGCTCTTGGTCGTCACAATGTTTAAAAAGTACTCGTGCCAATTGAGCATCAGCAATTTGATACTGTTTTTTATATTCAATCAGTTCTTCTGTATCTTTATTAAAAATTTGTTCTGCTTTAAGCGCTACCACCTTACCTTGTAGCTCTTGAGAACGCTTCTTGTAAAAAGAAAGTTCCGAAGTCAAGTCATGCTTATTTTTAAAATGGGCACCCCAGCTTGAAATAGCATTACTGGTAGAAGATTGTGCGTATAAAAATGGGGCTATAAGATAATTTTTTGTAGATACAAAGAAAGCATTATTAAAAAACCAAGCGTAACTAAAAATCCCTATGACCATTAATAGCGCAACTAAACTACGCAGCGAAAAACCTTTTTTTGCAACTTTCATTCACTTATCCCATCATAAAAAATGATCGCAGCCCATCAGCTAACTCTTCCTCTGTTTGCGCAATCACCAATCTTTGGCGCAATGCAGAAGCAGATGGTTTTCCTTTAATATAAAACGGTAAATGTTTTCTGAATATATGAACGCCTTGAGGCCCATAATAAGCAACTGTAGCGGCAAGATGATCAAGAGCTGCTTGTAAAACCATAGCTTCTGTTACATCAAAAGATCTTCCTTGAGAAAGTTCACCAAGTTCTTTAAGTTTCCAAGGACGGGACCACATACCACGTGCAATTAAATACCCATCAACTCCGGTCTCTTGATAAACCTTTTGAGCAGTTGCCCAATTAACAACGCCACCAGAAAAAAATACTGGAATTTGAATTGCTTCTTTTACTTGCCGTGCAAGATCATAATCGGGCAAGCCAGAAAACATTTGAGTCTGTAGGCGTGGATGTATTGCAAGCGCATCAACACCACAATCTTGAGCCAACTTTGCAACCGTAACAGCGTTTTTTTCTTTAAATCCAGCCCGTATTTTGAGCGTAAAAGGAATGTTAAGTTGTTGTCTGAAAAATTTTAAAATAGTTTGGAGCCGTGGCAAATCCGCCATCAATGCAGAGCCGGAGCCGGATTTAACTACGCACCGTGCAGGACATCCAATATTAAGATCAACAACATCAACACCTGCTGCTAAAATTTTTTCACAAGCACGTTCTACAAAATCAGTAGAATTTGCAGAAACTTGATAGGTAAATGGCCGTTCAAGCTGCTCAAAATCAAGTGATTTTTTACCACCCGTATCATTTGCAACGCACCCAACATGGCGCATTTCGCCATACAATAATGCATCAGTAGAAAACTGTCTAACCACTTTTCTAAACGGTGAATCAGTAATACCATCAAGCGGACCGCCAATAAAACGGGGAATTTCTAAATGACCAAGTTTAATTTTTTGCTGCCAATATGACATAGCGCCTGCATCCCTAAGCTAAAAATGTTGTTGTGAAAAAAATAGAATACCATAAAGACAACAAAAAAGGGAGCTGGTTTAAAGCTCCCTTAATTTTCTACAGCCGTGTTGTGTTTATTTGCTTGGTAGAATTCTGAAAACAACGGTTTTGCATTTTGCACATTCGCCCTTAAGCGCTGCGCGTTGCTTATCGCCTTTTGCCTTCATCTTAACTTCTTTGCCATTTACGATTTCGCATTTGGCTTTACACTTTACGCAATATCCTTCCATGAAACTATCTCCTTTTATGGTTAGATGTTTTATCCCGATTTTTAGGACTTGGGTTAAACACTAACAAAAGTTTTTTACAAGAAACAATACATTATGAGTAGAAATAAGATAAAAGACCGATAAATAGGCCCTATTTAAAAGTTATAACTCAATTTTATACCAACTCCAGTATCACCATTTGCCACAAGCCCGACCTTTGTATTTTCTGAAAAAACAGATTTTTCGAGCGTTTTATGAGCAGCTAAACCAAAAATAACCCCATACGCTGTTCCCATAATCACTTGAGAAAGATAATGCCTATTAGTTACCACACCTACTGATATAGCAAGACCGGTAGCAAGAACTAAAGGCACCCCAACAAGTGGCCCCTTTTCTGCAAACCAAAATGATGCTACATACCCAAAAAGCGCACTATGCCCTGAAGGATTTCCACCATAAGCACGACAATGCCTGCTATATTTTTCATGCCATGGACGTATATTTGCTTCTGTATGAGCCAATTTTAAAATATTTTTTGTAGCCCATGTAAGAAGTAAACCCGTAATAAAAACCTCTCCACGTCTATTATGATAGGGATCTCTACTGAGCATATCCCGTAACGTCACAATAGGAATAATTCCTGCAACCGTATTAATCGCAAACTTTGATAATCCATTTGATGGTTGATGCCTGTTTTTGTGATTAACAGGATCGTAAAAATGTTTTTGTATTTTATGATCAATGGGCCGAGCGCTAACATACAAAGGGAGCACGGCACAACCAGTGTAAAACGTAGACATGGAAAATAAATTATAAAAATTTGATCCAACATCCGAAAGTATTCGACGTGTAATCTCTTTTACATTGTAAGAAAGCGGTTGAACAAATCCTGTATGTTCTTCTTTTTTTGCACCATAAACTACTGTAACCGCCGAAACAATACAGATAGAAATGAGTATCTTGCGCATGCTTCCCCCTACCCCTTATGCCCTTTATACTTTTGCAGTATAGCAGAAGGAGCAGGTAGCTACGCAAGATACAGTTTTATAATGATGGATGTTGCCTGTGCCAATCAGTTATTTCCTGATATGCATATGCAGTTTGAAATAATAGCTCTTCGGAAAGATGTGGCCCTACAAGTTGCATTCCCAAAGGCAACCCTTGAGAAGAAAAACCAACAGGAATAGAAATGCCAGGAACACCTGCTAAATTAAGCGGAGCTGTAAAGTAATCTTGCAAATCCATAGTTAGTTTATCGTTATCAAACTCACCAACTTTAAATGCAGGAGTTGCATGAGTTGGCATAACAAGAAGATCAACGTCTTTAAACGCATCTGCAAGTTGTTGCCGAATAATCTGACGAACCAATTGGGCATTATTATAATATTGCCCAGCATGACCAACAGACAGCACATAATTACCAACCAAAATACGCGCTTTAACTTCTGTACCAAATCCATCATGACGAGTTGCTTCATACAAATCGATAAGCGATTTACCTGGAACGCGAAGTCCATAACGAATACCATCAAAACGAGCTAAATTAGATGCTGCTTCTGCACGACTTATAACAAAATAACATGCTGCACCATAATCAAGACTTGGAATACTTATACGTTTAATTTTTGCGCCCATTTTTTCATAAACTTTAATAGCATCTTCCGTTGCTTGGCGAATTTCTGGATGCAATGCTTGAGCACTTAATGCATCTTCTACCACACCAATGGTCAATCCTGGTTTTAAAGAACCATCCAAAGTTTTGGTATAATCTTTTGGAGTTGTTGGAAGAGATGTTGAATCTTTTGCATCTTGTCCTGCCATTGCAGAAAGTACCAATGCATTGTCATACACTGTGCGTGTTAAGATACCAACGGTATCAAGCGACGACCCATAGGCGATAAGTCCAAAACGGGAATTTAAACCATAGGTAGGTTTTAAACCAACAATACCGCAAAGTGCTGCGGGCTGACGTACTGATCCACCCGTATCGGAACCCAATGCCCAAGGAGCAAACCCTGCAGCAACTGCAGCCGCTGATCCACTACTTGAACCTCCAGGAACTAATTCTTTATTCCAAGGGTTTTTAGTAACACCATAGGCGGATGTTTCTCCTGAGCTACCCATTGCAAATTCATCATTATTAACACTACCCAAACATAAGGCACCTTGTTGCTTAAGACGCTCAACCGTGGTTGCATCATAGGTAGACTTAAAATTTGCAAGAATTTTTGAAGCACATGAAGTAATACGATCTTTTTGACAAATATTACTTTTAACATAGCCAGGAATACCTGACAAAAAGCCAGTATCCGCACTTGCAGATAAAATAGAATCAACATCATACTGTTCAATAACCGCATTAAGATCTTTATGTTGAGCTGCTCGTTCAAGGAAAAACTGTACAACTTCTTTTTTAGTAATTTTTTTTGAATCTAAAAGACTTTTAAGCTCTTGTATTGTTAAAAACGAAATATCTTGCATCGCACAACTCCGAAACTATTTATTATTTTCTAAAATTTTTGGAACCACATAGTACCCTTCTTGGGTTTCTGGAGCAACTGCCATAACTGCATCAACTGGGGAAGGCTTCACCTCATCTGGGCGAACAATATTTTCATTGGCATACGCCACTTTTTGTTCTATCTGGCCGGCTGCAAGTTCTGTGACTCGCTGAGCATAGGACAAAATTTCATCCAATTGTGTAGCTAATTGATCAAGTTCATCTTCTTTAACCGCAATACGTGCAATCTGTGCAATTTTACGGACTTCTTCTTTAGTAATTTTCATATTAAATACCTTCTAGAGCTTTTTCTTTCCATGACTCTCTTCGCAATCTCCATATGTAAACGATACTCATAACGGCGTTGCAAACATATAAAGAACTGTATACTAAAACAAATTTCATCACAACACTTTGCGTATTCAGACGGGAAAACCCAAAGGCCATAGGTGCAAAAAATCCTGCACACAGTACCAACCGAGTCCACATAACCACGCGAACATCAGCTGCACCACGTAATGCGCCTGCAAGAATTAACTGCAAAACATCAAAAAATGCCAGAATACTAATAACTGGAAAAGCTTTTGCTGCAAAATCGGTAAATTCACCTTTAAAATCAAACAACTGAATAATAGACTTTGGCGAAATTGAACAACAAAAAAGAATAAGAAATACACTAATAGAGGCTATAAAAATTATCTTTTTCGTGGTGCTTTTAATCCCATTCCAATCTTTTTTTCCATAATCATTACTTACTAAAAAAGTAATAACCTGTGCAAATGCAATGGCAGGAAGCAAGGCAAAACGTTCAATATCTTTAATAACAGAAAAACTTGCTAAAACATTAGTTCCCATTGGAGCAAGGCAATAACCAAGCCACACATAGGAACAAGCAAGTGCAGCTTTATCAATCATAACGGGGAAACTTAAAAGAAAGAGCTCTTTAACTCGCTGATACGAGGCAAACGAAGAAAAGAAAGAGATTTCATACGGCTGTAATGTTTTACTCCAAATAAGATACCCCAATGCAGCAAAGCACATTGACCCATATTCTATTACAGAAGCAATTGCAGAACCCATAAGGCCAAGTTCTGGAAATCCAAATTTTCCAAAAATCAATGCATAGTCAAAAAATAAAAATAGCGCACACCCACCTATAAAAATATGCATAGGAGTTTGAGTATTTTTTATTCCTCGTAAAAATCCTATTAAGCCAAAATACACAAAAGTAAAAAAGATACCTACGGCACGAACACGCAAAAAAGGAATCCCTAAAACAATCATTGGCTCTGGCAACCGGTACCAAACAAAAATATAATAGGCTCCAAAATATAATAACGATGCTACAAATGCACCTGTAAGCACAGTGGTCCAAAATGAATTAATTAAAGCAATGCCTGAGCGTTTATAATTTCCAACTCCATTAAACTGCCCTGCCATTACTATGGTTCCAATAGAAATACCCTCTGCAATTTTAATAATCGAATGCAAAAGCGTATTAGTAATCCCCAATGTTGCATACGCAGAGGTTGATTTTAAATGCGCAACCCAACTGGCATCAATAAGTAAAGGAACCGAATAGAGAATAACTGCTGTGATAAATTCGGGGATAAAGTATTGAAAGATTTTTGAATATCCTTCTCCATGATCTCGATCGCGAATGCCCCCCACATAACTCATTAACAAATTTTTCTTCATTTTTTATTTTTCCTTTATTATCAAAATGCTGACATAAGAATTCATTACATACTCACAGAAGATAGAAAAAATATTAGTATCACGCAATATGAACTCATATATATTAAATATCAAAAAAAATTAACTTATAATTACAGATATATTATTTTATCTTTTCTTGATAAGCAATTTTTATCAAAAAAGAAAAACTCTTCCTATTTTTTGAAAAGTATTGGTAAACTAAGAGGAGAACAAAATATAGAATGAAATCGGGGTAACCGAAATGAATAGAGCAAAAAAACTTATCTCTGCCTTACTGTTATCTATCATCATGATTCACGCAGATGCTCCAAAAACACCACATTCAATTGTTATAACACTGCAAGAGTACCCAATCTTAGAAAACATAGATGAATTAAAAACTGAACATCAGATTACAACTGTTGTACAACAACCATCAAAAGCAACCGCATTTAGAGATCGTGAAAATCTTCATAAAGGCCATCCAAAAAAGAAACCTCACAAAAACAAAACCGTTCCCGTTTCGGGAATACCCATAATTTATTACGGATATATAACATATTCACCTGTCACAGGTATTGTTATACTACCCCGTATGCACGAAAACCCTGACTTTTCTATTCTGCTCTCTACAAAAATTAATCCTATTTTTATGATCAGAAACACTATCCATCACTTTGAGCTTGCAAAAGGAGCTGAGCATGCTTTTTATGGGGTTATAAAAAAATATGATGAGGCAACAAAAACACATCTTTGGAGCGTAGAAAAACGAACACTACCAGAAGATGGCCATTTACCCCTTGAAACAATAATAATATTTACAGAGCCAGATAATTGCTATCTTCCAGAAGGTATTTCATTAACTAACGATAATGCTCAAGCAGTACTTCCTGTCATGTATATTAAAAGTGATAAAAATCATACCGCTAACGGTCTTGCGGCTCTTGAAATTAGCTATCTTTTTAAATCAATTGACCCTATAAAAAAATCATAACCTATGAATAACTATGCAAAAAAATGCTTTTATAGTACTGTTTTTAGCAAGTGTATATTCGTAAATTTCTTGATAGGTAAAAACAATATGCTTATTTATGTAACTAGGGAGAACTACCACGTATGAAACTTCAAATATCTTTTGATGAGATTCAACTTGATCAAAATATAGAAGAAGCGCGTACTATCGCCCAATTTGCAGACATCTTAGAAATTGGAACACTCCCTATACTCAAATGGGGTGCAAAGGCTGTTGAAACTTTTCGCTCAGAATTTCCAGAAAAAATACTCTTTGCAGATAGTAAAATTGTTGATAGAGGGCGTGATGCAGCAAGCATCTTTGCACAAGCTGGCGCAGATTGGGTTTCTGTCATGGCAGGAACCAATAAAGAAGTTATCCACGCCGTTTGTTCAAAGGCTCATGATATGGGCAAAAAAGTTATGCTCGATATTCTCGATGCAAACTCACCAGGACAAGCAGCTCTTGAAGCAAAAAGTCTGGGCGTTGATGCAATTATGTTCCATCAACCCTACGATAAAAATGAAACTATCTTATTCTTAGAAAAATGGACCATGGTGCGTGGCAATACCGATCTTCCGATCTTTGTATCAGCAAAAATAGATCGCGACAATATCGACCATATTATAGCGCTCAAACCGGATGGGATTGTAATAGGAAAAGCGATTCTTGAAAGTAAAGACCCTGTAGCAGAAGCACAGTTCTTCCATGACAAATGTAAAAAATAAGAAAATACGGTTGTAAAAAAATAAAGCCTGTTTAAACGACAGGCTTTATTTTTTTACAGTTAAGATTTTTAATTACTTAGATAAAATTGCATACAATTTTTTATTTTCTACGATCTTAGCCTTATAACGTAGAATAGTATTTTCTAAACCTTTTCTTGTTTGATTGTTTCCATCATCAGGTGTTGTTGCATGCCCAAAAGATTTTAAAATTTTTTGAAATGTCTCTTTTAATTCTTTGTACATTTTCACATCACTTGCTATTTCATGCAATTCTAATGCCTTCAACCGTGCCGCCTGAGATTCTTTAGAATTATAACGCTCAATGGTGAACATTAAAGAAGGGCTTGTAGTAACAGACTCAACAATTGGACTAAAAACTAAAGGCTTTGATGGACTTTGAATTTCCGTACTTAAAGCACTGTCAACACGACTTGTTATCCCAGCACCTTTACTAACAAAACTAAAAGATAACAACAATAAACATACAGATTTTTTTAACATACATCCTCCATTAATACTATAACAAAAACACCGAATGGTATTTACCTGCTATTATACTAATCTATGATGTGTTAATTATCAAATAGAAATTATTTAACTCAACCTATTTAAGCTTATTTTTTATTAATTAATTCTTAAATTTTTGGTTTCTTTGATTTTTTTCTCTTTTAGAACCTTTATATTCCTGCTGTATGCTTACCTGAACTATTTTTTCTTTATTATATTTTTGTTGTTCATATGCATATAATAAGCCTCTTGTAGGATGTACACCATCTGTACTTACAGATTGGATATAACGGGCTCTATGAAGCGCATCTAATTCATTACAAACTTTTAAAAATTTTGAAATATCAAACTGAGGACTAAATCTATTATTTCCAAAAAGAACATTAGTTATCGTACTACATTCGGTTATTTCATGTACTGTAAATGCACATATTTTATTGTTGTTTTCAGCAACTAAAATATTTTCATATTGTGTGGCAGAAAAAATAGCCTGAGGAAGAAAGCCTTTTTTGAACTTTTCAGAACAAAAGTAAACACTCAAAGGAGCTTTTAAAGATTCAATATGTGGTTGCGGTGGAACGCTCAAAGGAGGAGTTTTACCTAATGTTATGTTATTTAAAACTGCCATTACTTGTAGCAAATTTGCTGACTGAAGAGGCATTAACGCAAGAACGAAATACATTAAAACACATTTTTTTAACATACGAACATCCATCTATTTTATATATTTATAACCAATTGGTGTAAAATATACTGATAAATAAATGATTTGCTATTTTTATCCAACATAACCAGAAGAATCAACCAACATATTTTGCTCAGCATTACTCATATCGGTATTAATAGTTTGCTCTAAATTTGTTAAAGCATTAACAGTTCCTGTTCCATCTT
>CAIQNR010000023.1 GCA_903873255.1 uncultured bacterium | reverse complement strand
GGCACCATAACGGCGACAACACTTGGAGGAACTCTAAGTACAGCTGCGCAAGCAAATGTTACATCTTTAGGAACTTTAACAGGTTTAACGATGGGTGGAGCACTTAATTTGGCAACAAATAATATAACTAATGGTGGAACCATAACAGCAACAACACTTGCAGGTACATTAAGTACTGCTGCGCAAACAAGTGTTACATCACTTGGAACATTAACAGGGCTTACCATGGGTGGAGCATTGAATTTAAATAGTAATAATATAACTAATGGTGGAACGATAACGGCAACAACACTTGCAGGTACATTAAGTACAGCAGCGCAAACGAATATAACTTCTGTGGGAATATTAACAGGATTGCAGGTTGATACTTCATTTCAAACAGGTGCATCGGGAAAGTTATTATTTTTAAGCGGTTTATGTCAGCAATCGATTCAGTTTGTTACACCAACTGGAGGCGGATCTACTACCGTGGGCGCTACAACATCCGTACTTATTTTTAATTGTGCTTCAAATATTACCAATCAAACTATTGTAATGCCATCAAGCCCTTTAAATGGTCAAATGCTTACTATAGTTGCAGGACCAGCTAATTTAACTGGTTTAACATTTACTAATGGTACTGTGGTGAATGCGCCAACAACTCTTGCTACAGGAAATGCTACAAGCAGAAATGTTCAATTTATTTATAACAGTTCAAATACGAGTTGGTATGTGACCTCATATGCAGTTTAAAAGCCTAGGATTGCCCAATTTTTTGTTTTGCCTTATTCTAAAATCTTTAATTATAGATCTATGTACCCCTTTAGTAAGGTAGTTCAGATATGAAGATTTCTTTAAGATGGTTGTGCGATCATTTAGTAGCTCAATGGACTGATATTGATGTAAATAAGCTTGTTGCTGACTTTAATATTAAAACGGCTGAGATTGAAAAAGTACTTCATTATAAACTTGATATAACAGATTTTACGCTTGGTAAAGTAACTGAAAGTACTGCCGAATCTGTGCTTATTGATCTTCCTGAATGGAAAAAATCAGTAACACTATCTGTGCGTACCAATGTAGTGGTGGGCCAATGGTATTTGATTAGAAAAAATAAAGATGCTTATTCTTGGGTTTCTTATACTGATATGCAATCGGAACATCAAAAGCTTTTAGGTGCGTTTGCAATTGCCGAGGTGGATGTTGTTTCAGGCGCGTGGAGAGATCAGATAGAAACAGAAGATTATATTTTTGAGGTTGATAATAAATCAATTACCCACCGTCCGGATATGTGGGGACACCGTGGTTTTGCTCGGGAAGTTGCAGCTCTTTTGAATGTTGCCATGATAAAAGAATCGGACCTTTTAGCTCAAATACCAATTTCATCAGTAAAAAATCCTATTACGTGTGCTATTCAAGCCCCTGCGTGTATGGGATTTTCGGCGGTGTATATAGAAAATTTGAAGTATACTTCGGTACTTAAAATGTCTACACGGCTTATTCGGATAGATAGTAAACATCATGATTTTACGGTTGATGCAACTAATTATGTAATGTTCGACCTAGGTCATCCAATGCATGCGTTTGATGCAGATAAGATAAAAAATCATATGCTGACTGTGCGTATGGCATCACAAGACGAAGAGTTGGTATTGTTGGATGAAACAGTGTTGATGTTAACCAATCGTGATATTGTAATTGCTGATGGTAAAAAAGCATTAAGTCTTGCAGGCATTAAGGGTGGAAAAGATTCTGGAATAACAGTAGACACAAAAAATGTACTTGTAGAAGCAGCTTGTTTTGATGCGGCAACTGTTCGGCTTAGTAGTATGCGCCATAAAATTCGTACTGATGGTTCTGCACGGTTTGAAAAATCACTTGACCCACATAATGCTGCACGAGCGATTGGTCGTTATGTACAATTACTTGCAGATTATGCCGTTCCTTATTCTGGCCTTTCATCCATGGTTGAACTTGGTAAAAAATCTGAGCCGGTAGTACTAGAAATTAATCAACGGTATATAGAAGACCGTCTTGGAGTACAGTTGCCAGAAGGGTTTGTTGAGCAAACGCTTAAGCGATTAGATTTTGGGGTTGTGGTACAGAAAAATGAGCAAGAAATTTTTTATATTATTACAGTTCCAACCTTTAGAGCTACTAAGGATGTGGCCATAAAAGAAGACATAGTAGAAGAAGTTGGTCGCTTTTTTGGGTATACCGCCATACCAATGGAGCTGCCACATTGCACCCAAAAGCTTGGTGGGCTTACCTGGTTTGACAGAGTGCTCCGTCTTAAAGAATTTTTGGCACAGCAAGCTTGCATGCATGAAGTTCAAAATTATGCTTTTTTTGATAATGATTTTATTGCAAAGATTCAGTGGACTATTGCAAACCCTGTATTGCTTAAAAATCCACTTTCTGAGCAACGGACTATGATGGTGATGTCATTGATACCTCATTTGCTCCAAAATGTGGCTACTAACATGGCAAATAACGATTCATTAGCTTTTTTTGAATGGGCACGTCAGTGGAAAAATAAAAATTCAACCATTATAGAAGAGCAAGTTTTTGCAGGTATTTGGTATGAGCGCAAAAAAGAGCTCGATTTTTATGCTTGTAAAGAACATATGATTGGTCTTTTTGAGGTGCTTGATTGTGTTGTTGAATGGCAACCGCTTCAAGAGCCAACGCAATGGTCAAGCATGCATCAAGTAGCTCAGCTTGTTCATAACGGTAAAGTGATAGGAAAAGCGGGTAAGGTAAGCAAATTATTGTTACATCATCTTGGTGGTGGCGATGCGTTTGTTTTTGAATTAGATGGCGATTTTATTAAGCAGTATGTTGCGGCACAGCATGTTTTAAAACCACTTGCAAAATATCAGGCAACATCATTGGATGTTACGGTGATAGTTCCAGTTGCAGTAACAGTTGCTCAATTAACAGCTCTTATTGCTGGAGCAGATAAGCGAATTTTTGATGTGTGCTTGCAAGATACGTTTGTAAAAGATGAATGGAATGATCGCAAGTCGATAACCATGCGCTTTTTTGTGCGAGATGAAACTAAAACAATGGATAAACAAGAGATTGAAGATGTGTATCAAAATGCTATTGCAAAGCTTCAGCCTTTAACGATACAGTAGGTTGCCCCATGAAAATGTATAAATATATCTATTGTTTTATAGGAACGGCTCTTATCCTTTTTGATCGAGTAACTAAGCTTTGGGCTGAGCAGAATCTTGTAGTGCCAAAAGAAGTAACATCGTTTTTTTCATGGGAACTTGCCCATAATACGGGAGTTTCATTTAGTCTTTTTGCGCATCATGGGAGTGTAGCATTTTGGTTTCTAACGCTCAGTATTATAGCGCTACTTATTGCATTTATACGAGTAATGGTACAACGCAAACGGTCTGGACATAATGTTATTGGTGAAATGTTGGTAGTAGCCGGTGGATTTGGAAATGTATGTGATCGCCTTTGGTATGGGTATGTTATTGATTTTATACATGTTCATTACGCTGGCTGGTCGTTTCCTTATTTTAATGTTGCCGATATTTGCATTGTCTCTGGAATTGGCTACATCATGGTACAATTGCTTATTGAAGAATGGAAAAATAAGCGTACATGACTCTTACACAAATAATTAAAGATTTTTTTCAGTATTTTTATCCACCGTATTGTCCATATTGTAGGATGTTTTTAGCAGACGAGCATGATGTTTTTTGTAAAAAATGTTTCGATATGATTCAGCCTGTTGCAAGTTATCCTTTAAAAATAACAGCAACCTGTGAAGTTTCGGTTTTTTCTATTGGTGCATATAGAGAACCGCTTAAACAATTGGTACTTGCAAAGCATCAGCGTAATCAACGATCAGCACAAGATTTAGGACATCTTTTATGGCATTGTTCAGATATTAAAAATATGTCATTTGATTATATTGTTCCATTGCCATTGCATTGGTCTCGGTATGCGCATCGTTGGTACAATCAAGCAGAAGAAATAGCGCATGTTTTAAGTTCATATAGTGGTAAGCCTGTTGAGCACATGTTACGAAGAAATAAAAAAACTATCTTTCAGACAGGGCTTTCACGAGAAGAGCGTAAAGCAAATGTTGAAAATGTGTTTGAGTGCAGAGATAGTGTTTTGAAAAATAAAGAAAAATATAAGAATACATCGATACTTTTAATTGATGATGTTTTAACAACAGGAGCAACAATAACAGCTGCTGTAAAGGCTTTGCGAGTATTGCATGCTGGTAATATTATAGTTGCTGTTGGGTGTCGTGTTATTTGATTTTGCCAGTTACAATAATCTGTGGTAATGTAACCGCTGAAGTATATATTAACCTGTTTTATGCTACGTAAAGGAGTTCTGTTACTATGCAGAAGAAATTTGTATCAACAAAGAATATGATGACATTGGCATTGAGTCTTTTGGTTTTATTGCCTGCATGTTGGCAGTCAGACAAATCAACAGAAAGCAAGGCGATCAATGATGGTAGCCCTGCAATGTTATCTGTCGATGGTAAAACTTTAATCACAGAAAAATCATTCAAAGATTATTTCGATAATTTACTCGCTTCTAACCAAAATCCACAATTACAAATGATGCTTCAATTACTTCCAAATGCAAAACAAGAACTGTTCAAAGGTCAAGTTAACGAAAAAATGATTTGTTACTGGGCTGAAAAAGAAGGCATAACATCATCTGAAGAATACAAAGAAAAATTTGCACAAGGATTAGAAGTTTTAAGAGTGGGTCTTGCTGCTGAATTCTTCAAAAAAGAATTTGCTAGTGACTTATTAGTATCTGAAGATGAAGCACGCGCATTCTATGATGCTCATAAAGATTCACAATATCTTATGGCTCCTAAAGCTGAAGGCAAAGCTGCACAATATTATTCATTTGAACAAGTAAAACAACATATTGAACAACAAATTCAAAATGAAAAATTAGCTAAGTTATTCCTAGAAAAACTTGGTGAATTAAAAGGCAAGTACAATGTTGTTGAAAATACAGCATCATTAGCAGCAGTTTCTGAAGCTGAAGAAGCAAAAGCAGAAGAAGCAGTTGCTCAAGTATTAAGCCAAGAAAATCTTGAAGATATGTCAGATGTACAATCTGATATGCCACAAGAAGAAATGGCAGATACTGAATTACCAGCTCAAAGTTTGTAATTCTTTAGCAAGTAAATAAAAATAAAGGGGAGAGCGTAAAAACTCTCCCCTTTTATTATGAATAGGATAGTACATGAAGATTTATGTCATTATTGCGATGTGTAGTATTGCCTCTTTGTCTGCTCATCAAGATGTGAAAAAGTGTGAGATCTCTGATAAGAAAGTTGCCCCTGTTAGTAAAAAACAGGAAGCGCATAAAGCTTTAAATTCTAATAAAAAGATTATCTCTTTAAATAAGAATGCTGTGCTAGAGGATTGCATTGATGTTGTAATTTATACATCAAAAGCTCCTATTATTTTAACTAAAAAAGCGCTTGGTCGTATCTCTATTAATGGTGCTAAGCAAACAAAAGAAGATATTATTTGGAATTATATTTTTGCTGATGCTGCTGTTTCTTTATATAAAATGGAAGCTTCTGAAGAAATGATGGAGAAGTATTTACAGAATATTATGGATCAGCATGGTCTTACTCGTAATCAAATTAAACAGATGTTTGCACAAGCAGGATATACATTTGCAGAGGGTGTTGAACAACTTAAAATGATGTATTTGATTGATAATTTATTGAGTTATAAAATCAAGTCTCGTTTGGTTGTAACAGAAGAATCTGTTTTAAAATATTATAATGAACATCCCCAGTATTCAGTGGGTTCCTATAAACTACAAACAGGCTTTATTCCAGCTTCAGATATCACCGAAGATGAAGTTCTTGCATGGGATACTATAAAAAGTACATTTCCTGGTATTGAATGGTCAGATTCGTATTGGTTGCAGGATGACGAAATTTCAGAACAACGTTCATTTATAAAAGAGTTGAAATTAAAGCAAATTTCAGCGTTAGAAGATGTTCCGGGTGGGTTTGAAGTGTTGCGTATGGTAGAAAAAAATGATCGAAATCTTAAAACATTTGAACAATCTCAAAAAGAAATTATAGAGAAGTTAAGAGCTCCTTTATTTGAAAAATTACTTAAAGAGTATAAACAAGATCTTGCGAAAGAGTATGAAATAATCTATTTAGATTAGTCGCATTCTTCTTCTAAACTATCTCGCTGAGATAATTCATAAACTTCAAGTGCCTTCTGTATGAAGGCATTTTTTTTGTATTGTAATCCAGGTTTATCTTGGCAGTAGCCATCAAGAAGTGTTGGCAAGTCCATATCCACTTTAAGTCCACGTCGTTTTTCGCGGGCGAGTGTTGTATGAATAGGAATAATTCCCACAATATAATGGGCATCGCAGCATGCACGTTCTATAGCCCCTATATCAACTAAATCTTTTTGCCCGGTTGGGACATGATATATAATTTTAACAACAGCTGTAGCGAGTTTATTCTTATAAATGGCATCAAGAAGTTGTTGAGTGTGGTCTGTATTATCCGGATCAAGCGTTACATCGATTTGAATAAAAGGGCGTGTTGGTCCTTCGACAAATTCATAGGTTGTATTATTCCGTTGTGCTGTAACAAAACAAAAGCCTTTTGGTTCTTTTCTTTCCCCAAAATCTACTCGTTCAATTGATCCTGAATATACAATGGCAGGATAACCATTAGGATTTAAATTTTGATGACGATGCAAATGGCCAAGCGCAACATAATCAAAGGGTTCAATGCCCAGTTGTGAAGGCATAAATGTTGGATCGTTACCATAAATGGCCCGTTTTTCAGATCCAGAAAATATACCGGAACTAACGGTTAAATGGCCTGCAAGAACAGATGGAATTGTTGGATCACATTGTTGCGCAAGTGTGGAAATAATTGAACTAACAGCTTGAGTGATGTAACCGGTAATGTCATCAGCGCTTTGATGAAAATGTTTTTTGTTAAGGCTTATTGTATTGCGCGTTGGCCAAGGGATTCCTACTATTTGGATGGGGCCATTTTTAGTTTGAAGTGTGAGTAGCTCGGGTTTCTCAATAACGTGAAAATTATCAAAAGGTATTTCGTTAAAAATTTCTAAGCTGCTTGCTTTACCAAAACTGAGAGGATTATCGTGATTGCCTACAATAATCACAATAGGTATGCCTGCTTTATAGAGACGCAAAAAACACCGCATAAGCAATTTTTGTTGCGTGGGACTTGGATGGGAGGTTTTGTAGGCATCGCCAGAAAAAAGGAAAAAATCGATTTTTTTTTCGATCCCATAATCAATGCAATAATTGAGTGCTCGTTCAAAATCCAAAAGACGGGAGTGGATACCCGTCTCTGGATCTATTCTACCATAATTTTCCATGCCAAAATGTATATCAGCGGTGTGTATAAATTTGATCATGAAGCATTTTCAAAATTATTACTTTTAACTGCTGCAATAAAGGAAGATTTATCGTCTTCTTTAGAACTTACTTTTTCATCACGTTGTTTTAAATTTTTTGCATAGCCAAGCTTATTGACTTGTCTTTCGCGAGCTATTGCAAGTGCATCTTCAGGAACATCCTGTGTTATTGTTGAACCAGCAGCGGTATAAGCGTTTTTCTTGATGGTTACTGGTGCTACAAGGGTGTTATTGCTACCGATAAATGCATTATCTTCTATGGTTGTTGTATGTTTGGTAGTGCCGTTATAGTTACAGGTAATAGTTCCTGCTCCAATATTTACTTTGTTACCAATGTGCGTATCGCCAAGATAACTGAGATGTTTTGCTTTTGAGTTGGCACCAATGGTTGTTCGTTTGACTTCTACAAAATTTCCAATAACAGCATGATCTTCTAAGCGAGATTTTTCGTGTACATGAGCAAATGGCCCAACGGTTACAGAAGTTCCAAGTATTGAATCTTTAACAATAGTATGAGAAAAAATGACTGATTCATCGCCAATGGTTGTGTCAGAAATTAATGAAAATGGTCCAACGTTGCAATTTTTCCCTATTTTTGTTGCGCCTAGAAGTTGTACACCAGAATCAATGTATGATCCTGCTTCGATAGTTACATCTTGGTCGATATGTACATTTTGAGCGATAGTAAATCGAACACCTTGGTCCATCCAAAATTTAATAATTTCAGCTTTTTGAACTTGTTCAACAGCCCATAATTCTTTGAAGGTATTAACCCCGCGAATACGATCAAATGAAACAGAAACGGTTTCTACGTGAAGTTTATTGTCACTTGCGAGTTTGACTAAGTCGGTGATATACCATTCGCCTGTTACAGAGCTTTTTTCTAATTTTTCTAAATGTTCTTCTAAAAATGATCGTTTGATAAGGTACATGCCAGCATTGATACAGCAATTTTCTGCTAAATCGCCATTAAATTCTTTGGCTTCAATAATGGAAATACTTGTATCTGTTTCTACAACTCGTCCATAACCAGCGGATGTAGGTTCGCAATTATGAGCGGTTACAAAGCTAAATACAGCATCTTTTGCCATATGTTCTGCATATAATTGTTCAATAATGTTTTGTGTTACAAGTGGCATATCTCCATTCATAACAAGAATATGTTGTGCATTCCATAATGATTGTGAACATGCGAGTGCATGACCGGTTCCGAGTTGTTCTTTTTGTTCTACAAAAGTAATCCCAGAAGGGATCTGTTTTTTGATTGTTTCTTCAATCAGTTCCTTCTGAAAACCAACAACTAAGGTAGTTGGGATATTGAGGCTATGCAGTAACTTTGTTGGGTACAGAATCATTTCTCGTCCACATATTTTTTCTACTAGCTTTGTTTTGCCAGTTTTAAGACGGGACGATTTTCCTGCGGCAAGAATAATTGCTTGAACATTTGAAAAAGCCATATGACACCTCTTTTTGATACTAAAATAGGAGAGGAAAACTTCAAAGCAACATACCATATTTTTTTTTAGAGGTCTAAGGATCTTTTTTTATTAGACATATGGTAATTTAAAAATAGAGAATAATTAGTATAATCATTTTTATTCATTTTTTCATAATTTCAATACGTAGAAATTTTTATGAAAATATTGTAAGAAGAAATAGATTTAACGAGTTCAATTCTAGGGTTTAAAAAATATAAGACGGATATGTTATGAATAAAAAGTTAACAGCGGGTTTTTTAGTAATGATGAATCTGCATGGAAGCAGTAAAGAATTTTATATTAATCCTGATCAAGGAAAAATGAGTTGGTCAGAAGTTTATATTGCTACGGGTTTAGTTAGTATGGCTTCTGGTTCTGAGTATAAGACAAAAGAACCAAAAATTTCAGGTATGATTCTTCCCAAGAATCAAATTTCTACTTTGAAAGAAGAGCAAAAAAAATGTTTTTGTCCTAAATGTGGAAAGATGTTTTTTTCATTACGTGGTCAGTGCGGACATCAACGTATGCATACTAAATAAAAGGAAGTATTGTTGTTGTTTATCAAAATTTTAATTAAAAAAGGGTTGAGGTGAGTATGAGTAAAAAAGATTTTTTACAGATGATAGTAGGAATAGTATTAGTTCAAATAGTTGGTGTACTAGGGTCTTTTTCTATGTCAAAAGAGAGCTTGCATACTTGGTATAAAAAATTACTACTCTCTGATTTAAATCCGCCTGATTGGTTGTTTGGTATTGTATGGCCATGTTTATATACATTACTTGGAATTGTGGGGTATTTACTTTATAAAAAATGGCAAGAAAATCGAAAAAATAGAGGACTATTATATCTTTTTGGAGTTCATATATTTTTTAATGGAATTTGGCCAATTTGTTTTTTTTATTTACATATGATTACGCTTGCTTTTGTTGATATTATAATCCTTTTTATATCATTGATGTCACTTATGATGTGGGCATATAGAGTTGATAAAAAAGTTACGTATCTTTTATTACCATATTTTGTATGGATTTGTTTGGCCACGTATTTACAGGGATATATTTGGTATATGAATTAATTTTGTAAAAGGAGAATCTAGTGAATTATAAGAGCGCTGCCATATTGTACATAATTTCATTGGTTATAATGATGACATGTGATTTTGTGTGGTTAAAATTTATAGCTCATGATTGGTATATGAAATTATTTGGTCAATGGATTCAATCTTTTATCCTATTGCCGGCACTGTTTTTTTATCTTCTTTTTGTACTTGGCTTGCATGTTTTTGTTATTCATATGGTACCGGTTGAAACGTCATCATTGGTATATGGATTGTACGGAGCATTTTTTGGATGTATAGCATATGCAACGTATGATTTAACAAATCTTGCAACTATCAAAGATTGGCCGGTATATGGTGCGTGTGTAGATATTGCTTGGGGAGCATTTGTTGCAGGTCTTACAACGTATAGCACTATTTTAATCAGTCGATTTTGGAATTTATTATGACAAAGAAGGCGGTGGTAGTTGATTCCAGTCGAATTAAAAAACATTCTCATAATGATGATAAAAAAGGTCCAGTTATTTATTTTATGCAAAGAGATCAGCGAGTTCATGATAATTGGGCGTTGTTATATGCACAACAAAAGGCAGAAGAATTAAACGAATCGCTGGCAGTTGTTTTTTGTATAGATTCAGATTGGTATCCAAAAACGTTGCGACATTATGATTTTATGATTAAAGGGTTAGAGCAGATCGAAATTGAGTTGAAAAAATACAAAATACCATTCTACCTTTTGATTGGAAAGCCAGATAAAGAGCTATACGATTTTGTTGAAAAATACAAAATAGGTAGTGTTATTACAGATTTTAATCCTTTAAAATATTATCAAAAAATTCTTAAAAATATTTGCGAAAAGGTAAGTTGTTCTGTTTATGAGGTTGATGCGCATAATATTATTCCATGCTGGATAACTTCTCAAAAGCAGGAATATGCAGCACGGACAATTCGTTCAAAAATTCATAAACATTTGACAACATATTTGATCGATTTCCCTAAGATTTCTAAAAAATCAATAGAGTGGGACTATGCAATTCCTGCTATTGCTTGGAAAGGTTTGCAAAAAAAAATAGATTTAGATGATACCGTTAGACCACTTGATTGGATCGATTCTGGAGAAAAATCTGCGCATGTAATGTTGGATGATTTTATTAAGAGTGGTCTTAAAAATTATGCACTTTTACGAAATGATCCTACGGAAAATGCACAATCGAACCTTTCTCCTTATTTACATTTTGGACATATTTCATCACAACGGGTTGCTTTAAAAATTAAAGATATTTCTAGTGGAGTTGAGTCAATTAAAGCTTTTTTAGAAGAATTAATTGTAAGACGAGAGTTAACTGATAACTATTGTTATTATAATCAAAAGTATGATCTTGTAGCAGGCGCAGCCCATTGGGCTCAAGAGACACTGAAAAAACATGAGCATGATGTTCGTGATTATTTATATACAAAAAAAGTTTTTGAAAATGCAAAAACTCATGATGAATTATGGAATGCTGCTCAATTAGAGTTGATGTATCATGGTAAAATGCATGGATATATGAGAATGTATTGGGCTAAAAAAATTCTTGAGTGGAGCGCTTCTCCTGAACATGCAATGGAAATAGCACTGTATTTGAATGATAAATATTCAATAGATGGAACTGATCCTAATGGATATGTGGGGGTTGCTTGGTCAATTGCAGGTGTTCATGATAGGGCGTGGTTTCCTAGAAAAGTATTTGGAACCATTCGTTATATGAGTTATAACGGATGCAAAAGTAAATTTGATGTACAGAAATACTGTTCAGATATTCAGAAAAAAATAAAAAAGGTCTGAGGACAAAATCTTCAGACCTTTTTTATTTTATAAGATTTTAAATAATCTTAGCGAGAATTGCTTTTAGAAAAGCCACGACCGCTGCTTCTTCTATCGCTGCTTGATTTTGAAGAAAATCCGCGGCTGCTAGATGAGCGTGAATCGCTGCGTGATCCACCTTCACGAGATGATGATCTTTCACCACCAAATGAAGATCTTGCAGGTCTTTCATCAGGGCTGAAAGAGTCTCTTGAAGAAGAACGTCTTTCTGAAGAACCTTCTCCGCCATCACGAGATGATGATCTTTCGCCACCGAATGAAGATCTTGCAGGTCTTTCATCGCGGCTAAAACTGTCTCTTGAAGAAGAACGTCTTTCTGATCTTTCACCGTCAAAACTTCTACCTCTTGATGAACCACCAAAAGATGAGTTTGAACGAGATGATCCGCCGCCATTAGATCTTCTGCCAAATGATTGTGGAGCAAGTCTTGGAGCGTTTTTGTACTTTTCAGGATCCATCATACGTTGGATTGCTTCCCAGTTGCGTTTGTCATGACCAGCAATAAAACTTACTGCTGCACCATCAGCACCAGCACGACCAGTTCTACCTATACGGTGAATGTAGTCTTCTGGGCATTGTGGTAAGTCGTAGTTAACAACCAATTTAATATGAGGAACATCAAGTCCGCGAGCAGCAACGTCAGTTGCAACCATAATGCGGTAACGACCTTTTCTGAAAGCAGTCATAACGCGTTCACGTTTATTTTGACGTAGGTCACCGTGAATGCATTCAACTTCATGACCGTCACGGTCAAGATTATCAGCTAAGATTTCAGCGCTACGTTTTGTTTTTACGAAAACGATAACACTACCTTGTTCTTGTGTAATTTCGTTAAGAAGGCTGTCGTATTTTTCTGTTTCTTTAAGATTAACTGTTCTTTGTGTAATTGCTAAAACAGGTTGAGTTAATGAGTCCACAGAAATACGAGCAGGAGTTTTTAAATATTTCTTTGTTAAAGTTTCAATTTCAGGAGCAATAGTAGCTGAGAACATAAGAGTTTGACGTTCTTTTGGAAGACGCTTAATAATATCTTCAAGTTGAAGACTAAAGCCCATATCAAACATTCTGTCTGTTTCATCAAGTACTAAGAAACTAAATGTTTCTCCGTTAATTGTACCTTGTTCTAAATGGTCGATCATACGTCCTGGAGTTGCAACGATAATACGTGGGTCTCTACGGAGTTGTGAAACTTGTTTGCTGAAAGATTCGCCACCAATTAAGAGTGAACCATATGTTCTTTCACCTTTAGGGATGAGTGAGCAGATAGTTTTGAATACTTGTTGAGCAAGTTCACGAGTAGGACATAATACTAAAGCTGATTCTGATTGGTTATTTAGAACATAAGCAACCAATGGAACGCTGAAAGCAAGAGTTTTACCAGTACCAGTTTGTGCTGATCCAAGAACGTCTTTTCCTTCTAAAGCGAGAGGAATAGTTTGTGCTTGAATAGGAGTTGGAGTGGTAAAGTTTAAAGCAGTTAAGCTTAAATGAAGAGATTCTGGCAAAGCCATATCACGAAAGTTTTGCATAGTGCACCTTTATAGTTAAAACAAAAAGGCCACACTGCTTTGGCTATACGGCCTTCTTTTTTGATTAATATTTTATTTATTAACGCTTGTAATTTGGAATTTTAAAGACAGCGTGAATTTATATACATTATACATGGATATGTAAGAAAAGCAAAAAGGGGTGCTAGTTCAATATATCTTTGATATTTAAGCTTGTTTTTTTTGTAAAAACTGGCTGGATAGAATTTATTCTTAGAAAATAAATTTGAAAGATTCGCTATAGTTTGGATAGAAGCGGGATGAGTAATAGGTGGTATAGATGTAAAAGAGTTGTTTTGATATGCTATAGAGGAATTTCGAAAGTCGTAATTAGAGAGAATAAAAAATAAAAAATATTAATACATGATTGGTGGATTGTGGAAAATAAAAAATGTTGCAGATCTGTAAAAGATGATTATGTCGTATGCACTTGTATGGAAGTTATGCATTCTCAGCTAGTGGATGGCATTTCTGAAGGCGAAGATACCTTTAATAAGCTCTCAGATAGGTTTGGAGTGGGTACGGGGTGTAGTAGTTGTGTGCAAGAAGTAAACGAAATTTTAAAGGAAGAATTGAAGAAAAAGTAAAAAAAGCAAAATTAGATTTGAAATTGCCTTAGAAAATGATTATTCTGTCAACACGTGTATGAATATGATTCGTGCTACGGTGATTGAAAGAGGCGAGATTCCCGAGCGGTCAAAGGGGGCGGTCTGTAAAACCGCTGGCTCCGCCTTCGTAGGTTCGAATCCTACTCTCGCCACCATCCGCTGCTCTTTAATAGAGCTTTGTATGGGTTAAGATCCCGCTATAGCTTTAAAAGCGACAGCGGAAAACCACAAGGATTAGCTACCCGAGTGGAATTGAAAATTTGAAATTAAAGAGATGCGGGAATAGCTCAATTGGCTAGAGCGACAGCCTTCCAAGCTGTAGGTTGCGAGTTCGAGTCTCGTTTCCCGCTCCAAAAATATGGGGTTGCTGGTGTAGCTCAGCTGGTAGAGCAACTGACTTGTAATCAGTAGGTCGCTGGTTCAAATCCAGTCACCAGCTCCATTTTCATAGAGAGTTTGTATTTTTTACATTTTTCTCTATGCTGTAGAAATGCCCGAGTGGGTGCTTCTATTAAAAAAGTAGCCCACGTAGCTCAGTTGGTAGAGCACTCCCATGGTAAGGGAGAGGTCATCGGTTCAAATCCGATCGCGGGCTCCACATTTTTAAAATATGTGGTATACATAGATTTTAGTAAAACGCGTTTGTTACGATTTAAAGGTATATGAGTCATGGCTAAAAACAGAGTTACCACGAGTTTATGTTGTGCGAATTGCAAAAGTCGCAATTACACTCAAGTTGTTTCTAAAAAAAGGACAGTGGGTTCGTTGCAATTGAAAAAGTACTGCGCAAGATGCCGTCAGCACTCTGCTCATAAAGAGACTAAATAAGTGCAAGCTTAGGGAGGCCAGTAGCTCTAACGGTAGAGCGGCAGACTCCAAATCTGATGGTTGGGGGTTCGAATCCCTCCTGGCCTGCCAGTTTTTTGACTCAGGTAAAATTCAGTTAGGATGTAGACGGTGGAAATAATTAAAGATTTGATACATTTCTTTGGTGGGGTTCGAGAAGAATTTTCGCGAGTTGTTTGGCCTACAAAAGTTGAGCTTTTGGGGACAACAGCTATTGTGTTAATATTGGTTATTTTTTTTGCAGTCTATGTAGGAGCGGTTGATTTTATACTCAAAGCTCTTGCAGCTAAAATTTTTTAGTATTTTAAGGATATAATACGCTCATGAAACGATGGTATGTTGTTCAAGTATATGCTGGCTATGAGGACATGGTCCAAAAAGATATTTTGCGTCAAATTGAAAAACGCGAAGATGGCATATTGGGGCAAGTTTTAGTACCGTCAGCTCGTCTAAAAAGCTTCTTATCTCTTTCTGAAGGAGGAGAAGATGAGCGATTGTTTCCTGGATATATTCTTGTTGAGATGGAAAAAAGTCAGCAATCAATCAATTTGATTACTTCAACACCGAGAGTTTTGAGGTTTTTGGGTGGAAATGATCCTGTTTCTTTGAGTGAGAAAGAAATAGGAAGAATATTGGGGCAAGTTAAGGGGGAAGTAGTAGTTGCTCCAACGGTAATGAATGATTTTGTTGAGGGTAGTGAAGTTGATATTCAAGAAGGACCATTTACTGGATTCGTGGGTATCATTGAGAAGGTTGACAAAGAAAATGAACGGTTAACGGTAATGGTAAGTATTTTCGGGCGATTGACGCCTGTTGAACTTTCCTTTGATCAAGTTAAAAAGTAAGCATGTGAAGGTCTTATATGGCAGAAATAAAAGCAAAAGTTAAAATTCAACTTTCTGGTGCTGCTGCAACGCCGGCTCCTCCTGTTGGTACAGTTCTTGGGCCTCATGGTGTCAATTTAATGGAGTTCTGCAAAGCTTTTAATGCTTTGACAGCGCAAAAAAAGGGACAAACAGTTCCTGCGATAATTACAATTTTTAAAAATAGAACTTTTGAAATTACGATTAAAACTCCACCTACAACTGAGCTGATCAGAAATGTTCTGAATCTCAAAAAAGGATCTGCTAAACCTGCAAATACTATTGTAGGTAAAATTACTATGCAGCAGATTGAGGAGATTGCAAGAATTAAACTTCCTGACTTGAATGCAAATGACATTGAAGGAGCGAAGAAGATTATTGCAGGTAGCGCACGTAGTATGGGTGTTGAAGTTGTAAATGGTTAGTCAGGCTTTGTGAGGAATGCAAGGTATGGAACGAGGTAAGAAATACAAGAATGCAGCACAAGGTCACGTGAAGGGCACGCTCTTTTCTCTTGAGGATGCGATTACGCGAATCAAAGAAAAAGCTTATGCAAAATTCGATGAAAGCGTTGATATAGATATTAACGTTGGTATCGATCCTTCAAAAGGTGATCAAGTGGTGCGTGGTTCAGTTATGTTACCACATGGAAATGGTCGCAAAGTTAGAGTGATCGTTTTTGCACGTGGTCAATATGCTGAAGCAGCAGAAGCAGCAGGTGCTGATGTAGTTGGGCTTGAAGATCTCATTGATAAAATCAATGCAGGTTGGCTTGATTTTGAATACGCTGTTGCAACTCCTGATGTTATGGGTACGGTTGGGCAATTGGCAAAATTGCTTGGACCTCGAGGATTATTGCCTAACAAAAAAGTTGGGACAGTAACATTCGATGTTGCTCATATTGTTAAGGAATTAAAGAGTGGTCGTGCCTTTTTCAAGAATGATAAAAATGCTGTTGTGCATTTTACTCTTGGAAGAGTTTCTTTTGATAAAGTTAAATTAGCGGAAAATATTCGCGCTTTTGTTAAGGCGCTTGTTACTTCTAAGCCAGCTTCATCAAAAGGCAGATTTATTAAAAAAATAACATTGTCTTCTACTATGGGTTTGGGGACAAGCGTACATGTTGAAGAATTGATCAAGTAAGGTAGACGCATGAAACGATCAGGAAAAGAAGCTATAGTAGCTTCATTAAAATCGGATTTTTCGCATAGCGAAGCAGCCTTTCTTGTTGGTGTTAAAGGTCTAACTGTTGAACAGTTTAGTCAATTACGCAAAAAATTACGTGAGCAAGATGCACGCTTGCAAGTTGCAAAAGTTCGCTTAATGAAGCGAGCATTACAGGATTTTTCTCAAGCAGATGGTTTAAAACCTTATTTGTGTGAACAAATAGGTCTTGTGTTTGCAAAAAAAGAAATGACTGTTATTGCTAAAATTCTTTGTGATTTCTCAGGTGATGTAGAAAAACTACGTATTGTTGCGGGAAGTATGAGCTCGAATGTTTTTGATGAACATACAGTAAGAGCAATTGCTTCTTTACCATCACGCGAAGTGTTGTTGTCTCAAGTTGCACGTGGACTTCAGGCTCCAACAGCAAACTTTGTTGGTGTATTACATCAACTTATTGCGCGACTTTTATATGTCTTGAAACAAATAGAGCAGAAGAAGCAAAACGTTTAAAATTACGATAAGTATTAATTAATTAAATATCTCAGGAGTATATCCATGTCTAAATCTTATGAAAAAATTATTGACCAAATTGGTGAAATGACTGTTTTAGAACTTGCAGAAATGGTTAAAGCATTAGAAGAAAAGTTTGGTGTATCAGCTGCTCCAGTAGCAGTAGCAGGTGCAGTTGCAACAGCAGCAGCTCCAGCTAAAGCAGAAGAAAAGTCTGAATACAAAGTGATTTTGAAGTCAGTTAAAGAAGCTGGTAATCAAATCAACGTAATTAAGGCTCTTCGTCAAGTAACTACACTTGGAATCGCAGAAGCTAAAAAAGCTGTTGTTGAAGCTCCAACTGTACTCGCAGAATCAGCTTCTAAAGATGATGCAAAAAAGATGAAAGAAACGTTGGAAGCTGCAGGAGCAGAAATCGAACTTTCTTAAGCGTTTTCCTTGTAATGAAGCGCGTCGTTTTTGGATGTACGTACCGTTTTGTATAAGGAGCGGCTGAATGAGTAATATGCAGGTGGGCACGATCAATACGATTAGAAAGTCGTTTAGTGATTTGAAGGACATTGTTCCTGTTCCCAATTTGATTGAAATTCAATCAAAATCGTTTAATGATTTTGTGCAATTAGATTATTTACCTTCTGAGCGCGAGCAAACAGGTCTCGAAAAAGTTTTGAAAGATATTTTTCCTGTTGATTATAATGGGAAGATTTCTCTTGAATATGTTAGTTATGAATTGGGTAACTGGGCATGTACGTGTGGTAAGCTTAAGGGTATAGAAAGCCGATATAGTTGGTATTGTCCTGTAACAAAAAAGTCAGGCGTATCTTCTATTGGTAAAGGGAGTTCTGCTCCTAAGACTGCTCGTTATAAAACATGTTCTTCATGCTTATCGCGTGTTACGATTCAATTACCTATGACAGCTGATGAGTGCCGTGTGAATGGTCAAACATTCTCTATGCCTCTTAAGGTTAAGGTACAATTAGTTTGTTGGGATGGTGAAGGCGATAAAAAAGTTGTTCGTGATATAAAAGAACAAGACATTTTTTTTGCTGACATTCCGGTAATGAGTGATTTACACGAAAAAAATGGAAGATTATTATTGGGTACTGATGGGACATTCTTGATCAATGGTATTGATCGTGTTGTCGTAAGTCAGCTCCATAGATCTCCAGGAGTTGTTTTTGCTCAAAGCAAAAAAGTAAAAGATTCTCGTGGTAGACCTTACTATTCTGCTCGCATAATTCCAATGCGTGGGTCATGGATTGATTTTGAATTCGATAGCAGTGATCATTTATATGTTCGTGTTGATAAGAAAAAGAAAATTCTTGTAACTACATTTTTACAAGGATTAGGTGTTGCTCGCGATCAAATGATTTCTCAGTTCTATAATTCTCAAAAAATTCATGTAGACGGGCAAAAATTTTACAGCGATGTAAATAGTTCTTTGCTTGGGCTTCGTATTGAAAGAGGTATGATACCTGCAAAACATGAAGACGCGCTTTTAGGAAGAAGAATTACAGCTGAAGTTTTAGCTCAATGTAAAACTTTAAATATTAAAAAATTATCTTTAACTAAAGATAGTCTTGTAAACAGAGTTTTTTCACAAGATGTTATGGATCAGTCCACAGGTGAAATCCTTGCTTTACAAGGGCAAACATTAACAGAAGAATTATACATGGATCTTATGGATCGTGATGGCCTATCATTTGATATGGTTACTTCTTCTGGATATGTTTTTCAACCAACTCTAGCTACAACACTTTTACAAGATCATTGCCATACTCAGGATGAAGCTCTTAAAGAACTACATTCAAAAATATGGCCTGGTGATAACTCTTTACTTGAAGAAATTAAAGAGCGTCTTGAAAATTTATTATTTAATCCACGTTTTTATGATTTAACAGCTGTTGGTCGTATTCGAATCAATAGAAAGTTAGGTCTTTCTGTTTCTGAAGAGCAAAAAGCTCTTACTCGTGAAGATATTATTGCAACAGTTCGTTACTTACTTGGACTCCGTGAGCGAGCAGAAGGCGAATTAGATGATATTGATCATTTGGGTAATAGAAGAGTTCGTCTCGTTGGTGAATTGTTAAGCAACCAAGTTTATTTAGGTTTCTTAAGAATTGAACGTATCATTCGAGAACGCTTCAGAATGCAAGAAGCTCATAGTACATTAATGCCTCAAGATCTTCTTAATGTGAAGCCTCTTGGTGCTGTACTACGTGAGTTTTTTGGTACAGGTCAATTATCACAATTTAT
>CAIQNR010000022.1 GCA_903873255.1 uncultured bacterium | reverse complement strand
CTGGGGGATGGTACCCAAGAGAAGAAAAAAAACTATACCAACGGCTCGCCTATCTAGAAAAAAAAGCTCGAGAACGTTACCCTGCAACATTAAAAAATGTACGAGCCCTTATTGTTCCTCATGCAGGTTATTCATATTCAGGAACCGTTGCTGCAAGTTGTTTTAACCTTCTTTCCGATGCATCAAATTCACCTATTGAGCGCGTTATTGTACTTGCACCATCCCATTCAGTACCCTTCCATGGCATTGCTATTCCTGATCATGCAAAAGAATATAAAATTGCAACAGGGACTCTTAATTTTGATACAAAAAATATGAAAAAATTAACTAAATCTTTTCCATTTATTTCATCAAAATCAATTTTTAATGATCCATTTAACACTGAACATTCTTTTGAAATGGAATGCCCTTTTATAGAAAAATATCTAAGCCCTAAAGTTCTCGTGCTCCCCTTACTTGTTGGATATCTTGAAGAAAAAGATATTAAAAATGGGGCCGCTCTTCTAAAAAAATATATTACTCCGCACACTCTTATTATTATCAGTTCTGATTTTACACATTATGGACCACAATTTGATTATATGCCTTTTGGCCCAACACCTGATGCATTATCAGAAATTCAAGCTCTCGATTTTAAAGTTATGGAACAACTTTTTACCCCATCACTTTCTGGATTTTTAAAAACATTAAAAACTACTGAAGCAACTGTATGTGGGAAATACCCAATTGCACTCTTACTTGCACTTATAGAAAATAATTCCCTAGGTCCAGTCACCCCGCACCTTGTTGCATATACAACATCCCAAGAAAGCAATAATACCGACCCAGATTCATCAGTTAGCTATGCAGGCATTGCTTATGCAAATGATACTGCAATAACCTCATTTGAAGAACAATCTCTTCTTGCGTATGCTCATAAAATTCTCCTTGCAAGCTTTATTAAAAACCCTGAAGAAAATCTCTTACTTCCACTTGTTACTCCCTTTATGAAAAAAAAATGTGGAACATTTGTAACATGGTATGGACCAGAAAATAAACTCCGTGGATGTATTGGAACAACTGATTCTACTCATTCTCTTATTGATAATGTACGAATCTATGCAAAAGAAGCTGCGTTCCATGACTCACGGTTTGCACCCATTACAGAAACCGAGTCTCTTTTTGTAATACCAGCAATTACCGTGCTAACCCCTTTTAAAAAAATAAAATCATATAAAGATATTATTATAGGCGTTCATGGAATTGTTCTTAAAAATAATGGGCATCAAGCCATATTTTTACCCCAAGTACCACTTGAACAAGGATGGGATATTAGAACAACACTTGAACAGCTTTCTTTAAAAGCAGGACTTCCTAAAGATACATGGAAAGATAAAAATACGACCTTTGAAGTATGCGAAGGATATGAAATTAAATAGGAGCGTCTCATTATGAAAAAATTAATGCAAAGTTTACGATTGCAATTTGCTTTATTCTCTCACTTTTTTAATAGCTACATATCACTTATTAATGGGGTATGGAGAATTTCACGTCTTTCAAAACCGGTTATTACAATTTTTGGTGGCAGTAAAATGGAACAAAATAATTATTACGCACAACAAGCTCACGCTTTAGGCACATTACTAGTAGATAAAGGAATGTCCGTTATTACAGGTGGTGGACCTGGCATTATGGAAGCTGCAAATTGTGGTGCTTACGCCTCTTCTGTGCGGCCATCTGGCATCCGTAGTATTGGCATTGAAGTAACAGGTCTTCAAACAGAAAAAATCAATCGCTGTGCAGATAAAACAATCGTTGTTGAACAATTTGCTATACGAAAATGGCTCTTAATTCATTATGCGGCAGCGTTTGTTGTATTCCCCGGTGGATTTGGAACACTTGATGAACTTTTTGAAGTTGCAACACTCATAGAAACAGGCTTTTTAGAACAAACACCTATTATTTTATTTGGAAAAGACTATTGGCAAACCATCATAGACTGGCAACTTGAAGCAAGAAAACTAGGACTTATAGAAGAAAGGCATCTCAAATTATTTTATATCACCGATGACTATAACGATACCTGTAAATACATCACCGATTTTATAGAAACACATAAAGAAACAGTCTTATAGTTTTTTTATTTAGAAGTCACAATTGTTTTATAAAGCTGATCATAGCGCTCAACCATAACATCAAGTTGAAAATCATTTTGAACAGTACTTTTTGCATTGCTACCAAGTCTCGCTTGCAATGCACTATCATTCATAACCAACTCAATAGTATCTGCAAGTTCTTGCGCATCATTATGAAACACAAGAAGGCCATTTTCTTCATGCGTAATTACATCATGTTTATGGTCAGTTGCAATAACAATAGCCGCCACTTCGTTGCTCATTGCCTCAAGAAGTGCAATGGATATGCCCTCTTTATACGAAGACATCACAAAACAATCAAAAACCGAATAATACGAACGGGCATCCTGCCCAACAAAAAAGAAGACTCTATCATCTATTCCCAAATCGTACGCCCGCTGACGCAACTGGTGTTCTTGCGAACCTGCACCAACAAGTACTAAGCGTGCATTAGGATGTTGATCATAAAGTAAGGCAAACGATGTAAGGAGTAATGAATAATTTTTAACCCATTCAAACCTCCCAACCGTACCAATAACAAAATGGGTCCTTAAAAATCCTAATTTTTCTTTTGAAAGAAGAATTAATTCTTCTGTTACTTTAAGGGATATCCCATTTTTAATAACATCAACTTTAGGTCCTGCAAACCAAGGGGCATAATGCTTAAGAGACTGCGCAACGCCATCGGACACAGCAATAATTTTACCATGCTTGCTTGCAGTCAACCGATCTAAAAAATTTCTTACAAAGCCATTTTGGTCAATATTGTTATGAAACACCTCAACATGCGCTATGCCATACCATGATGCAATAACTCTGCCCAAAAAATTGGCTGCCCATAAAAGGGTATGTAAGCAATCAGGATTTATTTTTTTAATTAAGGTAAAAAGACGGTACAGAAAAAATGGGTCATAAGCTGATAAAAGGCCACTAATTTGATAAGTTTTTATACCTAAATCTTGAATTTTTTGAGTGTAGGGACCAGGGTAAAAATAGACAACAACATGCTCAAATTCGCTTGAATCTAAACTTTGCAGCAATTGATAGAGCACTGCTTCTGCACCACCCCGTTCTAACCCCGTAATCATATGCAAAAGACACATTTTTTTTATCATGCTCAGGCCTCTTTTTACTCAACTTGCAAAACTCTTTTCTATATATAACATAAGCCCTATCTATGTACAGAGTCGAGTAAAGAAAGAAAAACCATGAAACTTCAATTACATTCTTTTGCGCAAAATATCCAAACATTCCTGGTGAACTTTTCCCATACCATAAAGAAGATCTAAGGCATCTGTTCTATTTTCTTCATAAACAGAAAAAACATTTTCGTGCCCTCGTGCCATATTTATTGTTAAACTCCCAAGCCACACCTTTACCACCTGTACCAATTTTTTCTTATCTTCATCTTTACTTTGTAAGTATGCATAAGAAGATTTTTTCAAACTTTCTTGTGCTTGCTTCATCCACTCATAATCTTGAAGCATCGTTTTAAATTTTGGATCCTTATTAGGAGCAAAATATTGAGATTTTATAATGACATAATTATTTTTTTCAGCTTCTTTCCATTGTTCGTATCTATCAACAACCACTTCTCTTCTAAAACTTTCTGCACACTCTAAAGATGTAACAGTCGCTGCTATTACAATAATTTTCATACTTTTAAACATACACACACCCTCTACACATATAATGTTCTACCTAAAAATTTTATGCCAGTGTACTTTTAACTCAGATAAAAGTCATTGCTTGAGAAGAAACAGAACTCTGCTATCCTAAAACAAGTTGTTTCTTTGTGTTTTAAAGCCTTATAACAAGCCGATATTTTTATGAAAAAACTTTATCCTGGGTTATTAATTGCTCTCGAAGGCGTCGATGGTTCTGGTAAATCTTCACTTGCCCATAACTTGTATTATCGGCTTAAAGATTTAGATAAAAAAGTAGTTCTTACTAAAGAACCAAGCGGCACTCCTTTTGGCGAAAAAGTCTATACAACTTTGATTAATGCAGATTATATGCTTACACCAGAAGCAGAGTTTTTACTTTTTGCGGCAAGCAGAGCAGAACACTTTGATAAAGTTGTTATCCCACAGCTTAAAGAAGGCTCAATAGTGCTTTCTGATCGCATGGGAGATTCGTCCATTATTTACCAAGGATATGCACATGACCGCGATTTGAGCATGTTCCATACCATCAACAATTGGGCAATGCACGCCATTAAACCATCTATCACTTTTTATATTCATATCGATATTGCAACGGCACTTGATCGCATTAAAAAAAGAAATTCAGCACTCCATATTTTTGAAAAAGAACGTTTTTTAGAAAAAACAATTACAGGTTTTGATCTTCTGTATAAAGATCGCACAGATGTTATTATACTCGATGGAACACTTGATCCCATGGTTTTAGCACAACAAGCACTTGAAAGTATTATGCAAACATTATGACAAATATTCATCCCGCTTATCTTTTTATTACTCCAGAAACCCAAGCAGAACAAACTGTTATAACCTATCTACAATCGATTCTATGCGAAAAAAACAGTTGCAATGAGTGTATGTCATGCAAACAACTCTACACAAAACAGCACCCAAGTTTAATGTGGTTAAAGCCAGAAAACAGATACACACTCGATGACCTTGATGAACTATTTAAAAAAATATCATTTACGCTGGAAGAATCTGCTGACTTCTTTTTTGTCATAGAGCAAGCACATTTACTTTCTGCAGCATGTGCCAACGCACTGCTCAAAATTGTTGAAGAACCTCCGCGCGGTTACCACTTTATCTTTTTATCGCACCACTTACAGGCAATTGTCCCAACCATACGTTCCCGCTGCATTATTAAAACAATAACCACTGCGCAAACAAATACGCTTGAAAATATTCACGCCAAAAATTTTATACAAAAAACAGATCCACAAACATTTTTAACCTATCTTTCTAAAACAACTATTACGGAATCTGAAATTGTTATTCTTATTGATTTTTTAATTACTCATTACACACAGCAACTACTACAAAAAACAGCTACTGGCGATAGAAAAGCATATAATTTTTTGCAAGATCTTTTAAAGTTTTTGCACCAAACAACACAACATCAAATTATGCCTGGTAGTGGAAAGATTTTTTTAAAAGAGTTGTATCTTCATAAAAACAACTTAGAAAGACTCCATGATTAAAGATAATCTCCATTCAATTAAATCATTGCTGGATAAAACATTTGGCAATTCAACTTCATGGCAACTTAAATTAGCAGCTCAATGGCCCGATCTTGTGGGTAATCTTGCAAATATCATGAGTTTAGAAAAAATTTATGGAGGCACCTTAATTGTTGGTGTCTATGAACAAAGTTGGATTCATGAACTGTATATGCTTTCTGATATGATCATCAAAACAATTAATAAAGAGCTTGAAGGCGCTAAAATTGAAAAAATTCAATTTAAATTAGCAACAAAAAAAGAAGTAGTCGTTCCTAAAAAATCATATGCTTCAACGCCTCAACAGTATGATATTCGCTTAAATACACGCGAAGAACTGGCGCTTAATATTATTAAAGATCTTGAACTGCGCGAAGTACTAAAATCATTTTTAATCAGTTGTAAAAAACGAAATGCTCACAGGAAACCTGTATGAAAAAAAATAAAAAAAAGATTATCTGTTGTGTCGCTGGGCGCTCAGGCGGCCATATCATCCCTTGTTTAACTATTGCTCAACGCATGCTGCGCAGCCAAGATGATTCAATTATGTTTTTTTCGACCTCTACAGAACTTGATGCTGAAATTTTAAAAAATTACCCAACAATACAACAACAAGCATCTTTAAACATGATGAATGTCCCCTATAAAAACCTTTGGAAATTCCCACTTTTTTTAGGTCAATTCATTGTAAGTTTTTTTAAAACTTTTGTAACGCTTATACACCATAGGCCAGAGCGCATTCTCAGCACTGGTGGCTATGTAGCACTCCCTGTATGTTTTGCAGCAAAATTATTATTCATACCAATTGATATCTATGAATTAAATGTTATTCCAGGCAAAGCAACCAAATTGCTTGCCCATATCGCATCCAATATTTTTATTTGTTTTTCAGAAACAGCTTCTTATTTTTCTCAAAAAACAATACTGACACGGTATCCTATTAGATTTTCAGAATCAACAACCCAAACAACCTCTGAAGCTCCTTTTGATACCTATTCTAGTACAAAAAAAACAATTCTTATTTTAGGCGGATCACAAGGATCCCACTTTATAAATCAACAAGTTTGCCAACTGGTCAGTCTCTACGGACCAACAATTCAAATCATTCACCAAACAGGTACTGAACATGTCGATCTTCTGAAAAAATTTTATGCCGATTTGGGAATACAAAGTGAAGTTTTTGCCTATCAACAAAATCTTGCACCTTACTATGCTATTGCTGATGTTGTCATTTGCAGATCTGGTGCCGGAACATTGTTTGAAACACTCTTTTTTAAAAAACCATGTATCACTATTCCCTTAGAAACCTATACCACCAACCACCAACTTGAAAACGCGCAAGCACTCCAAAAAGATTATCCTGAATTATTTTCCGTAATTCGCCAAAAAGAACTTCAACAAGATCCACTGCAACTTTTTAAAATGGTATCACATTATTTGGGCTAACCCAGGCACTTGGTGCCTCTGGTGTAACGTCGTTTGAAGAGGTATATAAAAGCGGTAATTTTGAAATACCGCCTGGACCATACATAATCATAAACAATGCTAACTGTCCGTTACTCGTAAGCACTGGAGCAATACCCGAACTATTAACAATGTCTGATGTTCCATACTGTAGCAAATATTGTTGAATCTGATTTTTTAAATCAAATCGATTGGTAACAAAAAGATCAACCCATTGAGGAATCTGTACAAGTAATTTTGCCTGCACTGCTGCAACCATTTTAGTAGGATCAAAATATTGTAACATCGATCCTAAAACAGTACTTGGCGAATAAAGTGGTGATTGCGCTGTACAAAAAAAAGCATTTGTGTTTGGAGAATATGAACTGAATGTTTTTTGATAAATGAGATAGCCTTGAGCATAATCTTTTGAAAATAATCCTACTTTATCTGGCAATGATGAATTAAAAAAGGTAAATAAATCGGCTGAATTAAATCCAGCAGGCAAAGTGTATGAATACGCTCCAGTTGGTCCAGTATAACTCATACCTGTGGGAGTAAAACGGGGCATTGGAATAGTAAAAAATTGAGTTAAAAGTTGCTGGGCTGAAATATCATCTGGGGAAGAAACACTGAAGATATAGAGCATATCTTTTTTCTTAGCTATGGGCGGTCGAATAATATATAACGACACTGCTTTGCCAGCAGGAATTTTAATTAAAGGCTGATTAACCAATGCTTTTTTGGTTGTACTATAGGCAGAACCTGTATATAAAGCCCATATTGCGTGAGTATTTGAAGAGGTAAATGGTATCAATGTATTAGTTGTTGTATCGGTCATATTCAAATCAGCAGCAGTTGGATTCCATATTGTATAAGGAACTGGATTGATATCTCTAATTTTTCCATTTGCCGGTTGTTTATAATTACCTACAGAAAAACCTGTTTCTACTAATTTATTATTAGGAAGAACTTCATAGTGATAGCACAATGGAGTTACAACCGTTACTGTTGAAACGGTAGAAGATACTCCACTTGAACCAAGCCCCTTTGCAGAAATAACAAGACTACCGCCAGGATACTCAAATAAAGAAGGTCGCATGGTAAGATTACTTTTTGATGCTAATGTATGAAAAACACCAGGCTCAAGGGGTATAGTAATTTTATTAATCACCGTAGTTGAACTCGTAAGACTTGTTGCTGCAGTAGAAGTCATACTAAATGTAAGAGGAAATACAGAATTACTCCCATTATAAATCATTCCCATAAAATCTGATGATAAAACAGGAACACCATTTTGAGATGTTACAGCTTCTGCATGAATACCTGTTGCATCTTCATACGTATGATAAATATAAATATTGGGATCACTTGCAATTCCCTGCTCACAATGATCTTCTGAAAAATTTGCTTGCGGAACTTTAATAGTAAAATAAAGATGTGCTCCATAAAAATGGCCTGCTGAATCTTCACCTTGATTAAGGATAACTGTTATACCATCTCCATTAGGAATAGGAGCACCCATAATCATTTGAATTTTTCCAATTTTTGTAAGAACTGGAACGCTTGCCCCATTAAAAAACTGAAAGCTATAAATTTGTGATGCTGGTACAACACCACCCATTTGCACAAACCCTTCACCCATCTGTACAGCCATATTACCAATCTCATTAAAAGAGCTTGTAATATCACTTAAAAGTCCTCCATACAAACTTGACCAACAGAAGGCAATACTCATAATTTTTCTTATAACGCTCATGCCGAGCTCCTTTTTTATACTATTTAGAACTCTTATATCTATCGTACTTAAAAGAAGAGGGTCAACACTTATGCGAGCAAATTAAACTAAAAGAGAATAAATTTCACTATGAGAAGGTGTATCAAAAAATTCACCCGTTTTAGAATCAATATAAATAGGCTGCAATGAAGAATCATATACAAAATGTTTTTGCTTAGCTGTAACAGATGTATGAAAATCCAACCAAATAGGAAATGATGTATACAGAGGAAATACCTTATAACCCATAGGCCTATTGTCATCACAACCAACATACACAGCTGTAGTAATTTCTGGGGTTGATCCAACAAACCAACAGGTACGAGAATCATTTGTTGTTCCTGTTTTGCCCATTGCATCGGAATCTATCCATTTTTTTGAAAGATGTCTTTTTTTACTCAAACCAATGGTTAATGCTTTTCCTATTTGACCAGAAACTTTAGATGAAATAACACGATCACTTACCGAATTACTTTTATATATCTTTTTATCCTGATCATCTTTAATCCACATAATTAAATGTGGTTCAACATAAACACCATTATTTGCAAAAATATTAAACATCCCTGCTACTTCTACCAACGTACTATCCAAACAACCAAGAGCAAGCGAAGGATATGGCATAATATCACCGGTTAAATGACATTTTTTAGCAAGATCAACAATTTTCTGAGCCCCAATGGTAAGAAGTACTTTAACACTAATAATGTTGTTGGAATAAACAAGCGCGCGTGCCAACGTCATAGAACCTACAAAGGTACGTGTATGATTACGTGGCTCCCATATTTGACCATTAAAATTTACAGAAAGAGGTTCATCAACAGCAATATCACATAAACTAATACCCGACTCTACCGCAGCCGCATAAAGCAATGGTTTAAATACAGATCCCTGTTGCCGTTTTGCCTGAAACGGTCTGTTAAAATAGGTACTTTCAACATCAAATCCCGCAATTAATGCTCTAATTTCACCAGTATGTGCATCAACAGAAATAAGCCCGCCATCAAGGTCTCCACCATATTTTTGTCGTAATTTTTTTGCATGTTCTTTTATTACAGATTCTGCTTGTTTTTGCAGTGTTGCATCTAATGTTGTTTGAATCGTAAGGCCGTTATTATAGAGAGCATCTTTACCATATTTTTCTTCTATAAAAGAACGTATATATTCACGCAGTGGCAATGCTAAAAGATCCTGCGTCGCACCTGTTTTACCAACAACTGTAACCGGAATTCTTTCTAAAGACGTGCATAATTCATCAGTAATAAAACCAAGCTTCTTCATTTTTCTTAAAATAACATTTCTTCTTTTTTGAGCAGATAAAGGATAGCGAACAGGGAAATAATTACCTGGGGAGCAGATAATAGCAGCAAGTAAAGCAGCTTCATCAACAGAAATTTCTTCTATATTTTTATTCCAAAATTTTTTAGCAGCAGCTTGAATACCATAAACCCCAGAACCAAAATAAACAGAATTTAGATAGTACTCGAGTATTTGCTCTTTACTGTATTGCTTCTCAATTAATAATGCATAAAACTGTTCTTTAAATTTTCTAATAAATGTTTTTTTACCATCAAAAAAATGGAGCTTTACCAGCTGTTGTGTAATAGTACTAGCCCCTTGCATTTTTTTACCATGATACAAATTAACAAGAGTAGAACGCACTATCCCTTTAAATGATAGACCCGTGTGATTAAAAAAATTCCAATCTTCTGCTGCAATAAATGCCTTAATAACATGCTCAGGAACACGAGTAATACTTACAAATTCGCGCGAATCTAACTGAAACCGTGCAATTTCGTGACCGTTTCTGTCAAACACAAGGGATGGTTTTTTAGTAAGCTGAACATGAACATGATTCATTGTTAAAATAGGATGCTGTAATGCATACCACACCATGCCAAGCACCATGGATCCACTGCAAAAAGCAAGTATAAATAAAGCGAATACTATTTTTTTTATAGGGGTAGACACATTAAAAACCATCTTCGATATATGAATCAACACCAAAAGTAAAAGGCCGCCTATTACAGCGACCTTTTAAAACTTGTACTTTTCTTATTTTCAAAATTTAATATTTTAAAAAATTACTCTTGATCGTCTTCGTCGTCTTGAGCTTTTTTGTTTTTGTATGCTTTGTAAGCATAGTAAGCAACAGCGGTAGTAACAACAACAGCAGTAGTTGCAATTGCAATGTTCTTTTTGTTGTAAGTACCATCTGCATTTACATAAGTAGCTTTAGATGTTGCTGTGTTAAAACCTTTTACTACGCCATCTTTAGCAGATTTAGTAGCATTTTTGGTTGATTCCCATGCTCTTGTGTAAAAAGGCTTTGAAGTTACTTCTGTAACTACTGGAGCTACTTCTGCAACAACTGCTGCTTCTACAGCTGCAATTTCTGTAACTACTGGAGCTACTTCTGCAACAACTGCTGCTTCTACAGCTGATGCTACAACTTGTGAATCATCTGCTGCAAAAACATTTGCAGATACCAACAAAATAAGGCTTAATTTGATATGTTTATTCATCTAGAAACTCCTATGAAAAAAATACTACGTACAAGATGAACATTAATGTACTTGATTATACCTGATTGTCAACTTACACTACCTTTATAATTTTATTATTTTTTACAAATGAGAGTTAAATAATGATTGCACATTGTATCAACTGGATCGTATATCCCAGTGCTTTTTTTTTCTTAGATATTGTACTAAAAGGGCTTGCCTATAAACAATTTTTTTACTGCACTCTTATTGCAACAATCACATCAATTGTAAGAACTTCATCATGGAATCATTGCATTTTTTTATTTACACTACTTGTATTACAATCATCTTTTGATGCAACATATTCTGCATTAATTACTGTTATATGGATAGCGATTTTAACACTGAGCTATCAATTAAAAAGAAATTTTATTGATAAACCCTTCTTTCCCTACGCCCTACTTATGATCTGCCTAGGGACAAAAATAATAGTGTTAAGCTTATTTTTTGGAATTAAGCCTTGCAACCTGGTATATACAATTGGTCAATTTCTTGGTAATCTTTTAGTACTTTCATTTTCTTTGAAATTGATTTCTGCAGTCAAAGCAAGCAATCGCTTATAGGGTTTACTTTATAAGAGGAAAGTCCGGACTCCTAATAAACAAAGTGCCTTGAAAACGGTTAAGTCCTATAGTCAAGGGGAGCGCAAGCTCACGGAAAGTGCCACAGAAAATAACCGCCACTTATGTAACAATAAGGGGTAAGGGTGAAAATGTGCGGTAAGAGCGCACAGGTGTGTATAGTGATATACATACAGGGCAAACCCCACTTGGAGCAAGACAAAATAGGCATGTGTTGGTCGTTTATTCCGGTTAAACATGCGGGTATGTCGCTTAGATACATGGTTGCTACTTACTGAAAAGTAAGAACAGAATCCGGCTTACAATATGACTGCAGAAAGCATTTTTCTATCAACATAGAGCGTGATATTTATGAACTTACATTTTTTACTTCTACAATCTCCCAAGTCCCTCATTAAAAAAACATTATGGATTATTCCGTTTGTATGTTGCATTTTTGGTTACAACCTTATGAAATGGTATATGCCAACCACACACATAACAGTTCCATCAGTGATTGGTAAAAATTTAGTTGAAACAATCGATCTTCTTTCTTCCCACAACCTCACAGTTAAAATTATTGATAAAAAAGAAGATGCAACAACACAAGAGCCAAAAATTTTACAGCAAACTCCTGCCGCTGGTACTCATGTAAAACCACATCAAACTATTCATCTTATTATTACGCAACCGCCTCGCCAATGCACTATGCCAAACCTTACCAATATATCTTTAGACCGAGCATTAACAATGCTATCGTCGTATAAAAATCAATATAAAAAAATATGCATTCCCATTTTGAGCACCCGCATACTGCCTTTAGAGACATGCATTGCACAACTGCCTGAAGCAGCAGAACCATTAGAAAATAATTATGTACTCTATACAACTACACCAGAAGAATATTATATCGTTCCAAATTTTATAGAGCGTTCATTTTTTGAAGCTGAAAATATTTTAAAAAAGAATAATCTAACGTATAAAACCTATGAAGAAGGTAGAAAACCACACCATTCATTACTAGAAACTGCAACTATTATCGAACAACAACCTGTCCATGGCACTCTTTTTTCTTTAAAAAATCCACCTATTTTTCATCTCAATATAAAATATTGACACAGAGACTTTTCCCAACATACACTCTCACATTATTTTCTATTTTTTTTAAAGGAGATCGTATGAACAGTAAACTATTTGGGCTCTTTTTGGCATCTACTTTTGGAACTGTGCTTGCAGAAGAAGTTACACCTGAAACAACCCCATCTGTACAAGAAGAAACAGTAAAATCCGCTGCAACTGAACTTGCACCTCAAGCAGCCCCATCTGTTGGTCTTGAAAAACATGAAGCTGCTATCAAGCCTTCTACAAATTCTGAGCTTGAAAAGGCATCTGTAGAATTACCTGCAGAAAACAGAATAAATTTTGCAGACTGGAAAGATATTGTTGATAATGACAAAAGCAAAGAAAAACAAGATTAAACTAGAGTCTTTATTTATACACCAAAGTTTCTTTGCACACCTAAATAAGAATCTAAAGCTGCCTGCAAATCCCGTTCTGTAATTTCTGGCCACAAACATTTAATAAAGAAAATTTCACTGTAGGCAGCTTGAAATAACAAAAAATTACTCAATCGCTGCGCACCGCTTGTTCTAATAATCAACTCTGGATCGGGAATACCGCGCGTCCACAAATTATCCGCTATGGTAGATTCTGAAATAGCATCTTCGGACAACTCACCAATTTTCACTTTGCGTACAATCTCTTTAACCGCAGATACTAATTCTTGTTGAGCGCCATAACAAAAAAGAATATTTAACTGTAATGCACTGTTATTTTTAGTGCTTTCTTCTAACGTAGTAATAGTAGGAATAACTCGTTCGGGAAATTTTGTACGATCACCAATAAAACACATTCTAATATTATGCTCTTGTAAATAAGGTAATTGTTTTGGCCCTTCTACCATTAAACTTTCAAAAATAAAGTCTTTTTCTTCTTCTGGACGTTTAAAATTTTCTAAAGAAAATGTATAGAGTGATAAAAATTTAATACCATTTTTAAGTGCAAATTCTAACGATTTTCTGATAGCTGCAGTACCGCCTTCGCGGTATCCAATAGAATAAGATAGTGCGTTCTTTTTTGCCCATCTACGGTTGCCATCCATAATAATAGCCAAGTGTTTAATCATCCAACAAGCCCTTTTATTTTGCGTAGTTTAACTTTAAAGCTGTATATGCTTGACGCACAGCGCTACCCGCATAATACACAAGAATCATAAAACCAGCAAAACAACAGCGTTCTACTGCAACAATCGGAATCAAACTCAACCACTGAGCAGACGTCATAGGAATAGTATACAACCACAAAACAGAACCAACTGCATGCGCAATAAAAGTACTCGTAAATGCTGATGCTACAGGAGATGAGATACGCAACAAACCAAGAACTACAGGTATAAACCAATACAGAACATAGGGAGCTGCATAAAAACCAACTGGATGTACAATAAAAATTGCCATACACAAAAGTGGCAATCCTATAGAAATCAATCGAGATTTTGACGCCCAATAATACGATGCACATAAACCTGGAAGATGGTATACTAGCACTGAATATGAGGCATTAAGCATGCAAATACGCCATGAATAACGGAGCAAAATTGCCCCTATCGCATATGACATACCAATAATGCCTGTAAGCGGCATAAGTGCATCAGTGACTGAAAAAAATGATATGTGAGTGCCAGCAATTAAGCTTATTTTAAACATGCGCAAAGCTAAAAATGCAATCGCCGCAATAATAACCGGAGAAAGTTTTTGCAAACCTTTGAATTTATCGGTCATAGTAGATTACCTTTATAAGAAGATAGGAATAATAAAATATGATAGATTTAAGGTACTATGATTCCATGAATAATCAACTCATAAAAACGTAATAATCAAACAATAAACTAACGAAAGGAACCACCATGAAATTTAGAGCAATCATTTTTGATATGGATGGAACCATTATCGATACAGAACATATCTGGAAAAAAGTAACTCACGATCTTATTAAAAACAAAGACGAAAACATTTCGGACGAACTTTTTAAAGAAATCAATGATGAGCTACGTGGTATGGCTATCCACAGAAGCTGCGCAATCATCAAAGAACGTATGAATCTTGAACACACCCTCCATGAACTTATGGAAGAAAAAAGAAACCGCGCCGGCCACATTTACAAAGATGGCGTAGAATTTATCGATGGGTTCAAACGGTTCCACGCAAAAGTTCTTCAAGCAAATTTACGTACCGGTATCGCAACCAATGCGGATGACTTTACTCTTAAATGTACTCGCGAAGTTATACCGCTCCATGAATATTTTGGTGAACATGTCTATAACATTACCCATGTTAATAACAAATCAAAACCGGACCCAGATCTTTACTTACACGCAGCTCAAGCTCTTGGCGTATCTCCAACAGAATGTATAGCTATTGAAGATTCTCCTCATGGAATTCGCGCTGCAAAAGCTGCCGGCATGTTTTGCATAGGAATCAATACTGCAAAAAACAGAGAAGCTCTTAAAGAAGCAGACCTCATTATTGACCATTATGATGAGATAGAGCTTGAAAAGCTTATTGAAAATTTATAAAAAACAGTCTCTGATTAGGTTTGCCAGAAAAAACATGTAAATACTTGCAATTCATAGACTAAAATATTTATTATCTTATTTGTAATTTATTTTTTAAGATAAAGGGGAGTTCTATGAAGAAAATTTTATATGTAAGTTTTACCTGTTTACTTATAAGCTCTATTGATGCTGCTGGTTATCGCAAAGATCCTGAATGCAAAAATCTCTATTACCGCGATGGCATGACTTATCACGATGCACGCCAGCCAAAAGAAAACACTCTGATCGCCTGGGATCTTAATGGCGTTATCTTTGACAAAGCATTTAGTTCTCTTCCAACCATCTTTAATGAAATCCGATCAAAAAAAGGCTGGGGATATGCGTTTCGACTCGCTCGCGCAGCCCGCACACTAAACTCAGAACGTTCTATCATCAACAGTGACGGCAAAAAAGAAAAACTTTGCTGGGATGCTGTTTTAACACAACATGAAGTTGCAACAGATCCACTCAGCCAATATGTTGAAGATATGAGAATGGCAACAACCCGCGTTAACAAGTTAAACCTCGGCATGGCTCATCTTATTACCACACTCCATGATGCTGGCCACCATAACCATATTCTCTCCAACATGGGTCAAAATGTTTTGAATGTCATTATTGAACATATGAAAAAACATCAAGCCGATTATAATATGTCAAAATCTGAATTTTCTTACTTTATGCAATTTCTAAAAGATAAAAATCACTCATTTATATCATCTGCAAAAAATAATTGGGTCACTAAGCCAAACCCAGAAGCATACAAAAAGTTTTTAAGTAAAAATAAAGTACTTGGTAAAAAAATATTCATCGACGATAAACGTGCAAATTGTATTGCTGCAATCGAAAAAGGTAACTTTGATTTTGCTATACAATTTAAAGGCGAAGCAAACTTAGAGCACATACTTTTTGATATATTGAACATAAAAAGATAATTTGATTTTTATATTTTATTTCGATACTATCATACCTGTCTGTTTTTAAGCATAAAACAGCTTATTTCGATAACCTCCATTTCCCCTATCCAGCGTTCTGCCGGGTGGGGGAAAAATCATTTAAATGACTTTTTTGAGCACAAATTTTTATTCAATAACAATCTGATTTTCTACTTGCAAAGCAGGTAAAATTCTTTCATCAACCGTATCATAAAAATTCTTGGTTAAATAGGCACGTCCTGAATCACCGCAAATCATTACTACCAAATCACCTTCTTTAAAAGTTGGGATCTTTTTAATAACACTTGCAGCTACTGCACCACTACTTGGCCCAACTAAAAGACCATAGCGTTGAGAAAGTACCGGTAATATTCCAAGACCTTCTGCGTCAGTAACAGGTAAAATTTCATCAATCACAGAATAATCTGCAATTTCATTTACAAAATCGATGCCAATGCCTTCAATTTTATAGGGCTTTGGATTGCCGTTAGATGATTTAAATGAAGTTGCTGTATCAACTGCATACACTTTAACATTTGGATTTTGTTCTTTTAAATAACGACCAACACCACTAACCGTTCCACAGGTACCAGCACCTACAAAAAGATGGGTTATTTTGCCTTCAGTTTGCTTCCAAATTTCTGAACCAAGCCATGCATAATGAGCATTGCGATTTTCTACATTGTAATATTGGTCAGGCATAAATGAGTTAGGTGTTCTTTTATGAAGCGCCACTGCTTGCGCATGGTAACTTTCTGGATCTTCCATAAATTCACGTGATGGGCACATAATAAGCTCTGCACCATACGCAATCATTGTTTGGTATTTTTCTTTGCTACATTTAGGAGTTACCGTAATAATAACTTTATATCCTTTAATAGCACCAATCATTGCAAGCGCAATTCCATGATTTCCTGATGATGCATCAATAATAGTACCGCCTGGCTTCAACATTCCTGTTCGTTCTGCTTGCTCAATAAGATACAAAGCCGAACGATCTTTAACGCTTCCGCCTGGGTTTAAATATTCAAGCTTTGCAAGAATTGTTGCGGGCGAAGCAAAAGGAACTTTTACAAGCGGAGTATTGCCAATACTCTCCAAAAGAGTTTTATAATTCATATTTTTTTATATCCCTAAGAAATGGTACTGATCTCTAAAGTATACTTGAATTTTTAACAGGTTCTAGTATAAAAAAATAATTTTTTCATATGATACATTTCAAATGAATGTAACTTCTATATGGCGCTTTTCAGTGCCTTCATACTGCAACGTAATTTTACACACATCATGGGTCAGCAAACTTTCAATACTATCAGGCCATTCAATTAAACAAAGCGAATTAGCCTGATACAAATACTCTTCAAACCCCGCATCCATAAAATCTTGTACATTTCTGAGTCGATACAAATCAAAGTGAAAAATCTTAAGACCCATTGCTGTTATATAGGTAGTTACATAGGCATAAGTTGGACTTTGTACCGGTTCAGTTACACCAAGAATAGTAAGAATATTTTGAACCAATGTTGTTTTACCAGCACCAAGCGGCCCTGAAAGTGTAATAATTTTAGGTAATTGATCTACAATTTCTTGCGCTATCATATGCATATTTTCTTGAGTAACTATCCAATCTTTTTGCATACCTTATTCCTTTTGTATACATCTTATAATTTATTTATTGCCTTAATGCGAAGCTTATCTTTTTTAGAAAGATCATTTTTTTTAACTCCACGCTCACTACCTACCTGATCATCTTTGTAAGGAATTGTCATAGCGGCAGCTTCATACATCAGCGCATCAATTGCTTCGGCTTCACTCGTAAACTTAATAATTGATTTATCAGTCATCGACTGCATCATCTTTTCTGATGCGGTACATACTTCTTTAACTTTTTCATAAAAGGTAAGCGGATCTATTGAATCTGCATTATGTTCACTGATTTCTTGCAGCAGTGCCCGATCGGCAGAAATTACTACCACCTCTTTTTGGGCATTCTCTTGAGCAAATTTTATGATACTATCGTCAGCCGACTGAAACGATCCGGAATAGATTATGGTAACGCCCCGTTGTTTTTCGTGCATGGGGTAGGTGCAAGGGCCGGCATCAAACACTACAATCACCTTATGTTTGCGCTTTTTTATATACCGACCAAGTAAATTGATAAACGCAGATCGCTGCATTTCTGTTACATTAGGCCCATGAATAAGTTTTAAAAGATTGTAGCCGTCAATAACCAGTATCATATTGCCTGTACCCCTCAATACAATTTTCGCTTATCCTGCACTCAAATCACTTCCGCCGTTGCTAAAGCTATGGCGGGACATGCGGGGTGAGCGGCGGAATTCCGCTCATGTCGAGTATTTTTCAAAACTTTTTAAAGAATTGAAAAATATATCGAGACATCATAGTAAAGAATAATTGAAAAACCATGAAATAGACAGTATTCTTTTACCCTGACACCCTATAAAAGCTAAGGAAACGTCATGTCGCAACTCATCCATATGCGCCAAAGAATCAAGGCCGTTGAAACTATAAAAAAAATAACCAGCGCCATGCGTTTAATTTCACGCTCATTCCATACGCGGCTTGATAAGCAAAAAAAACCGCTCGCTGAGTACCGCATCACCCTATGCCAACTCCTTGAACATGTTAAAAAATTCTGCCCAACCTGGAACAACTCCCGCTTTTTCCCCCATACAGAAACACCTAAAAAAGAGCTTTTTATTTTAATTGGCGGACAAAAAGGTCTGTGTGGCAGTTTTAACTCAGGCATTTTTTATTGGATCGACAAAAACCGTTCGATTTTAACCGATTCGCACACCACCGTGGTATGCGCAGGCAAAAAGGTTAATGATTATCTTAGCAAACGAGCAATTCCTGTTAATTATAACTTCCCCGAAGTAAAGGGAAGCAACATTCACGTGATTACCCAAGAAATTTTAGATTTATTTATGCAGAGTACGGAATTTTATACAGACGTTACCGTTATCAGTAATAGCTCAAAAAACTTCTTTTCTTACGAAACCCATACTACCGCACTCATCCCTTTTATTGGATGCGCGGCAAATCAAGATACGGGAACACTTCAAGACTATGTATGGGAACATGAACCAGAAATGGTACTTGAACTTCTTGCCGAAAACATTCTCAAAATATCACTGCGCACTGCACTCTTTGAATCGCTCCATGCAGAACAATCCGCACGCTTTATTTCTATGGACAATGCAACACGCAATGCAAATAATTTTTTAGATACTATGCGATTACAATACAACAAAGCACGACAAGCAAAGATCACCAAAGAGTTAACTGAACTGGCAACTTGTAAGTAGCCATAACTACTCCACAACAACCCCTGCCTCTTTTGCCTGCTCTACATAATTTGCTTTAATTTTTTCAAGGCGCGCTATATTTGTATCATCACGCTCTAAACGAGCTTTATTAATCTCTCGATTTACCCAATCTGCGTTTATCGCATGCTTACGAGACTCAGAACAAGTTGGATTTAACTCATCTATTAATCGATCTTGTGCAATAATTCCATGTGCTTTTAAATAATGAAATGATTGATCTTTGTCAGCATCATTTTTAAATTCACTGCCATAGATCCGTGCATTTTCATATGCCTGCTCTTTTAAATCTCTGTCAAGATGATGTAATTGAGTTTCAATAGTTCTTAATTTTTTTCGAGCCGTATCACCACCAGAAAATACATTCCACCATGAATTCTCTTCTTTTTTTAGCGCTGCATTTTGCAACTGCAAATCTCTGTGCTCGGCAAGCAACATATCAATTTTATGATTTTTGATATCTTCAAAATTCTTTGCTTTTTCATATTCACTTGCACGCTCTTTTTTATAGGCATTAAATTCTTTTTGTTCTTGGTTTAATTTTTCCAATGACAATTTTGCAAGCTCTGGATCTACACCATGAAAATGCTCTGGTACTGGATATTTATATTCTGACTTTTCTTGTTTAATCATCTCTTGTAACTTATCTACCCCCATTTTTTTTTCTTGCTCTCGTGCTTGATCTGCTAATATTTCAAATCCCTTACGAGTAAGATATCCCTTATCATCTACTAATAAAGAGCCTTTATTAGCATGGTATAAACTAACATCTCTTATAACATCTGATGAACCTGCATAAGCTGCAGCTGATGTATCCGCTTGTGTTTCTATATATTTTCTAAAATCTTCCAGTGATTTAATGATATGAGGAAACCGTTCAACAGCACACTTAGCAACTAATTTTCTACTTTTATTATGAATAAATTCCGACTGATTTCTAGAATCATGCTGATTATAATGATTCAGTTCATGAAGAAAAATATCTAAATTATGATTGTTACTATACTTATGAGTATATGGCCGACACCACATTGAATTTGCTGCACAGCAAGCTATATTATCTATTTTTTTTTCATTTACCAACTTATACAAATCTATATTTTTAGGATCAATATTCCTTATTTTTGCAGCTTTTTTAAGAAATTCTTGGAAATATGGTTGCGCATAATTATGTCCAACATAATTAGGACTCTTAGGGTCGGCAAACACTTCTTTTGACGTACTATTAGTAATGTCAGTCATTTCTTTATTTGTTGCTTCATCAAATGGATTTTTTAAGAAAGCATTAACTTTATCTTCTTCAGGCGTGGTAAACTTAAACACTCTATGCTTAATTGGATCTTCTGGAATTGAATTTTGGTATGAAAATGGCTGAGTGTTACTCCCAAATAGCATACTCACTGCGCATAAACATACTGCTAAAAATCGATATTTAAACATATAACCATTCCCATTTATAGAATTAGAAACTTATCCCGTCTTCATATATACAGAATAATACAATCTAGACCATCAAAGTCAATAACCTTATCTGGTATAACTACTTTAGGAGCTTATTTATGAGTAATTTTGCTTAAAAAATTTGAAGAAAAAATTGTTTATTAAACCCGCTCATATCGAGTATTTTTCAAGACTTTTTAAAGAATTGAAAAATGTATCGAAACAAGCAAATAAAATCATAGTAAAGAAAAATAGACCTATGACAGATCAAATTCGTCTTTCACAACAAGAAATAGATACCATAAAAAACGCTTTTATAAATAATTTCCCTACCAATGCCCATCTTTGAATTTTTGGCTCTCGCGTAAATCCACAAACAAAAGGCGGTGACATTGATCTCTATATAGAAATAGAGGCTGAAACAATTCAAGATATTTCAAAAAGAGAAATCCTATTTTTAGTAGATTTGGACTTTGCTATAGGCGAACAAAAAATTGATGTTGTGATAAATTTACAAAGTGGTTTTTGGTTACCAATTTATGATATCGCAAAAAAACAAGGGGTTAAATTAGTATGAATCCAATAATATATTTCGAGCAAAAAGTAAAAGTTGCAAATACTCATTCAGAGCGCATAGAAGAAGCTTTTGAATGCCTTCAATCTGTTCGCCCAATAACGTTATCATTTATGAAAACAATTACGTTTGATCAGCGCAATTGTTTAGAAATGGCACTCCATAGATTTGCAAAATTACAAAACTTACTTGGGGATAAAATATTTCCATTACTTATGATCTTCATGAACAAAGATAATAAAAAACAAAGCTATATTGACCAACTTAATATACTAGAAAAAATGGAACTTTTACCAAGCAGACTAGAATGGATCGAGATGCGCAAACTGCAAAACAAAATTGCTCATAACTATCCATGCGATCCTATGACTACTGTACAAGAAACAAATGATGCTCTTGATGCAGCTCAAAAACTGGTCAATTACTGGCACACATTACTTCCAAAAATTAAAAAATTGCTGATCTGTATCAAGAAATCAATAGCTAGCATCAACGTATCATCTACTCAATAATGTTGACCCGTCAAGCTTATTGACCCGAGCGTTTCCCAAAACACACAATCTAAGGTAGAATGAGTACATAAGATTATTCAAAACTATGGAGGTTATATGAAAATCTACTCAAAATTACTTACTGCAAGCTTATTGTTAACTCTTAGCCTTAACGGCTCATGTGGGCTTACAAAAATTGGGGCTGCTGTTTCAAAAATAGCCCGACCTACGATAGAACAAGTTGCTGGTATTTCAACCACAAGCTTAAGAAAAAGTATCGATGCAATTTTCTTTGACTCAACAGATATGAGTACAGAACAATTAAAAGCTGCAAAAACAAATTTTAAACCTATTGATCCTGAAAACAACACTATTTTGGAAATGAGCTTAATCTTAAAAAGGGAACAGTTAGAAAAGCTTTTTGCAAAAAAAGCTACCAGTCTTAAAGAACTTTATACAAGTTTAACCTCTACACCACAAGATCCTGCGAATCCCTTAGATTTTACAGATTTGCTAAAAAATAGTCCTGAATATCAAAAATATTCCATGCAAAAAAAACTTCTCTATGAAAAGTTAGAAAATATTGATGATCTTCTTGCAGAAAGAGCACGAAATCCTCAATATTACCGTCACCTTAAACCATGTTGGGGCGACAGATAAGAAACAAAACTTTCTATTCTTGTAAAGAGATATTAGCACCCAGTGCTCGTAACTTATCTTCCAACCCTTGATAACCACGCTTCCAATGATGAACACCTGCAATAGTAGTTGTACCCGTTGCTGCCAGCCCTGCCAAAACAAGTGCGCATGATGCACGAATATCGCTTGCAATAACATGTGTACCATAGAGCTCTTCAACACCGCGAATAATTGCAGTGTCATAATGAGTAATTTCTATTTGTGCACCCATTTCTACCAATTGACGGGCATGAATTAAACGATTTTCGTACACCGTTTCATGAATTTTAGAAGTACCTTGAGCAAGCGTTAATGCTGCCATGGTATATGCTTGTAAATCAGTTGGAAATCCAGGATATGGTGCTGTCTTTATATTTACAGCGCGAGGACTTTTAGTTGCCTTAATTTTTACTCCCATACCACTTGGATGAATTAAAATGGTATGCCCCATTTCTTGTAACTTCATCAAAAACATTCCCATTGCATGAGCAGGCGCTTGTGGTAAATGGACATAACCACCGGTAATTGCACCAGCAACAAGTAGTGCTCCAGCCTCGAGCCTGTCAAAAATAATAGTATGATCAACTGAATCTAGCGCATCAACACCAATAATGGTGATTGTTGCAGGCACAGAAACATCTATGCGTGCACCCATTTTTTTAAGAATTGCAATGAGATCAAATACTTCTGGCTCAAGCGCTGCATTGATAATTTTTGTAGTTCCAGGAATGAGCGTTGCAAACATCATTAAGTTTTCAGTTGCACCTACACTTGGATATTCCAAAAGTAAGTTGCGTGATTTTACATGCTCGGTATGTGCAGTAATGCGCTCACCAGTTTCTGTAATAGAAACACCCATCTTTTCAAAATTTTTTATGTGATAATCGATAGGCCGTGCACCAATAACGTCCCCACCAGGAAATGCAATATCAGCTTTTCCAAAGCGAGCCAATAGAGGTCCCATTGCAAGAACTGAAGCCCGAGTTTTTTTCATGATTTCAAGTTCAACTTCATAGCCGTCAAGACCTGATGTATCAACTTCCAAAATATTTGTGTCTTTATCAAAAAAAACAATCGCGCCAACTTTTTCGAGCAATTGAATAATATGAATAACATCATCATTTGCAGGAACATTACGTAAAATAGATTTTCCACGAGTTAAAATTAATGAAAGCATAATAACAAGCGTCGCATTCTTTGCACCAAGCAAAAGACTTTCGCCTTCAAGCGCTGGTGATTGTTCTACAACCAAAAGTGCAGCATGTGGTTTATTGTGAACTACTGAATCTAATGTTGTTACATGAGCGGGATCAAAATGCGGCGTTTGCGGTACCATACATCCTCATACATTTAAAAGTGAAATTTGTTCTATACGTGAGACGCTGTAAGTGTATACTAAGTAGATGTCGTTTACAAAAAATACCGTAGTGTCAACATTTTTTGAAGGAATTCGATGAACAATCTACCTACACATATGGGAAAACTTGAAGTCGTTTGTGGCTCAATGTTCTCCGGAAAATCAGAAGAATTAATCAGACGATTAAAGCGTGCAAAAATTGCTCGTAAATCTGTTATTGTATTTAAACATTCTTTTGATAATCGAACCTTCATTGAGTTTGTTGCCTCACATGATGGCAACAAAATAGCTGCAATCTCTATAGAAAATCCCCTTGAAATTTTTGAACATTTAACTCCCGACATAGAAGTTGTTGGCATTGATGAAGTTCAATTCTTTTCGCATGACATCATTAGCGTTGTTATGCGCCTTATCGAAGCAAAAAAACATGTGATTGTTGCAGGTTTAAACCTTGACTTTAGATCACTCCCTTTTGGCGCAATGCCAACTCTTATGGCAATTGCAGATGATGTTACCAAACTGACAGCAATCTGCGTTGAATGTGGACTTGATGCATACTTTACACAACGCATTGTTAATGGAAATCCTGCAAAATATGATGATCCCACCATACAAGTTGGCGCACAAGAACAATACCAAGCGCGCTGCCGTGGTTGCTTTGTTATCGATAAGAAACCGGTATGGCAAAATCTTCAGTAACTTTTAGCTGCTCAAATTGTACCTATACGAGTGTTAAATGGATGGGATGCTGTCCATCGTGCCAAGAATGGGACAGCTTTATCGAAGAACAATCGATGCCCAGCGTCACTGCAAAAACACCTAAAGGGATGGTTCCTGGTTCAGGAAAAAAACTAGCACTTAAATCGCTCAACGATGTCAGCATTACACACCAACCGCGATTGCTTGCTGGTATTCATGAATGGGACAATGTAATTGGTGGCGGGATTATGCCCGGCTCATTACTAGTACTGACCGGTGACCCTGGGATTGGTAAATCAACCTTGCTGCTCCATGTTGCCTATAAGTTGTCCGAAAAATATAAAGTCTTTTACTTTTCTTCTGAAGAATCACTGGAACAAGTAAAACAACGAGCTTCACGCATCAACAGCATCAACGATAAATTACTCTTTTCTGATCAGGCACAGATAGAAAGCATTATAGAAACAGGACAAATGGAAAAACCGGATATTATTATTATTGACTCCATTCAAAACTGTTTTTTTTCTGCATCACATACTTTTCCCGGAACCGTTGGACAACTGCGTGAAACATCATTTGCATTAATGCGCCTTGCAAAAGAACACAACATTGCCGTTATCATCACCTGCCACATTACCAAAGAAGGACAAATGGCGGGGCCAAAAACATTAGAACATATGGTTGATGGAGTTTTTTATCTACAAGGTGAAGACCGTTGGCATACAAGAATTTTACGCAGTGTTAAAAATCGCTTTGGTGCAATTCACGAACTTGGTTTTTTTGCCATGACCCATGAAGGAATGGAAGAGGTTCCTCACATTAACCAATACATGCTCGATGAAACTGCACATGCACCAGGATCGGTTTTAACCAGCAGTTTAGAAGGCTCTCGCCCGCTGCTTTTAGAAATCCAAGCGCTCATTGTCCCAACAAAATTTAACGTTCCTCAACGGGTGGTTACCGGCCTTGACCACAAACGAGTTGTTCTTATTGCCGCAATTCTTGAAAAATATTTGCATATCAAATTCAGCGCGCATGACATTTTTGTAAAAGTGAGTGGCGGCATAAAAATTAATGAAAGTTCTGCCGATTTAGCAATTGCCCTTGCTTTACTTTCGAGCTACTTTCAGGATGCACTGCCAGAAAAGGCAATGGCTTTAGGAGAGCTTAGTCTTACTGGATCCATCAAGCCTATTAATGGCATAGAACCACAACTAAAAGAGGCACAAAAATTTGGCATTAAAACACTCTTTGTTGCAGAATCGCAAAAACTTTCTGACCGTCATGTTGTTAAACTAAAAAATGTGTATCAACTTTTAGGATTGTTTGGTACTAAACAAGTTGCCTCAACTTGAAGATTCTGAAATACCCCCTAAACTACACTAGTATTACCACTTATTTTATAGGGATTCTATATGATTTCGATACTTGTATGCTTACTGCTTACAACATGTTCTTTACATGGAGCTAATTCTAAAAAAATTAATACCGATTTGCTCACATTGGAACAACTCGTTACCTATAGACACTTTCAAAATTCAAATACACCGCGAGAAACATTATGTTTTTTTTATTATGCCTGTATTAAAAAAAATGAGGATGAACGACGCGCAGAAGTTGAAGCTGCTATAAAAGCTCTAGAAGAGCAAGAAAAAATTCAATCAACTATGGAAATACCATCAGCACCTCATCCTCATCGTCGTAACTGGGGGCTTGATCTTCCACCCAAAACATCATCTTCATCACAGCCTCAACGTCCTCAATCTACTCCAATGCCAATTCAATCTCGAGAACTCAAAACTTCAGAAACATTGCAAGCAATTACTCCTAAAACAGCTGTACTTACAACAAAAATATCTTATAAAAATACCCAATTAGCTTCTATATCAGAAGAAGATGAAAACTAATATCCTTTTTGACACCCTCTAAATCCCTACTAAGATTATAGAATATCTTTGATTTCATTGTTTTTATACGTATGTGGGAGTTTTTATGACCTTTTTAAAAGAACCTTTTTTTACAAAACACCTGAAAAAAATAGGTGTTCTTTTAGCAAGTTTTGCACTTATAATTTCTCTACTACTACCCCGTTATGAACCTCTCCATACAACTCTTACACTGTCTGTAGACGATGCAATTTCTTATGCATCCGATGTTATAGAAGATCTTGAACAATCCCATAAAAAATGGTCTATCGCAACACGAGCTCACACCATTGCACCACACCATCTACAATCCCATGCCTATCTTTGGCAAACAGGCGGAAAACATCTTTATAAAGAACTGCTGGGATCATACCTTCAAGATACCTGTTGGGAAGTAAGATACGCATTATTTGAAGGCAAACCAGATGATCGAGTAGAAGAATTTCGCATATTTGTTGGAAATAATGGCGAAATAGTACGAATACAACATCTGTGCTCAGATAATACACCTGGTGAAACTATTTCAAAACCACATGCACGTGGTATTGCACTACAAACTATTCAAAAACTCTATGGGGTTACACCTTATAATTTAAAAGAAGTTTCTGCTCTTGAAATTGAAAAGCCTGCGCGTAAAGACTTTATTTTTACCTTTTGCGATACATCGGTACATCTTCCACAACCCACAGCCCAAGCACGCATCACCATCTATATAACAGGTGATGAAATTAGTGATTGTTTGCGTTCTATGTATACCCCAGAATCATGGCTAAAAGCGCATACTACACACGTGAAAAATCTTAATTTTCTCTATCTTATAGCTCTCATTATTTTTGGTATTTTAACACTCACTGCATATGCAATGACCATGCATCCCCTTGTCAATTCGTTTTCTATGCGAGAATTAATTATCTGTTGTATACCAATTCTTGCATTAGCTCTTATTCAATTTTTCAGCAGATTACCCGTTGATACTTTTCTTTTTTCCACTGAGCAAACCTATACAAAACAATTCATTACTCTTGCGACTATTGGAATAACATTACTCTTTTTTTTGAATATAATGATTTGCTCTTTTACCTCACAACTTGGTGTAACATTACCATTTACCACAGAAAAAAATTCTTACAGTACAACCATCACCTTAGGAGTATTACTCGGTCTTGTTACTTCTTCTCTTTTGCTCATAGTAGATTTTTTTTCCCCACGCTTTACGCCACTTGTAGGAGACCTTTCTATACTTTCTTACCATTCAGAAATAGCAGGTAAAATTGTTAACTCTATCTTTTTAATGCTTACTCCAAGCGCACTTAGTTTAGCACTTGGTTTTTATGCTTTACAGCTTAAAAACAAACAGCGATATCTCTTTTTAGTGCTTTCTTTGCTCAGTGGATTAATCATGCTTTTTATCAATTTTTCAATTGAATCAATTCCTGGAATTTTGATTGGATCGGTGATAACTACACTCATAATTACGTTAATTATTAATCTTTATTCGATAAAAAATATTCTTGTTATTATCCCTGCTCTAACAATAATAACTTTGGTTAAAATAATACGTGAAACACTTTGCAATGCTTATGGAGCTGTACAATTCCATGCAATACTTGCCAGCATTGCTCTTATACTTTTTACTTTATGGTGGTTCTCTGGGCTCTGGTCAAAGAAAAAAATCAACTAATCTCGGCTCTTTTTTATAAAAAATTATCCTTTATTGCATATGGCCACATATTTCTGATAGCATTAAATATGTTAAAAATATTTAAGGGGGAGATGAAGAATGAAAAGAATTTTTATAGCACTTATGGCGCTGCTAGCCGTAAACATGGAAGCCGCCAAAACAAAACCAAAAGTTAACAAAAGACTTGCTGCAGTGATTGCCTATTACGGGAAAAAAGATGGAGGACTTGATGAAATTAATCGGCATTTTCATCATACCCGTCTAAAAGCTGAAAAGCACAATTCTAAAAAATCATACCGATCCTAATAATTAACAAGAAAAATGTTGCTTATTTTACATCTACTTTGTTACGGTTCAACCGAATAATTTTTCATATATAAGGAGATGTACTAATGAAAAAACAGTTAGCAATATTAGCACTAACACTCTGCTTTCAAACGCATAGTGTGGGAAAAATAATTATAGGAAGTGCAGCATTTCTGAATAAAGTTGGTCGGGACTGCCCACAATTTGGAAGAGTTGATGATAAACAAGCACAGATTTTTTCAACCGCATTTATCTATCCAATAACTAATCCAGAAATAATCAAACCTTACCTTCCAGAAGCAATCAATGAACTCATCCATAAACATTCCCATGCACATGTTACCTACAAAATACGTATTAGCACGTCGGTAAATAACAAAAAAAATATAAAAAATGAATTTGAAGCAATACCAATGCCCTGGAGCGTACTTTTTCATGGATGGGCATACCAAACACCTATCATGCAATATAAAACAGTGGAATGGGGTTTTTATGATCCTATTTCTTTTAAAAAGGAACTTTTAGGTCAAAATTTTGTTGGATTTGATGAATCTTTCGGAAAATCATCAAAAAAGAAGGTTGGCTCGGATAAAAATCCAATTAAAAGAAATACCTTACATAAAGAACAAATTTTAATTGAACATGATGGCCCAACCTATAAAAAAGCTCTTCCTATTAATCAAAAAAGAAACTTCCTAAACTTTTGGACTTTTGGTTATATCCATGATGCATCTATCAACAGAAATGAGATTATCGTAATTTACGAGCTTGTTATAAAAGAACCAAGCTTTAAAACAAGAAAAAATAAAACAACACAAGGTGTTTTTTATCCTGATTTAGCAGAAGAAAAAAGTGCTGACGATGCTGAATTTGATACAATCTACAATAGGCTCCAAGACTACCTTAAAGTATTAAAACAAAAATCATATAAACTCGAAAAACCATTAAGCACAGATCTACAAGAATCCCTCAAAAAAATTCGCTCTGGTCGTTACCATCTAGAAGATCAAAACGCTTTAGAAAATTTTGCAACAACTATGAAAGACATCTACGAATTAATTAAATTCAACCCACTAACAGAAGATATTATACAACAACTTGCACAAACCTACAGTGAAGAATTTCAAAAAGGTAAAACTGAAAAAGAGATTAAACTGTCCATTCAAAAAATAGTTCCTCAAGCAACAGACGAGCAACGCGAAAGAATTTTTGCATTTGCAAAAAATATACATGCTGGAAATTTACATAATGTAAGCTCACACATACTCAACTTAGAAAAAAATAAAGGGTATCTAGATCAACAGCTTAATACCCATGAAGGACTCTATACATCAATACATCCAATGTATCAAAGCTATGCTGAACGCATGCATAAACAAAAAATTGGCGGACACCAACTCTTAGATACTACGTTAAAAAACAAAAAAGAATTTGATAAGAAATTACAAGAAGCATTGATCAAAATTAGCGATTTAGCACATGAATCTAAAAATGACACTGAGTTTTTAGAAAAGCTTGAACATACACGTTTTGATCAAAAAATTGCATATGACGAAACCTTTCAAAAAAGTATCTTCTTACATAGAAAAAAATTTGCAGAAAAAGACATAGAGAACATTTATGAAACAATACAATTTTCACTCGAAAACAGTACTGATGACGAAAAAATATCTGGGTTAAAGAGCCTAATTAATAAGGTTATACATCTTCATGAAACAGTAAGTAACATGAACTCTCTCAAAGATGAAGATGCTCTTTTTAACCTTATGAATACGCAGTTAAAAGAAATTACTAACACCTATAACGCTCTTATTGAGTAACACCAACGTACAATTACACCGGTAAAAACATTACGAAGAGGGGAATAATCTAAAGTTCCCCTCTTTTCATACCCTAGTATTTTTATTTACTCTAAGGATGCGTATGAAGAAAAAATTTTTTTTATGTACTCTTTTTTTATCAATGTTTTCTCGTCTTCATACCAATGTTATTCTTTTGGCCGATGGCCCGGAAATTAATCCACTTGTAGAAAAATTGTGCGATTCCCCCCATGTACATAAACTCTATATTGCCGCAAATTCTTATCCTATCCAGTATGACCACCCTAAAATTGAGTACCTGTCACTTTCAAGCAGAGATATCTATAGCGTGTCAAAATTTGCAATACAGGAAAAAATAGATTTTATTATCGCTAATAATGCAGATGCCTTAAAAAATGGAATCGTTAACTTATCTCAGCATCTTTCATACCACTGCTTTGGCGCACTACAAAAAAGCTTATTTTTAGAAGATTCTTACACACTATCACGAACATTTGCAGCGGAATGCGGTATATTTTGTATCCCCTATGCACTTTGCACTTCTAAGGAAGAAGCTCAAAAACTAGTAACATATCATCGCTATCCACTCATCATAAAAACTGACAATCAATCCTCCCATAAAAAGAGCTCACTTTTCTATTCCCTTCAAGAAAGTTTAACATGGATAGAAGAATGGTTTTCATATCCTCACAGTAATAAGAAACTTATTATAGAAGAGTTTCTTTCAGGAGAAAAAACTGAAATTATGATACTTACCGATGGAACAACAATACTGCCTTTAGTGTACTGCAATACAGAATCATTAATTTTTAGAAATCTTTTAAATACACAACCTCTCTTTTTTGATGAGTATATAGACAGAGATAAAATTATTACAAAAATAATAGAACCACTTTTTGCAGGTCTCAAAAATAAATTTGGTATCACCTATAAAGGAATACTTCATGTATCATGCATTATGTACAATGGTGAACCAATGCTTCTTGGATTTAAATGTCGTTTTAAAAATCCTGAAACAACTTATTTAATGAATCATATAAAAACTGATATCTATCAATTACTTAAAAATTCACTAACAGGTTCACTTGAAGAACAAAAATTAGAATGGGATCATAGGTCAAATATGGAAATAATACTTGAAAAGATATAAAAAAGACAAAAAATAGAATTTGAAATAGCAGATTATGAGAAAAAACGTATATAAAACAATAAGGCCCATGAGTTTTCATGAGCCTTATTTAATTTGGCAGCACCTGCTTTCCCAACCCGTCTCCAGGTAAGTATCATCGGCGGTATAGACTTAACTTCCGTATTCGGAATGGTAACGGGTGTATCCCTATACCTATCGCCACCAAAAATTTTAAAAATTTTTCTTGTAACCAAAGTATGTTTGTAAGTCAAAGAATCTTATACGATAATCACACTTATTATGAATATAATCTAAATAAATTATATATGCGATCAAAAACGTTCGATCTATTAGTATCGGTAAGCTGAACACTTTACAGTGCTTACACACCCGACCTATCAACCTTGTAGTCTTCAAGGGATCTTAATTAGGAGTATCTAATCTTGAAGCGAGCTTCCCACTTAGATGCTTTCAGCGGTTATCTCTAACTAACTTAGCTACCCAGCGTTGCTTTTGGTAAACAACTGGAACACCAGAGGTTAGCCCATCCCGGTCCTCTCGTACTAGGGACAGCCCTTCTCAAATACTCTACGCCCACGAAGGATAAGGACCGAACTGTCTCACGACGTTCTGAACCCAGCTCACGTACCACTTTAATCGGCGAACAGCCGAACCCTTGGGACCTT
>CAIQNR010000021.1 GCA_903873255.1 uncultured bacterium | reverse complement strand
GTTCAGGAAGAATGGGCTTTGCAACACGTGATCCAAAAAATCCTACCGATTCTTTAGACACAATGTTTGAAGCGATTATCAATGACATTCCTGCTCCTGTAGAAAAAGCTGATGGGCTCCAAATTTTGATCACTAACATTGATCACTCAGACTTCTTGGGAACAATTGCTATTGGCCGCGTAATGAGCGGATCACTTAAAGTTGGTGAACAATTTATTTACTGTTACAACGACGTTGTCAGTAGACCAATGAAAGCTACAAAATTATATACCTTCTTAGGGCTTAACAAAGTTGAGCAACAAGAAGTTTCTTTTGGTGACATTGTTGCTGTTACTGGTTGCGATAATATCGAAATCGGTTCAACACTGTGCTCTCCTAATAATCCAATTCCTTGCGATTACGTTGCTATTGATGAACCAACTGTTTCTATTTACGTTTCAGTAAATAACTCACCGTTCAATGGACAAGATGGTAAACTTTTAACTTCACGTCACATCAAAGAACGTTTAGACAAAGAGCTTAAAACAAACGTTGCACTTCGTGTTGAACCAACTGAATCTCCTGAAACATTCAAAGTTTCTGGCCGTGGTCAATTACATCTTGGAATCTTGATCGAAACCATGCGTCGTGAAGGATTTGAACTTCAAGTTTCAGCTCCTGAAGTTATTTACAAAACAATCGATGGTAAAAAATGCGAACCTATCGAATACGTTCTTATTGACGTAGAAGATAAGTACCAAGGTCTTATTATTGAGCACATTGGTATGCGTAAAGCAGAAATAAAAAATATCACTCAAGAAGAATACTCAAACCGTGTACGTCTAGAATTTACTATTCCTGCTCGTGGACTTCTTGGATTCCGTGGACAATTCTTAACTGATACACGCGGTACCGGTATTATGAACTCATCTTTCCATGGTTATGAACCATACAAAGGTGAAATTCCAGGCCGTACTCGTGGTGCATTGATTTCTATGGAACGTGGCGTTACAACAACCTATGCTCTTGATGCTTTACAGCCTCGTGGCGACCTCTTTATTGGTGCACGTGAAAATGTGTACGAAGGTATGATTATCGGTGAGCATTCACGCGATAACGATCTTGAAGTTAATCCATGTAAAGAAAAGAAATTGAGCAACATGCGTTCTTCTGGTACCGATGAAGCTGCAAAAATCAACCCTCCACGTCTTATGACACTCGAAATGTGTATGGAATGGATCGGCAATGATGAACTTGTAGAAATCACACCAAACCATGTTCGTTTGCGTAAAAAAGTATTACAAGCAAACATGCGTAAAAAGAATTAACATTCTATTGAACATCTAATGATTCAGGGGAGCTTTTAAATAAGTTCCCCTTTTTTTATGAGCTTATCTTTCAAAAAACATTTACCTGCTTGCAAAAAACGCTTGCGTTATTGGTTATCAATACTAATCTATAGAGTGTTATATATTAAAATTTGCATTATATTTTATGCTGAAATAACCATAAAATATAGGTGTATTTCTAGAGGGGTTTCTATGAATAAAAAAATGTTATTACTACTTTTAACGGTTGGCTCAGTTACACAGGCAAACGATACCAACACAACCAAAGAACAATCGCCCAAAATAAAAATCACTAAAGACGGCATAAGCATTGCAACCATTGGCATGGGTAGCGCAGTTACAGCAGGATGTTTTGGTTTTGGAACTTTTATATTGCAAGACAAAACCTCGCTGCTTAAAGTGCTCAAAGGTCTTTCCGATAATTATTTAGACAGCAAAGAGATAATCAAGAGCTCATCATATCATGAGAACATTAAAAATATCGCTATTCCTCTTGCAGTAGGCACTCTAGCATTTGCTACGCAAGCAGTTATAAGCTACTGCGCAGAAAGCGGACGAGTTGCAGATAAAGCAGCCAAAGAAAAAGCAGAGACAGAAAGACTTGAAACTCTACATACAAATTTAAACTATATTACAGAAACAAGCATTAGTTCAGCATGCAAAGAAATTCTTCCAGCTGATACTATTGTAACTATTAAAGATGGAAACGTTGTCATAACTTGTCCTTCTAGAAATCATGATTTTAGTACAACGGCTAATGGAAAAGAAAAGCATATATATTTTGGGAAATCCCAAGATGTTATAGATCTTGAAAAAAAATGTAAAAAACAAGCTGAACTGGCTGAAAAAAGGGTAACTGCATTAGAAGCTGAACTCAAAAGAGAAAAAGCTCAAAAAGCTTCTAACATATTCACTCAAACTAACTAATCACTCAAATCTGATATAACAATTTTAAGGGGAGCTTCGGCTCCCTTTTTTAAGCTTATAGCACCTTATCGCCTATAAAACGACCCCTCCCCTCTTAATATTTTTATTTCTATATGTAATATATAATTATAAAGAATGCTTACATATAGCATCACAACAGAAGCTCATTTAAGCACAAAATGCAATTCTATTCAAAAACCAAATTGGAGAATTCTATGAATAAGAAAATCTTATTGCTACTTTTAGCTACAGGTTCAGCAGTACAGGCTTATGATCCTAATCTTGACAGTGATGAAGAACTATCTCGATATGCTAAACTTGCTGAAGAATATGAAAGCAAACCAAAACAACATGTTGATATATTTATACCTGTTATCAAAGGCCTATGTTCTGGAGCTATAACGGGAGGCTTAACTCGTTATTTCTTACGTAATAATAACCATGTAACGCCTTTTACTGTGTTTGCTGTAACCGGAATTATTGCAACAGAATATGCTTATCACAATGATCTAAAAAAAGTTGATAAAGAAAATACCTTGCGACTTACAGCAAAAAAAGCAGAACAATATGATAAAATTGGCAAAGACTTACAAAATTATATAAAGAGCAAAAGTATTACAGAAATAAAAAATGATCCTGTTCTTAGAAAAATCGCTAGTGAATATGGATACATTTCTAAAAAAGCAGAAGAAACGCATCAAGCCCTAGCTAAAGAAATAGAAGAAACACCAACGCCACTTGAAGAAAAAAAACGTGCAGACTTTTTAAATGAACTTTTTCAAAACGTTCATCAAGCAATTAATTAAATCAACTTGATACAAAAAAATTAGGGGAACTCACGTTCCCCTTTTTCTTACGCGCTACATAAAGTTTGATTAGTCTATCTTACTCTCATCTGCTATCGGCTGCAAATATTGTTGCTCTGATCCATTTGCAACAGTCTTAATTATGCGGACCGGATAAGCGAGTTCAATATTATTTTTGTGGAGCGCCTTTACAATTGCAAGGCGTACATCGCTGGCAATATTCCATTGCTCTAGCGTCATTTCTGAACTGATAAATCCACGTACCATAAAGACGTACCCTGAAGCACCAAACTCTTCAAGGCGAATAACTGGTGGTGGTATTTTAAGGACATTCAACACACTATCAACAGCTCCGGCAAGTATCTTTTTAACTTGTTCAGGGTCAACTGAGTAACGAACGCCCACATGAATATCGGGAAATGCTATAAAACTGCGCGTATAATCCCAGTTAAAGACCACATCTTGCATCAGCTTAGAGTTGGGGATAATCAAGTGGTAACTTTGCTCGCGGCGGAGTACTACAGTGCGGGGAGTTATTTTGCGAACCACACCCTTAACTTCATCTGAAATTTTTATATAATCACCAACTTTTATAGGGCGCTGAATCAACAGGACAAAGTAGGCTACAAAATCATTGAATACATCCCGTACAGCCCATGCCATACCAACAAGAATTGGCAATATGTAGTAAGAAACTAAAAAGCCAAAACCTTCTTGGCACAAACCAAGGGTAATGACCGATATCACAACAAGGTAATAAGATATTGTTGAAACGGCATTGTGCACACCTGGATCAACGAGAAGAATCATATAAATTCTATGGAGCACAAACTTATCAACCAGATAGGCAACCACAAAACTGCCCGGTATAAATAAGAACGTGCGCATGACATCTAAGATACTAACCCTTTGATATTGGCCATCTTTAAATCCAATAGAAAGGCGCTGCGCAGAGAAAAAGTCCGCCAAAGAATTAAGGGGAATCGTTTTTCCCCAACACCATGCTATAAGGACAACGCCTCCAACTAAGAAAACTAAGAAAATACAAATTACTAAAATACCATACCAGGTTTTTGCATGCTGAAAGCGCTCATCAATTGACTCTTCATCAAGAGAAAAGAAAAGGTAAGAAGATGATCTACGAACAAATGCATAGAGTAAAAAGAGAATACGTGTGATAATAATGGTGCCGGTAATGCCCCAGAATAAGTAGGCAACCAAGTTGTCGTATCCACCAATATGCGGGTCGCTCAGTACCATAACAGTGATTACCGCGCCAAGCAGTGCATAATAATATTGATCAACTATGCGAGATAGCCATAAACCAAAAACGTTTTTGAATGGGATTACGGTAAGCAGGTCTTCTTTTCTAATTAAAGAAAGAAGAAGTACTCTGACAATGATTGAATAGAAAGCAAGAAGTATGCCCGGCAACTCCGACTTCATATAAGTTGCTGCAATAAATGCTTCTCTAAAGAGCAGTAAAATCACGCTGGAATACAGAAAAATTCCTATAGAGAAAATAAATCTGTCTTCAAAATTTTCACTAAAGAGTTGATATTCATGTTCTTTGTTGAACTTAATAACAAATATCATAAAAAGACGAATCAGATTTATTAAATAAGGGATGGATATCAAATAGAAGATAACCGTTGGATACATATCGATAGATTGCTCTATGGCAACGTAATAAAAGCCAATGAGCCAGGCGAACATGCTCCACTGATAGGTATGGAAAAATTGTAAAAAGACTGCCGCTAAACGACTAAAGAAATAAACCCCACGATATTCTGGCTCTATATCTAAAAAGATATCTGCAAGGGCCAACCCATAGCGAAGAATCAAGACAAATAAAATAAGACACAGAAATAATTTGCATAAAATAAAAAGTAGGCCGAGAGGACTGGTCACAGCTTCACTTATTTTTTTAATAATGAGTGAAGTATGCATTTGATCAATATAGGCGGTCCCGAGCGCAACAACATCTACAAAAAAACTATAGGTATCAGGCACTATGTTTTGCAGACCTTCTCGAGAAATTGCACCACCCGATCTTTGCCATAAACTTGCGCGCTGAAGTTCTGTGATAGTGCTTCCAATCTGTTTTTCATACCCACCTAACGTAACAAGTATGGTGGAATATGATTCTATCAGATGACCAGTCAACTCAATTTGTCGCATCAAAAGAAGTTGTGCACGTTGGAGTTGATCGATACAATGGTTGTAACTTTGCTCTTCTCTACGGAACAAATAACGACCTTTTCCGGTCAATTCTTCTAATTTAATTTTGATGTTTGAAAGTGATCTATTTTGTAAATTAAGGCGATTGATAACAGCATAACGTTTGTCATCGTACATCGATTTTTCACGATTACACTCTGCAGCAATATCTTGATAGTCGGCGATTGTTTTGAGAAGTTTATCGCTTGATCCAAATTTTTGATGCTTGATGTTATACCAAGATTGAACAACTTGAAGATTTAATTCGTATTCTTTAAATTTTGTTTTTTCAAGTTCTATTGCTGCTTTTTGAAATTCTATTTGTGCATCAAGCAATGCTATTTCTGTTTTTTTAACACCACGATCTACAAATGATAAATACCCTTGAACTGTTGTTGGCGAACTAATCCATTCATCTAAGTTTTGCGACTCACTACTTGTATCAGCATAGCGCTCTTCAAGGTGCTGAAAATCTTTTTTAAAGCTTTCTTGCTGAGTTCCAAAATATTCTATTTTTTGTAAATACTGATCAGTCAATGCAAGATAGCGCTGCTTTTGCTCATCCATTTTTCTTTGAGCGCCTTCAATATCTTGTCTGTCAACACGCAGGGACCTTGCAATAACAGAATCCCGCTTCTTTTTCATTTTTTGTAATTTTTTGTTTTCTATCAAAACAGCTTCCGTCAAGAATTTGAGCCGTGCTGTACGTTCTTCAACTTTAGCGAGTGCAAGTTGATATTCATAATCAGAAAGTTGGGTTTCTATATCAAGCAGATCTACTTGGCTGGGTGAAATAGCCTCTTGTGTGTACATTTTTTTTCTGAGTTCATTTTGTTCATAAACTTTTTGATCGTGTATTTTTTTGGCAATATCAACCCGTTTTTTTGAATTTCCTAGATCAACAGTAATTTCATTTTTTTCTGCGTTCAGATGTTCTGTTTTACCATCTTGCCCCATAATCTCTCTATTAAGCCTTTGTAGATCTTCAAAGCTGTAGACCACCTTATCTGCATCAAGAACCTCTTGCGCTTCATCATTTACCTTGGCTTCAAGTAAAGAAAGGTGTTGTTTTAACGTGTCATTTAAATCCTTTTTAGCGCTTTTTATTGCCGCAATAACTTGCGAACTACTTTGAAGGTTCACCAGCTTTTGCTGTACAAATCTATCAAAAACTCCTTGCGTATTAAGAAGTCCTTCAATTTCATCTATGCGTGCTTTTGTTCGATCGGCTTTTCCCCGCAACTCTTCCAGCTCTTTCTGCTCATGATTTTTGTATTCTTCTATAACCGATTTAAGTTGACGAATGTCCTCTTGTTTACCTCCGATAACAACATCAATTTCGGCTTTACCAAAACCAAAGGTATCAAGGAAGTCTGCATTCATATTCCAGAAAGAAAACAAGGCGAATAATAGTATTTTCTTTTTCATTGGATCATCACTTTTGTAAAAGGAGCGGAAGCGCTTTACATTTTTTCCCTTGAGGATAATTCTCTAGGCACCACTCAAGCCACCTATCAAAAAAAACCTCATTCGCTAACTCTAAATTTCCTGCTATTAAGTTGTCAATAGGCATTTTAAGAAACTCTTCTAAAGGCGCATACAACTCAGAATTTGTAGGGTAAATTCCAAGATGCGCAAACAGCCTACAGAGAAGGATTTTCTTATGATTTTCAGAGGATATCGTATCAAATGCTCGTAAAACTTTAACAATCAAAGGATACAAAACAAATTCACATCCACCCTCTGGTATAAAGTTATAACAGATTTCGAGCAAACTATGTAAAAAATAAATATCGAACCGCGCCTGAATAAGTGGCATATATTCTAAAGACACATCTTCCAGAATAACTTTTCCTTTCTGATACACAAGAAGATATGAAACAAAAGAACCACGGGCCCAATTTTTTGTATAGGTAATGGCATCAAGACGATGTTGAGTACGCTCAAAAATAGTGATATTTCTACCAGCATGGTTCAAAACTATGCCCACCTGCCGTGTAAAACATGCTCCATTTTTAAGATTCATTTTTCTATCCCCTCAGTACTGTTTTTCGTTTATTTTGCAAACAATATAAAAGAAATCTCAGTATAACATCCCT
>CAIQNR010000020.1 GCA_903873255.1 uncultured bacterium | reverse complement strand
GGTAAAAATGAAAACTATTTACAAATATACATACCATGGGGGGGGGGGGGATTTCAATAATAAAAAACCACCCTGCTTGATAAGTTACCAAACAGAGTGGCGTTTATTGTTCTATTTTTTATATTTTTACGACGCACAAACATTACTATAAAAAATCTACCGCGTATTTTTTCTTCAACTTACTATTGATTAATGTTTTTCGACCATATTTTTTCCAATAAACCGTGCTGTAAGCAACTGAAGTGATGGAACTACATTGCCATTTATTAAAGACGTATCAATACGTGATTCTGCATATACCTCCTGATGGTTTGCTTGCAAAAACTCGAAATTCTTTTTGATTGTTTTCATAATGCCTGGTGCGCGATATGCAGCTCTACAAAACCCTACCACTGCTTCAGCTGGTACCTCACCACTTCTACATTGTGAAACAAGAGTTGTAATTAATATTTTTTCTTTTTTTTGCGCTTGCTGATAACCTTCCTTCAAAGATTCACATACAAATTGCAAACTGCTTACATCAAAATCATTATAGGGTGGAGACCCAATTTCGTTTATAATCGTAAGATCAGCTCCATTTTGTAGAAGCAGCTTTACAACCTCTGAATTATTAGAGGGTAACGCCCAATGCAAAACGGTCCATTCATCATTATCTTGCACATTAGGATCAATAGCATAGTGAGCAAGAAGCAGCCTCATAGTATCTGAACAATTGCTAGCTGCCGCACAATGTAAAGCCCTGATTGCATAATTATTTCGGACATTAGGAAGAATAGCAGAATGAGCAAGAAGCAGCCTCATAGGCTCTGAAAGATTCCATTCTGCCAACCAATACACAAGCGTATTTCTATTAGTATCTTGCATATTAACAGAAGCACCTTTATCTACAATCAAATCAAATAATGGATTTGAATAGTAAATTGATTTAACGCCGCCTTTCAGTCTATCTCTTTCTACACGTAATTGATCGATAATTTGCTCATCTGTCAAATGAAAAGGAATCAATGAATCGGAGCTTGGACCTGCCACATTATCTGCAGCATTACAAGAAATTACTACTACCAAACTTATTATTTTTACATACTGCAATAAACGCATATTAAATCCCTAAAATTTACTATTTTAAACTATATTTCTTTCGACCAACTTTTTGCCAAAAAACCATGCTGTAAGCAATTGCTCACTTGTCTTTTTTTAAATTTAAATTATCAATATATCATACAATGTAGATTTTCTAAAACCAAGATAAGGTTTAATCTAAAAATCCGTTAACGATACAATTTTTAGCCACCGATTCTGAAAGACCACGGCTCATAAGATAATGCATCTGTTCTGGATTAACATATGAAATTGCACTGCCATGATTACAAATAACATCATTTGTTAAAACTTCTAACTGAGGTTCTGACGTAACCTTACCATGCTCACTTAGTACTAATGCTTTATGTTGTTGCTCTGCTACCGATTTTGTAGCGCTCGGTTCTATAACAATAGTTCCTCGGTACAAACATAGAGCAGCATCATCAACCACCATTTTAAGAGCAACAGAACTTTTTGTATGGGATGCGCAATGTAATTGCAAAATAGTTAGATCATATTTTTCAGCATTACGAGCACATAATGAACCACTACACAAAACTTGTGCATATGCACCTTTAAGTACAAACGTTATATGACGAGATGACGTTTCTTGATTATTTTTTTGTAAAACATAGGTAACCGATGCATGAGCTTCAATAATAATTTCTACAACAAGATTTGTGATAGTATCTTCTTCTTGAATGGTAACATGTTGATATGCAGGAATAACTATTAGACCAGAAGTTGCTGGCGAAAGTGTAATAACAGAAGAAATTGATGCAATAGTATGGTACTTCATCCAATTGAACCTTCCATCTCATGTGCGATTAAACGATTAATTTCAACCGCATATTCCATAGGAAGCTCTTGCACAAAAACATCAATAAACCCATTTACAATCATTGTTTGTGCCTTTTGCTCAGAAAAACCACGACTTTGTAAATAAAACATCTGTTCTTCATCTATTTTACCAACCGATGCTTCATGTCCTGTATCAATTCGTTCTGCAGCGGTAATAACGGTTGGATAGGTATCGGTGCGAGAATGTTCATCAAGAAGCAATGCATCACATTGCACGCGGGCATGGGATCCCGTTGCTCCTTTGCATACTTTTAAAAGGCCACGATAACTTGACCGCCCACCATCTTTTGAAATTGATTTTGCAATAATATATGAACGCGTATTGGGAGCCATATGAATAATTTTTGCCCCCGCATCTTGATGCTGCCCTTTTCCTGCAACTGCAATCGAAATAATCTGCCCTTTTGCGCCTTCTCCCTTTAAAATAATACAGGGATACTTCATAGTTACTTTGCTGCCAAAATTACCATCTATCCATTCAACCGTACTGTTTTTGTACGCAACTGCTCGTTTTGTAACCAAGTTGTACACGTTAGTAGACCAATTTTGAATGGTCGTGTACCTGACATGCGCACCTTCATGGGCAATAATTTCGACCACTGCACTATGCAACGAGTTTGAACGATACGTTGGGGCGCTACAGCCTTCTACGTAATGCACAAAGCTTCCTGGCTCTGCAATGATTAACGTCCGTTCAAATTGTCCCATTTTTTGCTGATCAATTCTAAAATAAGCTTGAAGTGGCATATCAATTTTGACGCCAGCGGGAACGTACACAAAACTTCCTCCACTCCACACTGCAGAATTTAATGCTGCAAATTTATTGTCATGGGCAGGAATAATGGTGCCGAAATATTTTTTTACTAATTCAGGATGATTTTGTAATGCTGTTTCTATATCACAAAAAACAACGCCTTTATCTTTCCACTCTTGTTGTAGATTTTGATACACAATTTCTGATTCAAACTGCGCACCAACACCTGCAAGATAAGAACGCTCTGCTTGTGGTACGCCTAATGCTTCAAAGGTATTTTTAATAGAATCGGGAATTTCTTGCCAAGAATTTTGTTGCTTAACCACAGGTTTTACATAGTACGAAATATCAGGAAATGTAAGTTCAGAAAGATCCGCACCCCAGGTTGGCATTGCCATTTTTTGGTAAAGCGCTAATGCCTTTAAACGATACTCTGTCATCCAGTATGGTTCATTTTTTATTTCAGAAATTGATCGTACTAAATCCACTGATAATAGATGAGGATCATTAGGATTTGTTGGCATAACCACTCTTTTCTATTTCGTGCACTAACAAGCCGTCACCCGATTTTTTAATGATACCTTGCGCAATAATATGCACATAGTCGGGAGGCAGATAGGTAAAGAAGGTATCATGGTGAGTTACCATAAGAATGGTCATTGTTGGAACTAATGCTTTCAGTACTTGCAATGCTTTACCAACAACGTGCCGCGCATCAATATCAAGGCCAGAATCAAGCTCATCAAGCATTAAAATTTTAGGTTGAATAATAAAAGCTTGGAGCATTTCTAATTTTTTCTTTTCACCACCAGAAAAACCAGCATGAACTCCACGGTCGAGTATTGATCGATCAATTCCTAAAATCTGTGAAGCCAAAGAAAGCCTATCGATATACAGATCCATAGAAAGTTCAGGATGTAATGCCCTAAAAGATTCTTTAAGTAAGGTACTGACAAGTACGCCTGGAATTTCATAGGGCTGCTGCAAGGTCAAAAATATGCCTAAACAAGCCCGTTTATCTACAGCCAGTGTTGTAATATCTTGGCCATTATAAAGAATATGACCGGCAATCAGATTATATGCAGGGTTTCCCATAATAGTATGGAGCAGCGAACTTTTACCGGAACCATTTGGCCCCATGCAAACCGTAACTGTACCTTCCGGACATACAAAAGAAATATCATGTATAATTTGTTTTTCAGAAACTGAAACTGAAAGATTTTTAAGCTCTAACACCCGACCACCCACTTAGTAAATACTCCATACTTGTACAAAATATAGTATACAGGCAGGAAAAATATGGTAAAGGCAATCAAGCCTAGAGCATATTTTGATAATGAATAAAAATAATTTAAGGGAGCAAGTGCTCCCCTTATCCGATGCTTATAACAACATTTGCTTGTCTCGATACATTTTTCAATTCTTGAAAAACACTCGACATGAGCGGTTTTTAAGAAAAAACACTCGCTTCCGCTCACCTCGAGTGATTTGAGCAACTTGTCTGCCATAGCTTTAGCGACGAAGGATAAGCGAAAATTGTATCGAGAGGTAAAGTACAAAAAATATGTGTATGGCTTAACTCATGGAGCTATACACTACTTTATTTACTGAACAATTTATAACAAATGCCCGTAACCACAGCGCCCGCAGCAATACCAGCCGCTCCAACATATGTCACCATTCTTTTCGGATATCCAATAATTACTGGCTTTCCTGTTTTTTCAAGCAGCACTTTACAATTATCTGCATCACTTAAACATTCCTTAAGTAGATCATACGCCTTCATTTTACGATCAAGTTCTTGCATTTTATCTATCTCGAGGGTGCTCACTCTACGCAACCCATAATCCTTTGCTTCTTGTGCAACTTGTACCGCCATAGTTAGAACGTCACTTAAATCACGAGGATCCATATGATCAATATCAGCAATCCCATCTACCAACTGCAGAGGATCCATCGTAACTTTTTGCACAGATCGCAGACCTTTATGAATACCACTCTGGAGATCATCTACTTCTTCTGATGGAACAAAACCACAAGGCAAGCGTGAAGATGGATTTGCATAATGTAATTCACAATTGTGCATAATACCATTCAGCACAGATAATTTTAAAGCGCGAAGACCATCTTGTTGTGATATTAATAATGGCGCATCATCAGGACTTACCACCTGAGAAGGATTATTTTTTTCTTCATCCATAGAAAAACCCAAATGCTTTTCTAAAAATGTCTTTTGAGAAGCTCTACTTTGTTCTGATACATTTTGAGACTCACTTGTATACTGCTCTGCTTGATCAGACCGAGATTCAAAATCGTTATAAGACATACCACTAGAACCACCATAAAGTACCGATATAGATGCAACAACCACTCCACATACTGAACGTTTCAATACCATCATCTTCATGCTCAATCTCCTTTATAATTTGACAAAACAACACACGAGTAGAGGTCATGGTATCAGAGCAAAAATCAAATTTTAAAGACTTTAAAAAGAAAAAGCCTGAATTTTACAACTCAAGCTTTTTTTATTTTAAATCAAATACTGAATGATCTATATAAAAACACCAAGCACTGCACCAATACAAAAACTAACGGAAAAGGCAACATTGTGCACAATCCATGAAGAGGCCGTTACAAAAAAAGAATCAACCTGTGTAGCAGGAGAATCTCCTATAAAATTATTAATTGTCTTCCAATCGATGATATGGAAAAAATGATCAAGTCCCCAAATCAAAACTAACCCAACAGAAACACAAATAATGAACATTTTATAATAACGTTTAAATAAGAAACCGGTTAAAAAACCTGAACCAAAAAAGATTCCTGCAATAGGCCAATCTATCTTTGCATCTTTAACCGTTTGAATAACGCTCGAAAAATTGAATGCTCTCATTTGATCAATTAATGATGGTTCTATTTTTGTATTTTTCATAACCAATCTCCTAATTAAAAACCCCTTATTCACCGACTACCTGAAAAAAAGCATAGCAAATTATAAAAAATGTTTCACGAATTGATAGTTACAAAAAAAATCGGCCTTTAACGATTCTGTAAAAACAGAGGTTAAAAGCCGATAGTATTTTATGGGGAAAAATCTACGTATTACGCATGCAACAATCTATTTGCATCGTCAATAATAGATTGATCAAAACCATTTGATTTAAGAATATCAAATGCAACATTTTGATTTGCAGCACCTTTTTCTAACTTATAAGGATAGCTAAAAGAACCATCTGCATGACGAACCACACGTACTTGGTAATTCATAAACACATTAGATTCTTTTTCCAACCCTTGTAGTTTTGGAAAGTGTGTTGCAAGAAGTAAGATACTGTTTTTAAGAGTGCCAAGATTACGCGCAATTGCATAACTTGCAGCTTCACCTTCTCGAGCAGCTGTTCCTGTAAACATTTCATCCATAATAGAAAAACTGAACTCTGAAGCATCAAGCCCTTGAATTGTTTTAAGCAGCGCTTGTGCGCGTTCAACTTCAGAAACAAACAAAGATTTACCCGCTGCTGTATCGTCAGTAATGTTCATGTAGGTATTAATCTTAATAAAAGGAGTAAGTGTCATACTCTTTGCAGGAACTATCCCAATTGTTTGAGCGCATACAACGTTTAATGTCAACCCTTTAAGGAACGTTGATTTACCACCAGCATTTGGCCCCGTAATAATCCCATTATTTGGAGTATGAAGACCTAAAACAATATCATTAAGAACAATAGCTTTATGACCGTCTACTTGTGTATTGACAAGCGGATTCCACAATCCTTGAACAACTATGGAAGGAGTTTTTTGATCTTTAACATATGAGGCATAAGCATACTGAGTTTCTGTGCCTTCATATTTTTTAAGTAATTTTGCACAAGAAAGATATGCATCAATTTCACCAGCAGCATATAACGCAGGTCCAAATTCTTTTGCTACTCTTAGTATTAAAACGGATGCAGCAGTAATACGTCCTTCATAGGCAAAGTAAGATGGTTCACCAGTAAACGTATTGGTCAGTAATATTTCAACCAACTGATGCATGTCTTTAGAAATGGTAGTTGATTTTGGATCGAAAAGATCATGGAGCGCTTGCGCATGTTCTAAATTAACTGCAAGTTCAGGATGTTTTTTTAGTGTAAGACTCAGTTCTTTAAGGCCTCTAACAACTTTTGAAACAGCTATAAGAGATGTGTACTGATCTTTTTCCATATCAGCCATAACAGTTTTATATTTATAATAAATATAGCCAGACAATGCACAAAACAAAGGTGATTTTATATTACTTTTTATATCTTTAAATGTTGCTGTGCTTGGATGAAGCGCCATATTTCCAAGATTTTTCATACCCTTATAACCAGGCTCTAATAAGAAAATATATGAAAATCCAGCGAGTTGAATAGTCCCCAATGTTGATAATGTTTGTGAAACACGAGGAGAAGTTTGAAATGTATCTTGAATTTTTCTGGTTGCACGCATAAACCAAGAATTTTTAACCCATTCAGGCATTCTTTCTGTTAAATACGCATTATTGATCATAGTAAAAAGATGCTTTTGACCATCTTGTATTTTATGCAAAGCATTATCAATACGAACAACAGCTTTAGATGTTCCTGCAAATGCTTTACTATTTTGTTGACGCTTATGAAGCTCTACAACATTAAAGGTTGGTGTTTGTAACATACTACCAAAAAACATGGTGCCAGGAACTGTTACAGTTTGATTCAACTCATTAAATACACAAGCCTTTTTATTAAATGTTCCTTCAAACATATCTAAATCGCTCATGCCCTTTTTATTAATAACAAACGACTCAGTTGCCGGACATTTTTCATCAAAAAGCACGCCTGCAACAATAAATGCCTGATTGAAAGGAAGAACTTTATGAACTCCGAAGCTATTTTTTTTGCCTTCATCTGTATCTAAACATGATCTTGAAAGTTGCAACCCTAAATTTTCGTATACTTTTGTTGTTGGCATAACAACTGAACTTGTTGATGCTGCAACATTACCCGCTAAAAACAGCAAACTTGCTACTATTTTTTTCATAAAAATAACCCCTCAAAAAGAAAATATTTATAACCTTTAACTTTCCAAACACCCTTGTAGCTTACTATTTTGCACAAAAAAGACAATCTATTCAGACTTCTGATAGGCACGTTCCACCTGCTCAGTAAGCTCTTTCATCTCATCATCAAATGCCTTAAGCTCTGGACAATATTTATAACGAATAACACATAAAGCAGTAATATATTCTTTACTTGGAACTGTTAGATCAGAATATTTTTCATCCAATACAGCAACTTCCTTTACATACCCTGGATTGCCTACCATTTTACTGACAAGCTCATTAACATTATATTTTACAGATAATCTACCAAAAACAGGCGCTAATACTTCTTTAATAGATTCCACTTGAGATTCAAACTCAGGGGTATTTTCAGCCTTATTTTTAAGATACTGATCATAAACGTTTAATAATGGCGTCTTGTTTTTTGGCATAGGAGTAATAGTTAAAGATTTTCCATCTATGGTAGAAATTTTAACAAACGAGCCTTCCTCCATACCCATCAACTCTAACAATGGCTTTTCTAAAACCAATGCCGTGCTATTACCATATTTCACCAATTTTTTTAACATAAGCTCACTCCTTATAAAAAACACACAATGTATCTACTTTGTAATAACTATGTATGTACATTATATATACATAAAAAGAAAATTCAACAACTTTTTAAAAATATTTTTTAGAAAATGGCGGCCCATCAACCTATTTATAGACAATAAGCTCGTAACAATCCAGAGCACATGCAAAATAATGTGGAGAAAAATTCCGCTATAGCATTCTGAGCTAAGCCATACACATATTTTTTTGCACTTTCCCTCTCGATACAATTTTCGCAATTTTATTGCTCAAAATACTCGACATGAGCGGAAGAAAGTATTATTTATCAAATCCGCTCATGTCGAGTAATTTTCAAAACTTTTTAAAGAATTGAAAAATGTATCGAGACAAGCGAATGCTGCTATAAAAGCAACAAGAAACAGTCTGTATAAAAAATGGGCATAAAAAAAGGAGAGATCTCATGGACCTCTCCTTGCAAAGTTTTTGCTGCGCTAAATTTAGCTAACAAGGCTTCTAAGAGCTTTGCCTGGTCTGAATTTAGGAACTTTTTTGCTTGGTATTTCCATCTTCTTATGAGTAGCTGGATTTATACCAATTCTTTTTTTACGTTTAAACACTTGGAATGAACCAAATCCTGTTAAAACAACTGGCTTGTTGTGTTTAAGTGCATTACTTACACTCCAGATAAACGCTTCTAAGCATTCTTTGCATGTTGCCTTAGGGAGCTTAGTTTGCTTAGCCATGCTTTCAACTAACATCGCTTTATTCATATGTCTTCCTTAATATTCTTTAAAAAATACCCCAGGCAAACAAAAACTAGTACTAAAACCGTAACCTATTGATTAATATACTTTTGTCAAGTTCTGAAATTTAATAATATAAGCTCCTAAAAAAAAAGACCCTAATTAAAAGGTTTTTTACTTTTACGAGATAAAACAATTATAAAATTTTCAGTATAGAAACAGTTTTGAATCTTCTTCAAAACTATTCATGAAGATGGTGCCGAGAGCCGGACTCGAACCGGCACGAGTAAAAACTCGAAGGATTTTAAGTCCTTTGCGTCTACCTAATTCCGCCATCCCGGCAGCATATATTTCAAAGTCGTTAACATTTTGGAGGCGGCACCCGGATTTGAACCGGGGGTGGGGGATTTGCAGTCCCCTGCCTTACCGCTTGGCTATGCCGCCAAACAAAGTTTGGTTTAGTTACTTGCCTTTTGCACACCTAATACATCAGCTAATTCATCCGTAGAAATTTCTACAACATCATTTTCTGTTTTAGACGCATCTTCGGATTCATCATTATTTTCTTGAGCGTGTTCAACTTTTTCATTTGGTTGAGTTAAATATGCTTCTTGAGCAGGACCTTCTACAGGAAGACCTTTTTGTGCCCAGTCAGCCATACCAGCTTCATATGCTTTTACATGTGTAAAACCAGCTGCTGCAAGCTTACGAGCGGCTGCTGCGCTTGCTGAACAGTGATAATTTGCACAGTATACTACGATATCGCTATCTTTGTTCCAATCTTTTGTAGCTTCTTCCAAATTATCTAAAGAAATATTCAAAGAACCAGGAATATGAGCATCTTCAAAGTATTGAGAGTCCAAAACATTTATAAGCTTAGTTGCAGCATTTTCAGATAAAGCATCATTTTTTACTTCTTCTGCTTTTTTCCAGCATCCTGAAAAAAATGTAACTACTGCTAATAAACTTGCGATTTGAATTCTTCTTTGCATTGTGTAACTCCTTTAAAAAAGCTCATGTTAATTTTTATCTTTAATTTCAAAAACGAGGCTTAAATGTAGCATAAAATGAAAATAATGCCAACTTTATTTTCATTTATGAAACAAATTGTAATGATCGTCCCCATCGGCATCGCTTAAAGAAATCGATTGGATGAAGAAGCAATTCCAAAGGTAACCATTTTTCTTGTCGATCAAGAGAAAAAATACGGAATTTAATTCTTCCATGGATCAAGTTGCCATCAAGCTTACCCCAACCACGAGAATCAAAACTTCCAAGCCTATTATCTCCCATTGCCCAATATTCATTATCTCCAAGGTGCACATCATATACATCGCTGCCCATACGTGGTTCAGCTACGTCTATTGGCATTCCAGGAGTACGTTCTGAAACAAATCCATTAGCATCCAGTAAACGTTTCCAATGCTTTACAACAGATGAGTTCATCTTATACAAAGACTGATCTTCATATGACTGAGCAGGATTATACGTGCGCCATGATTCTTTATCTACGCCATTTGCCAAAATTAATGGGTACTGATTAAGGTATGGTTCATCCAACAATTCACCATTGATATATACAACCGGTTTTCCATTTTCTATTTTTCCTTCAACATGATCGCCTGGCAACCCTATAACGCGCTTAGTCCAATTTTCTGGTCCCCACACATATTCTTCAAACAAACGTGAATACGGATTTGAGGAATAATTATATGTTGGATCGTTAAAAGAAATAATATCGCCACGAACTGGTTTTTTAAAGAGCGGACTAAATTTATCAGCAAAGAAAAATTCACCTACCAACATGGTATTTTCCATCGATCCTGTTGGCACTTGATATAAACCATATCCCCAAGTACGAACTATAAAAACTATAGGTAAAAAAACAACTAATGTTTGTACCCAATCAACGAGTGTTGACTTAGGACGATTCCACCAACGTTGTATCGCTTTAATTTTTTGTAACATTCGAAATTCCTTATGCATTTAAAAATGGTAACGGATTTACAGGTTTACCAAAGGAGTGTATCTCAAAATGGAGATGATATCCATTCTTGCCCACAACATTGCCTGTATTACTAACTTTTCCTACAACGGTTCCTGTTTGTACTTTTGTTCCAACTTTAATATTCACTTTTTTCATATGACCATACCGCGTTGCATATTTTTTACCATGAGCAATCGTCACGCAATTACCATATCCTCGATACCAACCAGCCTGAACAACCGTCCCTGGTGCAACTGCATGAACCGGTGTTCCTGGAGCTGCTGCAAGGTCAAGTCCTGGATGAAATCTCCATCCTCTTCGTGCAATTTTACGAGGCCCAAAAGGAGAACTTAATCGATATGTTCCCTTTTTAAGAGGCCACTGACATATAAAATCATGTTTGATTGATGCATCTGATTCTTCAAGCATCATTGATGCTAAGTTAAGCGGCATACCTTGCACTGCAGGAATATGTTTTTTGCGTCTTTTTTTCTTCTTTTTTACGATATATTTTTTTTGACCTTGAGCCACAACCCTTTGCTGTGCAGTTTCCTGAAACATCTGCAAAAGCGCTGACTCAAGTTTATGTTTACGCGCAAAAGCTAATGCAGAGAAACGTAATTGTTTTTTATCACGATTATCTACTCTAAAAATTGGTTCGTCACAATCAATAGAAAAAACTTCTCTATCTGCAGGAACCTTTAAAACAATATCACCTTCGGAAAGATTCATTTTTTTTTTTAAATCTGTTTGGTTTTCTTCAGAACTATTTTTTGTTTTTTCTCGAATTACCCGCTTAAGCGTCATTGCATAGGACCGATAATCATCCTGATACTCAAGCAATTTTGTTATGGTTTTTCGCATACAAACATATTGCGTAACAAGTAACCCAACAGGGACTGAACACATCAAAACAAAAATCGCAATAAACATGCGATTTTTTGAAAAGAACTGAGATACTTTTTCGTAATTTAACGACACATTACTTCCTATTTATGATCTTTAATTATGCATAAATCCTTTTCCTGCACCCATCCTTTCATATCACGACAATGCATTTTACACCATGAATTATTCTCGTCCACTAGTTCCACCCTCAAACCTTGGGGCAAAGACCCAACCATATCAAACTCTTTATTTGGTCCAACAAAGACTGGAGCCTCTTTTGCTGCAACAATAGCATAAGGTTGATGAATATAATAATAAGCAAAAATTTTTAGTCCGATGATAAAAATCACACAGGAATATCCTACTAATTGGAAAATAAAACTTTGTTTGTTATATTTTTTTCTTCTATAAACCACAAAAACAATAATTCCCAAAAAATACAATAGGGCAATTTGCAACCACCCCAAAAATGAACCTTTTTGTGCATACAAAAGTGCACTATAGAACCATGCATCTTCCGGCAACCCCAATTTATTTTGAGTAGTATTAACCGCAGATTTTACTTTATCAAATAATGCTCCTGATGCTGTACGTTCTGCTCGACGAAAATCACCCAATGCTTCTAGATAATTACCCAAAGCATAGTGTGTAAGCCCGCGATTATAACAAATAGCAGATGAAGAACTTTTTATACCATTATATGCATCTAAAGCATCTTGATACTTACCCGATTGCGCTAATTGATTACCAGCAAGAAACAACTCATAATCTTTATTGGCACGCACAACCTGCGCTGCCAATAAACAAAGTATTAGTAACTTTTTCATAATTTTCCTTCTAAACGATCCATCCATAAACAGCTTAATTCATACAAATCTACTTCTGCTGAGATCGTGCTTGCAGAATAACTTGCTGCCATTACTTGAGTAAAAAATAATTTCCATTCACTTATAAGATCTTGTGAATAACCAAGATTTTTTAGTGCAAGTTCAATGCGCTGCTCTGTAATAACATTAGCAGGCAACTTTAGTCGCAGTGCAAAAAGCTCTACCCAAATTGCATACAACTGCTGTAAAGAACCTTGTTTTTTACTATCAGTAATACGTTTTTTAGCCACTGCAAATGCAACCGTATAAGCATGATATGGAGCATTTTTTTCTTGAAAAGAAATAAACAATAATCTGATACCCATCACTATCAGCATCACAAAAAATAATAGTATCGCCAGCAAAAACGTTTTTAAAGTTACTGCTTTTGAAACGCTATCTTGCCATGAACCTTCTTCTATCGATCCAATTTCAGTCAATACTGCAGCCTGATTTTCAGAAATTGTAGGCTCATCTTCTGGCTCATGAGATGCGCTACTTATTGCTACTTTTGATGGAGTAATAGAAAGTTTTATTGGTTTTGTAATTAATGTTTTATAGGTATGCTTATTTTTATCAAAATAGATACATTCTTGAGATGGAATTACATAATTACCCGATTTAGTTCCTTGAACAATATACTCAAAATCTTTTTTAGAAACCCCAGCACCAAGAGGATGGACCGACGTATTAGAATCGTAATACTGTAATCCTTCTGGAAGTTGCAATGGCGGATGCTGAATCATAGAAAAATTCCCTTGACCAACAAGTTCCAATGTCAAAACAACTCCTTCTCCTTCTGATGCAGTTTCGAGATTAGTTTTTGCAGTCAAACTCGTAAATAAACCAAGTGCAGAAACTGGTTTTTCCGATACCGGAAGATCAAGTACTTCTAATTTAATAGCGTTTGAAAATAACTGTTTATGTTCAAGGCGTGAACCTAAAATAGACCCAACCATTCCCAAAAAATCGAGGCCTTGAACGCCATGTCCACGATCCACTTCCATACTAATATTTGCACAAATAGCTGGTATCACTAACGATCCCGCTTCATGCGCATAAAATTTTGTTTTCCATTCAAGATATTTATAGGTAATCCCATTAATATTTTCTTCTCCTGAAACAGGTCCTTCTAAAGCAGATGCCGTACATTTTGTAAAAGCAGGCTCTTGAATCCCTTCTATATGAATATCATTATTCTTCATATAAAGACGCAAAATGAAGGCAACCTCTTCTCCTTTGTATACGGTAGTACGGTCAACCTTAATCTCTAAATGGGCCTGCGTATCTTGATCAATATCCTCTTTGCTAGCAGTACCTATTTGGACTGTTATCGTTTTAGTTTCTGAATCAACTGATACTCCCCCAATCATAACCGTTGCAGGTCCTACAGAAAAACTACCTTCATCAAGCGCTTGAGCTGAATAACGATAGTTTTTTGAAACAGTTCTGTGTCCATTAATACTATAAACACTACTGCGAGACCCCTGCATATTTGTTACAATGGCAGGATCTGTTACCAATTTTGGATGAGAAGAGTGCTCTTCTGTTACCACCTCTACATCAATATAAAAGGGTAATCCTAATTGCACCTTGTCTGCTTTTCTTCCCTGCGCATCAAGAATTTCTATTCCTATAGGAGAATGAGCTTGTACTATTCCAATACATACAAGCGCGAGCAACCATTTACCAATTCCTAAGACCTTCATTTTGCGACCCCTTTGTCATACGTTTAAAAAGATATTTTCCCGATTCTTTATCTGCATCATCAATTGCCTTCATAAACATATACTCTTCATCTTTTTTTTCATTGCTTTCTTGCTCTTCCTCTTTTGCAACAAGCGCTTCTTTTTTTTGACCTTTTTTAGATTCTTTAGATTGCTCAGCGCTTTTTGCCTCTTCTTTTTTTGTATTTTCTTTTACACCATTTTGCTGTTCATTTTTGCTTTGCTCTTGCTCTGTGTTAGAATTTTGATTATCTGATTTTTTTTGATCTTTTGATTGTTGAGGTTCTTTATCTTGATCACGCTTATTTTCTCCCTGTTGGGATTTATCGGGCTTGGATTGTTTTTTATCTTTGTTGTCATTCCCTTGGCCATCGCTCTGCTGATCTTTTTGAGCTCCATTATTTTCATTCTGCTGATTACCAGCTTGCTGATCAGCCTTGTTTTGTTCTTGATCTGATTGTTTATCCTGATTCTCTTTTTGCTGATCTTTTTCTTTATCTTTTTTATCTTGATCTTTTGAATGATCGCCCTGTGGATTATCTTTATCCTTGCGTTCCTCTTCTTTCAACAAACCTTCTGCTTTCTTCTTATTATAGAGAGCTTTTTCATCCCCTTTATTGTAAGAAAGCACAGCATCATATGCTTCAATTGCTTTTTTAAATTCTTTTGTCTGGAGATAACAATTACCTGTATTAAATTGAATTTTTTGAAAAAAATCATCGCCCTTTTTTACATGATCAATAGCCTGCTCATAATATGCACGAGCTTTTTTAAAATCCCCTTTTCTATAAGCAACATCTCCACAATTAAATAATAATTCTGGGTCATGACTAGAGGTAACAAGTTGATCTTTTAATAACTTTTGCGCGGTATCAAAATCAGATTTTTTATATGCCTGTGCAACTTTATAGGATTCAAAAACACTTTGCACGTTGGTAACTATACAACTGATTATTAGAATACTTATAAAAGGGTATTTCATCATATAATCCACTCAATTAAAAAACATAAAAATGCCCCACCTAAAAAGTAATAATACCGTTCCTCTTTGGTAGAAACTTCTTTATCTTCAAATTTTTGTTTTTCATATTTTTGCACTTGATCAACTAACTTATATAAATCATCATCTTCCTGCGTAGGCCCTATATAAAGCCCACCACTTTCTTGGGCAAGAGCTTTTAAAATCCCTGGATTTAAACGAGAAATTACAACATTCCCTTGTGCATCTTTTTGATGACCAATAGCTTTTCCTTCTTCATTTAAAACAGGCACTGGCGCACCTTGCTCTGTACCAACTCCATACGTAAAAATATGAATACCCTTTTTTTGAGCTTCTTCTTTTACTTCACGGAGATTACTAGAAAAATCTTCCCCATCAGTAAATATCACTACAACCTTATCTTTACATGTTGGCATAGAAGAAAAAATTGAAATTATTTTTGAAAGAGCTTGATCAAGAGCCGTAGTACCAGAAGAAATTGTTTCTGCATCTACTGCATCCAAAAATAAATTAAATGCTGCAGTATCCCGCGTTAATGGGCATTGAAGTAATGCATCACCAGAAAATACCAATAATCCAACACGTTCTGCTTCTAGTAACTTAATAAGACGGCGTATTTTTGATTTTGCAAAAGCAAGACGATGAGGTTTAATATCTGATGCCAACATACTCCGAGAAATATCAAGACCTATAAAAAGCTCTCTACCCATTTGTTCTACTACTTCATCTTTTGTTCCCCATTGAGGACGAAGCAATGCTATGCATACAGCAATACAACCAATTATAAGTAAAAAAGATTTTATTATTACTTTAATACGTGAATAATGAGGCACTAAAATGTACTGCCATTTTAGTGCTGCAAGTTGATCAACCGATAATGTTAAACGATATGCTTTAACAACTATCAAAAGCGTAAGAATAGCAATCCCTAATAATGCCACACTATAATGGGCTGCACCTAAAGTAATACCTAAAAAATTAATATTCATAGTCCAAACCACACTGTTTGAGAAAGTATAATTTCACCACATATAAGAGCTATCACTATCCATAAAAATGGCATCAACTGATCTTCATATTTCTGAAAGACATTTGTTTCATACTCAGTTTTTTCAAGCTGATTAATCATTTCATAAATTTGCGAAAGTTCTTCTGGTTTTGTTGCATGGAACATTCTACCACCAGTTTCTCGTGCAAAAAATGAAAGCATTTCTGTATTAAATGGCATATCAACAGCCTGAACCCCAAAAGGCGTCTCTATATAGCCACCTTCTTTACCGCCTATACCAATAGTATAAATTTTAATACCATATTTTTTTGCAAGCGAAACTACTATCTTAGGATCATCATCTCCTGGAGTTGGCTCCCCATCAGTTAACAAAATAATAATACGACTTTTTGCTGTAGATTTTTTAAGCCGATTAATAGCCATTAACAATCCTTTAGAAAGCATTGTACCTTGAGGGTTTATAATTCCAAGCTCTGTTGAAGATACAATTGATTCTAACATTTTTTTGTCCAATGTTGCAGGACAGCGCGTAACCGCTTCTTGGGCAAAAAGAACAAGCCCTATCGGATCGTTATCTCTTTTTTTAATAAATTTTATTGCTTCGTCTTTTGCAACATCAATACGAGGTCTTCTTAACGAAAGATCATCAAACAATTGCATACTTCCAGAAACATCAATTGCCATCATAATATCCACACCTTGTACATTCACATGCGATTGCTGATCGACAAGTTGAGGTCGAGCCGCCAAAAGCACTAGCCCTGCCAATGCTAAAAATCGCATACACGAAAGAATCTTTTTATAGTTGAATGATGCCTGTGCATTTTTAGCAATAAGATGTGTAACCGGATACAAATAAAAAGGAGCATTGTAATAATACCTACGATACCATGCAGCAAGTGCTAGAACTATAAATCCGCTATATAAAACAGGCATGTAAGCAAATCTAAAAAATAATTCCATACGATAAAACTCCCACATAGAAATTTAAGTTGTTAGTATAACAATAAATTTATAATCATTAAAAAATTTTACCTACAAACAAATCAAAAACTCTTGCCCCTACTTCCAACTTAAGCGTAGTATCTGATTTTACTTTGAAATTGTAAAAAAATATAAAAAAAGGAATCATCTATGATGAAAAAAATCTTCTCTCTTCTCACATTTCTTACTATCGTTATTTCAAACAGTCTCCATGCGCGCGTAACGGTAGCACAGGAGAAAAATTTTAATAATACCCTGATTCAACCAACAAAAATTATACGTCTTCCTTCTGCACAAAAACCAGCTCCAGTTTTACAACAAAATCCTATAATTGCTCTAGCTAAAAGTACAAGCGCTTCTTTACCAAAATCTACAGCTCAACCAAATGCTATAGTTCCTGGAAAAAAAAGAAGTAGCGCATCCTCATCTTCACAATCTTCTGTAGCAACAGTTGACCCAGTAGTAGCAACGGCTATAAAAAGCACTACTTCTCCTAGTAGTTCAGCAAAAACTTCTACTACCAAAAAAAAGAAGAAATAATTTCTTATGAATAACCAATTAACTTTTATTAAAAATTTTTTTTATAAAAATAGTTGCGATCTAGAATCAAGATTAAGTACAGTTCTCATACATAGTATTAACCAGCTGCTTAAGGCGGCGTATATAAGGAGAGAGACAATGAAAAGATTAGCACTCATCGTAGCCTTACTAGGGTTACCACAAGTTGCGGATGCAAAAAAGGACTGCTGCGCAAAGGACAAAAAGGGGATGGCTGATAAAAAAGCTAAACCTGAGCACAAAAGACATGGCCGACACCATAATGACGACAAAGATGCAAAATGCAAACCATGTAAACCAAAAGCAGACAAACACCACGAAGAAAAAGCAAAACCTGAACACACAAAACGTAGCAAACACCACAATGCAAACAAAAATACACCAAAAGCAAGCTGCCACAAAATGCACAATCACAAATCAAAACATAAAAAAGCAGACAAAAACGGAAAAATGACAAAAAAAGGTGGCGCGCAGTCAAGAAGAATGGACTGTCGTGCAAAAGCAAGAACAGACGAAGTTAACCAAAAATAAGATGCGAATGGAGGGCAAGAACAAAGAAAAAACTAAAAGGAAAATATCATGAAAAAAATTCTAATCGGTCTCGCTCTCCTCTCCGCACTCACTATCAACTGCGCAAACACACCACCAAAAACTAATAAAGCTAAATCTGCACTCCTAGACACACAGGTATCGATTCCTGTAAACATAGCAAACCCTCAAATCGATACAATTATGCTAAAAATCAACCAACCAAAAAAAATCTGGTGTAATGCTACATACAAAGGAAACGTTGTTGGACATGGTCAATTAATTACAAATGGCACAAGTTCTTCATGCATACTCAAAAAAGGCGCATGGGGAAAAGGGTCAACAGCTCCTCAAACCACCATCGGAACAATCAGCTTTATGGATACATCAAACAAACCACTCATCAATGACACTCTTTTAAACAGCATTATAAACAAAACCTTCAATCCAAAATTAATCAGCATATCATTTAGCCCTAGCAAATAATGCAATACCGCATACTTCTCACACTCAGTCTTGTTTGTCTTGTGGGTAAAACAACATGTGACAATAACACTAAAAAAAAACGAACTCATAAAATAAAAAAACTTGTCTTTGTTCCCACTCAAGAAAAAAAGCAGTATGTCCTTCCACAATGCAAAGACTGCTTAGCATACGTTCAAAAAAAACAACATCCGATACGATCCTAAAAATATAAGGGGTGAGCATAAAAACTCCCCCTTCTCTATTTATTGAGGGCATCAAAGCTCCTTATATTTCCCCTAAAAAATTACTGTCCATATGTCAAAAACAAATCATGATTATTAAATTTATATAAAAACATAATTGACTTTTTGAAATTTAAAGTATTACAATAAACTATATAATAGATTGATTACGCGCTTAAAAATACTCATTCCATGTTTGAAAAATAGAATTTTATAGGGTACAGTGGCAAACATTGATACCAAAATCTAAATAAAGAGATGTATGAAAAAGTTATTGATTGTTGAGTCACCTGCCAAAATAAAAACTATTAAGAAATTTTTAGGACCTGATTTTCAGATTATGTCCACCATGGGACATGTTAAAGATCTACCTGAAAAAGAAATGGGTGTTACACGCGATCCAATAACTCTTTCCTATGTACCTATCAAAGATAAAGCTAAAACCATTGCTGAGCTGTGCAAGGCTGCCCATAATGCTGATGAAGTTTATCTTGCTCCCGATCCTGACCGCGAGGGAGAAATTATCGCATGGCATGTAGCTGAAGAAATTAAAAAAGTTATTAAAGACCCCAAGAAAATTTTCCGTATCACCTTTAACGAAATAACAAAAACGGCCATTTTAGAAGCTATCAATAATCAACATCATATTGATGAAGAAAAAGTAGCAGCGCAACAAGCGCGCCGCGTTCTTGACCGTTGGGTAGGATACGAAGTTTCTCCATTATTATGGCGAAAAATTAAAAAAGGTCTTTCCGCTGGCAGAGTTCAGTCGGTTGCCCTTAAATTTATTTGCGACAGAGAAGATGCAATTCGTGCATTTAAACCAGAAGAATATTGGACCATTGCAGGAACATTTAAGCATGCTTCTGGACAATTCCCTGCTCAACTGTCTCATATCGGCACTAAAAAAGCTGAAATTAAAGATGAAAAAACAACCAATGCTCTTGTTAAAGATATTGAACAACAATCATATGCCATCACAGAAATTGTTGATAAAAAACGCAGTAAAAATCCACTTCCTCCTTTTATGACCAGTACGCTTCAACAAGCGGCTTATAATGGACTTGGATTCTCCGTTAAAAAAACAATGCAACTTGCTCAAAATTTGTATGAAGGTATTCCACTTGCAGACGATACCCCAACAGCACTTATCACCTACATGCGTACCGATTCCCTTCGTTTATCTGAAACAGCATTAACAAATTCACGCGAGCTTATTCTTAAGCAATTTGGCAAAGATTATTTACCAGCAAAACCAAATAGCTATGACAAAAAGTCAGCTACTAATGCTCAAGACGCTCACGAAGCTGTCCGTCCTGTTGATATGAATATTATGCCTTCAGAAGTTAAACGTCATGCATCACCTGATTTAGCAAAGCTCTATGAATTAATCTGGCAACGAACGCTTGCAAGTCAAATGGTTGCAGCTGAATATGCACAACGCCAAGTAGTTATTCAAGGCGGAAAATATATTTTTAAAGTTACCGGTTCTACTTTAATTTTTGATGGTTTTTTAAAGGTCTATAACTTAGAAGAAGATGATTCTGATCAAGAAGATCAAAAGATTAAACTACCAGAAGGCCTCAAGGCAAACGAAAAAACTGATCTTAAAAAGATCGATCCTAAACAACATTTTACACAGCCTCCTGCCCGTTATTCAGAAGCTACACTCGTTAAAGAGTTAGAAAAAGAAGGCATCGGACGACCAAGTACCTATGCAACTATTTTAAACACAATTCGTGAACGGGATTACACAACGGTAGAAAAGAAACGTTTTGTTCCTACAGAGCTTGGTATGATGGTAACCAAAACACTCAAAGAAAATTTTTCCCATATTATGGACACAAAGTTCACTGCAAATATGGAAGAAGATCTCGATAAAATTGCCGACGGCAAACTAGAACGAGATACGCTTCTTAATAATTTTTATGAACAATTTGAAAAAGAACTTATTGCATTTAAAGGTGATACCGGAAAACAAGCACAAGAAACCGACTTAATGTGCCCTACCTGTAATGCTCATAAATTATTAATTCGCTTTGGAAAAGCTGGTGAATTTGTAGGTTGTGCAGGGTTTCCTGAATGTACATTCACTTCAAACTTTGCCCGCGATACAGAAACTGGCATTATCAAATTGGTCGAAAAAGAACAGCCAAAATTACTTGATATCACGTGCCCACAATGTGGAAAACCTATGCGAGAAATGTCTGGCCGTTTTGGTAAATTTATTGCTTGCTCAGGGTTTCCTGAATGTAAATATATCCATCAAAATGTTGCCAAATTCAAATGTCCTCAAGATAGTGGAGAAGTTGCAGAACGGAAATGGCGCGGTGGCAGTTTCTGGGGTTGTAAAAACTATCCAAAATGTAAATATGCCCTTTTTGGAGACATCGAAGAAACTCCTTGCCCAAAATGTAGTGCTCCAGCTCTTATTAAAAAAATTGAAGCTGATGGAAAAGTTACCTTAACCTGCGGCGACAAAAAATGCGGTTATACTTTAACTAAATAAACTTACTCTCATACAACAATCTGTTTCTTAAACATATAAATATGCACCCACTCATACAGAGGAGGAGCTGTTGCTGAAAACCCTCCATATTTTTGGAACTGTATTCTTTATAAAAATCCAACACAATTAGCACATAACCTTCATCAACTTCTTCATGATACTTTTTAGTGAAAACATTTGGTTGATAATCATTGTATAAAACGTAATATTTTAAGGCCTTATTAAAAAATTATTGCTTTTTAGTTAGAGTAATTTATATACTACAAATAGATATTAATTAGCAAAAGTTCTTATTAAAAGAAGGTTTTTTAATAATGAAAAAAAATATTACTATAATTATCTGTTACCTTACAATCTCAAACTCTTATAGCAGTTCAAAAACTGATATATATATTCCTCAAAAAAAAACACCCAATACAGTACAAAGCTCAACTCCATGGCTTAAGCCCTATGAAAAAAATGGAGAATCTGTTGCACGACAAATCTACAATGACATGAACCCTCTTTATAATTCTTCTAAAAAAAAATCTGTTGATGAGCTCTATCGCATTGACAATCACGACGAAGATCTAGGAACAAAAGAAAATAATGGAAATTAGTTTTCAAGGCCTTTTTTATCAGGGACAAGAATAGCTGCACATGTATATAAAAAACTTGCCCCAAACCCACCTACAATATCTGAAAATACTAGCGCTACTTCTTCAGATCAACCGAGATCTTTTTTAAAAAAAGCTGCTGATACTCTAAAAAAAGGAACTAAAGCAACATTAAGAGGATTACAACATGCAGGAGCTGCAAGTGCCGGTGTAATTGCAGGAACTTCTGCAGCACTAATTAATACGGCTGGCCGCGCGGCAACTATTGGAGGAGTAACTGCATTAGGAACAAGTGCTCTTGCATTAGATATCTGTTCAATAGGCACCGGCTCAAACAACCCTTCAGTATTGTTTAGTCTTAAGCAATCCATTAATCCAGATCATGAAGGAAAACTTCAAGATATTCATCGAGTTAAAATTTTAAACGGACTTAAAAAAGATCAGTTTTCCCATTATTTTGTTCCTAATACTTATAAAGAAAATAATAAAGGCTCCGCAATAGCAGGAACAGCATTAGATCACATTGAAAAAGCGTTAAACGAACAAACCTCTTCAACAGAAGAAAGAAGCAAAATAAAAAAAGATCACGAGATCAAAGAATATGGTTTTAAAGATAAAACTGCTGGATATCTGATCCCTATTGATAATCCAGTAGCAAAAACTATTAAAACTGCCTTTGAAAACCAAAGAAATAAACGTATGAAAAATAAGCAATCTACTTAATTGTCTCGATACATTTACCTAACGGTAAGTACTCGACATGAGCGGAATTATTTAAAGGGCGCCTACATTGCTGTATGTGCCCTTTTTTTGTATCTATATTCAACCGATTTAAGATTAAATACTCTAATTGAATTAAGACATTTGATTTTATCTAATAAATCTATATTCTATATTTAAGATAAGGTTATCTAATAGAATTTTTTTTGGAGGTTCTTATGAACAATGTTAAAAAACAAGCGCTTATGCTTGTAATGCTTTCTAGCTCTATGACTTACGGTGCTTCACTGGTTATAGCTGAAATGCTTTATGACTCTATGGCTTACGGCTCTTCAGTAATCAATAATACTGTTAATGATGTTGTTACCGCAAGTGAAAAAAACACACTCACAGATGGTCCAATAACACTTTCTCAAGCAATTCAACCACACGTTGATACTCTAGTAAATGGCACCAACAGCTTTACCGAAAGCGTTAAAGCTGTTGATAGAACGGACTTAGTCTTAACTCTACCTCATGATCACCAAGAAAAAATCAATGCTCCTATTGTTCAAGACATCAAAGAAGTTTCAGCACCAGTTGTAAAAAAAATTAAAGAAGCAAATGCATCTTTAGCAAAAACTATCTGGACAGATAGCAATGGTGAAACTGTAGAAAATCCTTTTACGAATGTATTCAACAAAATTTTTGGGCATTCTGAATCTAACCCTGAAAAAAAGACTGTTTCTGAAATAACAAGAGATGCATTGATTAGCGCTAAAAATGCAATTGTAAATGGTTCTAAAGCTG
>CAIQNR010000019.1 GCA_903873255.1 uncultured bacterium | reverse complement strand
CTAAAATAGTGGTGACTGAAAATGTTAAATGTGAACTTCCATACATTCCTGTTGCAAAAACAATAGAACACGTAATTCCAATAACTATTCCAATTGTTTTCATAACTAAGGTAAACGCTTTGAGTTGATCTTTTTTTGTTGATGTTGTAATGCATCCAAAAAATGCTGCCGCAGAGGGTGCACAGATTTTATAAATAAAAAAAGTAAACGTATGACTTACATAATTTATAAAACTGATAACTCCTGTTTGTACAAATCCAAAAAATGCTGATGAAATTGGAATTAATATATTGGTTGAAAAGAGTGATCTGGTTATTTGATTGATCGATGCAATACTTCGAAGATAATTTACTTGTCGCCATGTTGGAAGTTGTAGTTGCATTTCATGAGTAACTTTATTTGGGAGCTGCTTATAAAAAAAATACATTGCATAAACCGTCCCCATGATAGTTATCAGTGATGTAGCAATAAAAGGAATAATAAGATTTATGATTGAAAAATCATAACCAAGTAAAAAGCGAGTCCATACAATAGTACAGTAAAGAGCAATACCACTGATTTCGAGAAGCGCCGTCGATTTGTTCATAAACATTAATTGTAAGATATGCCGAAGTAATTTTTTGATACCTTCGCATGCAATAAAAATTCCCATCAAAAAAATATGATTTTTTAAAACATAAAAATTATCTGGTATCCAAGATTGTTGAAAAACAACCCATAAAAAAATAGGCGCCATAAGATAAAGAAGAATTTGAGGAATGATATGATGCGTAATAAATGAGACAAAAAGTTTTTTATTTTGTGTGCAAGGAATAATCCATGGCATGAGTGCTACATCAAGCGCCCCCATCAAAATAGTGACCCCCAAGTACGAGCAGGCAAAAAAGGTTCCCATGATACCATAAAGAGTTTTTTCGGCCAATGAGAACATGTACCATTGATGAGTTATGAAAATACTATGATAAATGACCGATTCAAAGGTATTCCATTTTAGAGACCAAAAGAACTTCTCAGAGAGCGTTTTGAAAGAAAATAAGCTACTATCTTTACTTTGCTCGTTGCTAATCAGTATATTCGAGAAGGTTTTTTTCATAGGGATCCTTTTATTGCTAAAGAGAATTTCAGATGAAGCATAGCATACTTAGAGCAAAACAGACTCTTTTTTTATCTATTGTTTCTTGAAATTGTATCCTTGTGGAAAAAGTAGTTGTGTAAGTTTAATGAAACTATCTGTAAAAATGGTATACTGATATCCATGCATGATAAAGCTTCCTATTGGATAGTAAGTATATCTTTGGGGAGAAAAATACTATGTTCTCGCTTAATGATAAAGTTGTATATCCAGGTTATGGCGTTGCCTTAATTTGCAAAGTTTTCTCAAGAGAAGTTGCAGGCAGTTCTGTCATGTTCTATGAATTGAAGTTTCAAAACAAAGATATGACGGTTATGGTTCCTAAAGATCGAATAGAAGAAGTTGGAATTAGACCGTTGAGCTCAACATGCCATATCGATGATATGCTCAAAACTATTACTCAACCAGCTAAGCAAATAAAAACTGAAACCGCCGGTTCAAACTGGAATAAGAGAAACAAAGAATATCAATCAAAAATCAGCACCGGTTCTTTAAAAGATATTTCAGAAATTTACCGCGATCTCAAATTTATTTCCCGTGTTAAAGAGCTTTCTTTTGGTGAGAAAACGCTGCTCCTTAAAGCAGAATTACTTCTTGCAGAAGAAATTTCAGCAGCCCAACAAGTTGATGAAGATAACGCGATTCAAAAATTGCGTTCACTTTTTCCAGCTTCAGAGGCGCTGCTTCACACACAGATTTAAGTTAAAGTTTTTTTAACTTAAAAAAGGGAAGATGAAAGTCTTCCCTTTTTTATTCATCTTCGCCAGGACAACAACAAAGGAATCGTGTTAAACAAAAATATATACAGCTATCAATTTTTGTACGGTTGGTTCCTGTATCAATTTGTTCTAACCTATAACTTGGCGTAGTTATAATAACTTCCATACATTTCAGACATCGTCGACTGGAGTCGCCGCACATGCATTGATTATCTGATAAAGTAGAATTATTTGGATAAATACTTATTTGATTTTGTACATTAGCAGCTGCCATATTTATTTGAATACAAAGGGCGCTAAGCACGATAATGTGTTTCATGAGATGTCTTTCTTTTATTTATCATTTTGTTCATTGAGAAAATCTATCCAATCTATAAGTATTGTTGGTTCGGGTGTTTTTTTAGATTGAGTTTCTTGAAGAGATTGTTCAGCTTTTTTTTGTTTTGCTTCTTTAACTACTTTGGCCATGGCTATTCTGTGCATTGATTCATTAAATGCAAGATTTACGATTTCTAAAATTTCTGGTTTTGTTGGCGTATATGTCTGGGCAAGGGGAGATTGCAAGGAAGATTTTTCATTTCTTAATTTTTCCCATGATTTTGCTAATTCTTGCTTTGGTGTAATTGTTTTTTTATCAGCAGCAGTTATCGAAATAGAAAAAACTAAAATTGAATTGAGTAAGATATATTTTTTCATAGAATTCTCTTTTTAAAATTAATACACTATTTTCTTTATGGAGATAATTTATAAATAAGCTATTTTAAACTCAATTGTACCTTGCTCTTCTTAAATATTCTATTTTTGGTATTGTAGAGGTATGAAACATACTAAAAAACTGATCATTATTTATGGACCAACGGGCGTCGGTAAAACAGACATGTCCCTTGCCATCGATAAACTTACACCGATAGAAATTATCAATGGCGATGTTGGACAACTGTATGAGCCGCTTGCTATTGGTACAGCAAAACCAGATTGGAAAAACGATCCGATCCCCCATCATCTTTTTGATTACTGTACAACTCCTCAAGATATTACTGTTGTAATGTATAGAACATTACTTTTAGAAAAAGCTGAAGATATATGGGCACGCGGCGCAACTCCTGTTATTGTCGGCGGTTCTGGATTTTATCTTAAGTCCCTCTTTTATCCTCCTAAAAATGAAGTTGAACTTGTACCAGAAGATCGGGGTGTTTGTGATCTAAGTGACACTGAAAATAAAAGTACCGAAGATCTTTGGAATCTACTGTATGAGCATGACCCTGAACGAGCACAAGCACTTATCGTGCAAGATAGATATAGAATTTTACGGGCGCTAGATTTAGTAAAAAAGGGGATAAAGCCTTCAACGCTTACTCCCGAATATGAGCCCTTTCCGGCAGAAATATTGGTGTTTTTTTTAAATCGTCCACGCGAAGAATTGTATCAAAGAATTGATCAGCGTGTAGAAATTATGATGCAACAGGGATTGATACAAGAAGTTAAAAAACTTTTGGGAACCGATTGGGAGACCTTTTTGCTGAGAAAAAAATTGATCGGCTATAATGATATTCTAGAGTATCTTAGACAAGAGGATCAATCAGTTGATCAGTACCAAATTCTTATAGAAAAAATCCAAAAAAAGACACGTAATTATGCCAAAAGACAGATAACTTTTTGGCGTATGCTAAAAAAACTTTTAGACAAAAATTTTATGCAACCATCATCTGCACAAGAAATTGATCTTGCTCAGGAAGAGGGTACGCTAACAAAGGTATTAGAAAATTTTTTAAAGGGTGATGATAATGAAGAATTTTTTTAAGAAATATGTGCAGAGGTTCACACGATTGTGGACAGATGACCAAGGTTTGGTTATCCCTCATAAGCAGCTTAATTGGGTAATTTCTGGATTATTGTTTTTTGGTGTAACAAGTTTTGTATCCGGTTATTTTTGGGGCCAAAAAAAGGCAGTTGAGTACTTTATAAAAAGAATAGAGGAAGATTCATTTGCCGATCGAATTAGTTATGCATTATATACTATGAACGATCGAGACAGTTTAGAATTTGAAGAAGCTGAAAATTCAGATAATGAAGCAATAGATTCGAATCAATCATCTGATTCAGATGATGATACTACCGGAGAATCTTCGGACAATGGAAATGATAATTCCGATGATACCCAGGAAGGTGGGGACGCAGAAGAAGATGTACCTTTGCTCACACAGGAAAATTTAAAAAATAATGCGCCAACTGTTGAAGCAGTGGTGATTCCTGTGGAAATTACAACGGTAGAAGTACCTGTAATTGCTCCTGAAAAAACAGTTTATCTTGCTCGACTTGCTGGGTTTGGTACACTACAAGCTGCGCAAGTTTTTAGAGATCGTGTGAAGGTCCTTGATAAAGGCGCTCAGGTAGTGGAGCATGTAAGTAAAACATCAAAAGGAAGGAAGATGAAGTGGTATCAAGTAGTGACAAGTAAATTTGAAAATAAAAAAGATTTGACTCAACTGGTTGAACGCATAAAGCGCAAAGAACATATTGGTGATGTACAAATTATAGATCAAAAGAAAGGCTCTTAACATGCTTATAATGAAGATTCGCAATGGTATGAAGGGAACGTTTGCTAAAGTATTTATGCTTCTTTTAGCAGTAACAGTTTTGGGTGGTTATGGCATTACTAAGATGCTTATGAAAGCATTTGGTCGTTCAGTTGATGGTATTGCAAGTATTAATGGTGTAGAAATTCCAACATCAATGTTTCAGCATGCAGTGTATGAAGAAGAACAAAAAATACATGCAGCACGTCAAAAGTATGGCGCAAAAGCTGATTTGTATATGCAATTGATGGGTATGTCTACAGATCCAAAAGCAACAGCATTAAAGCAACTTGTAGCAGAAGAAATTATAAGACAATATGGTGACTCGCTTTCTATCGCTTTGAATGATCAGTACATACAAGAAAAATTGGCAAATCCTCATTTTATTATGCAGTATGTTGGTCATATTCTCCCCCCTTCTGTATTTACGCAAGATGGAAGAATTAATGTTTATGCATTAACTCAATTTATGGCTACTCCTGAAATGAATGCTGTAAAAGTACAACTTGCTG
>CAIQNR010000018.1 GCA_903873255.1 uncultured bacterium | reverse complement strand
GGAGCTAATGACTCTTTATGTATCAAATCTATATAATCATTAATCTTTTGAATCAGTTCTTTTTTTGTAAGCAGAGTGTAACTATAGCCATGCGCAATAAACTCTACATCTTTTAGGCGACCAAGCTTTTCAAGAACCGCTTGTAAATTTTTTATCGTATCTGATGCTTGTTTATTTTTAACTGTTTCTTTTACATCATGCAACAAATTAGATGGTTCTTTTTCAACAATATTCGATACCAATGTATCAACTGATTTATCAGAAATAAGCTGTTGTTTTTCTATTATAGATGTTGGTTCTAGATAGAGAATTTTCTTATTATCTATTTTATCAATATCTGGATTATATTTATCTTTTTTATACAACATTTTTTCTGCCATAAAATCTCTATGAATATCTAAAAGTTTATCAAGCGTAGAATTATCAAGTGATTTTTTTGAGAGATTCAAATATGAAGATTCTATATCATCAAGCATTGTCTTTCTTTGAGCTAAATTTCCTAAAGACTCAATTTCTAACTTTCTCAATTTTATCTCTAATGAAACAACATCAACTTGATCCTGTTGAGCTTTGGTCAAGACAACATCTTTTGGTAATGCACTCTGAAAATCATTATATTTTTTTATTATTTTAGGAATCATAGCTAAGCGATCTTTCGTTCCTTGAACCTTACTCAAAATTTTTAAATTTTCTTGTAAATCTTTAATTATTACAGCAGGCTCTTGAGCTTTACGCTCTGGCATCATTGTTACTGATTTTTGAGATAGTGACATTTCGTGCTTAATAACAACAGGCTTTTTAACTATTGCTGCTTCTTTAATGCCAAGTTTTAAAGCATTTTGAACGAGAGTATCGGATGTTTTTTTAATAACTTTTTCTTGAGCCGATTTTTCTTGTTGAGCCAGTTGCTCATTATGTTCAAGCTGAGAAATTCTCTTTTGTACTAACCCTCTTGGAGTACCCTTTAATTCAGCTGAATTAGCAGAAACATATGGCATGCTCATCAACAAAAAACAGAGTGTTGTAACTTTAACTATCTTCATGTCAAACTCCTTTTTAAAAAATCTTATGAAAATAACGCTACCACAAAAATGGATAAAAAAATAAGGACCATTTTTTACAATGGTCCTTTGTATGCATGATAAGGTGCTTCTTTAAAGGATAGTTAATACTACCACTCTAAAAATTTACACTGAACGAATTAATTCTCGTAAATGCTTACCTGGCTTAAAGCGAGGAACACTTACTTCTGGTAAATCAATACGTTCTTTAGTTGCTGGGTTAATACCACGACGTGCTGGACGACGAGATACCCAGTAGGTACCAAATCCGGTGATAGAAACTTTATCACCTTTTCTGAGAGTTCTTTCTATGATACGAATGAGCGAATCGAGAACACGCGTTACATCTTTTTTGCTGAACGTTGTTTCTTCACTCAAAGAATTGATCAATTCATTTTTATTCATTGATCCTCCTTATAGATAAAATTGTTAAAACACTGCATTGCTACATTACATACTTTTTTTTCAATTATACACATGCACTAACAAGTGAGTGTGTATTTAAGCGTATTTTCTTTTACACCTTTGTCAACTTGAAATGTTTATAAATTTATTTACATAAAAATTACAATGTATCAATATAGCATCATTATGAATTCGAAAATCATGAATAGAAAAGGAATTACTATGTTTGTTGATACACATTGCCACATCAATATGCTCGTAAAAAAAGAATTTGATGTTCCATTACAAAAAAATTTTGCTCTTGCAACATCAGAAATAATTCAACAAGCAGAACGTAATCATGTCACACGCATCATCAATGTTGGAACCAGTGTTATTGAAAGTGAAAATTGCATAAAAATTGCACAACAATTCAAACATGTATGGGCAACCATTGGAACACATCCCAATGATCTTACAACATCTTGGATGGATGATATTAAAACTTATAAAAAATGGCTCAAAGAAAAAGAACTTCATCAAATCGTCGGCATTGGAGAAATCGGACTTGATTACCATTACCCTGACTTTCATAAACAACGCCAGTACGACGCCCTCCGAGCACAAATTGAGCTTGCTTTAGAATTTGATGTGGCAATTGTAATCCATACCCGTGATGCAGGAACTGAAGTTCTTGAGATTCTTGATGAATACAAACATGATCATCCGCGCGGGATTATTCATTGTTTTTCTGAAACCGATCTTTTTGCAAATAAAGCCCTTGAACTTGGGTTTGTTCTAGGCATTGGTGGAACTCTTACCTATCCAAAAAATAATACGCTACGAGAAATTTTTAGTTTAGTGCCACTCGAAAAAATAGTACTCGAAACTGACGCACCATTTTTGCCACCACAAGCACTACGCGGCAAACAAAACGTACCAGCCAACATTGCAATTATTGCGCAAGCCCTGGCCGATTTGCGTGGCATATCAGTGGAAGAAGTTGGACGCACTACCACGCAAACAGCACTCGAACTTTTTAGAATAGAATAATTACCACTGATTGTCGTAATTCTGATATTCTTCTTGTTCTTTTTTTGGTTGATTGTGCGATGTATACACACCACTTCTGCGCAGTTTAATTTCAAGCAATAGTGAAAACAAAATGGCACTGCGCGTAAGATATTCAATGCCCATATGACCAATGCGCACAATGAGCGGAGAATGTATTGTCACCAGTAAAACTGAATTCATAGAAAGAATAAAATACATACATACAATGCTTGCATGCAAAATCCATGGTGACATTTGATAGTGGTAATAACTGGATAAAAATTCATCAATTTTAAAAAAGAATACATGAAAAGCGAGCATGCATCCAAAATGGATCAGTACAATGCTCATCATTGAGTGCCAGGCATCCGGTATAAAATAAGAAATTCCGCCTGAAGCAAGCGCCATTAATAAGACAAAACCTATCCACTGAAATGCTGCACCATATGTAAATGGCCGCGCTAAAGACCACATAAGGCCAGCATATGAAGCGTAAATAATAACGCCGACACCGGACATCAACCCCAAACCATATAACGCTATAGAAAGAATTGGCATCATGATACTACTCCCCTAAAAAAATGATGTAGCGGTCATTTTATCATGTCAGAATGGAGCAATTCAATTATTTCTTTTAATTTATTTTATTTTTGATCAGCATATAAAGCTCTTTGATACCAAGTAACTATCGTTCCATCCTGTAACTTTCTAGTTACTTGATGCGTTATTGGATCTAAATACCATATATGGCAACCCCCAGAACCTTTATTAATTTTTCTACTTTGACCCAAATATTTTCGTGATGAATTTTTAATATTTTGAGCCAAATTATGCTCAAGAACATAAGGCATATCACTTGCCTTACCAATACCAAAGAAAAAAAAACATACTACAAAGAAAATATTCTTATAATCCTGCATAACAACACTCCAAATAGAATTTATCCACCTTATAATAACGCATATATAAGTATAAACGTTTTATAGCCCCATGCAATTTCTCAAACTCTCTATCTATTTGATCAAAAAAAAGAGGCCGTATTTCTACGACCTCAAAGTTGTTTTATATTTAAAATTATTTATGCAGTTACTACTAACTCATGTTTTAATTTTTCTTCAAGCTCTGCGTCTTCTGCATCTAATTCTTTTGCAAGTTTACGCCCTGATAAAATTTGTGCATAACCAAGCTTATATCCACCATATACCAATGAACCTAAAGCAGCTATTCCTAAAACAGCTCCGGCAGGAGAAATTATATTCAATTTTTCTCTTTGTTCTAATGTCATGCATTCTAGAGATGAAGCAGTTTTCGTAATATGATTTACCCATACTAAAGCTGCTGCACTTCCTAACCCTATCGATGTAAAATATGCATATAATGCAGCTTTTTTATTAGCCCAGAATGTTTTTACAAACTCTTTTGACTTTACATCATATTTATTACCAATTAATTTATCGTTTGCTAACTCTTCATCTTTAATATCATCTATCAAGCTATATGCTGTTAAAATTTGAGCATAACTCAATTTATATCCTGAATAAATATTACAACCTATGTAAGCAGGAATCGTTACAGCCAATGCAATTGGAAGCTGTTTTGTTTTGCTCAAATCTCTCACCACCCACTGATTCACCAATGACAATCCTACCGATCCCAACATAAATTTTAATGCCGTTTTTTTATTGTTATAGAAATCTTTTACAAATCTTCTTGACTGAGTATTTAAATCTTTTTTTAAAACTACAGGTTTACATACACCATCAGCACTTACTACTGATGAAATAACAAAAAAAATAGCGAATAAACGTTTCATATAAATTCCTTCCATAAGGTTTAATTTTAACAACTTTGGACACAGTATAAATCGTACTTAAAATTTAACAATTTAATCTTTAGAATACTTTATCCAAAGCAATGTGTGATAATGCACCAGTAATAAAAAAGAACGCTGATCCAACAGCAAGTGGTACCGTAACAAGACCAAAAGAAGAACACAACCATGCAATGCCTAATGGTATGCACAGTAAAAACCATGGTTTATGGAACAAGCCCCGATGCCGAACAAGTAAAGGAGTAAGCGCTAAAAGACTTAAAATAATGCATACATTTTGATAACCACGAAAAAGCAAAATTCCTAAAAAAACAAGTAATGCTCGATAAAAGATCCCTTGCCCCCTGCTTTTTGTATCAATATCAGGAAAAAGAGAACCAAGAAGTGTACAAAAAAAATAATGAATCGCAACAAAAAACGTTGGATTTTGCCACCACTTAAAAACAAGAATCATGCAAGAGAACGCAATTGCACCTCCGACAAGATGCCCTTTATATCCTGGCATATGCCACCTTTTTTATTATAACGCTCTGTGCCATCAACAAAACGCATTAAATCTGTTCCGGGATAATAGAAAGAAAGAATCTGTTTGTAGGTAAAACCACGGCGAACCATTTCTCGGGCACCCCACTGACACAACCCAATATGATGTCCAAACCCTTTACCTTTAAAAACAATCTTTTTTCCTTTTTTTGCAATGGTATACGCATAACTACGTATTTTGCTGGACAGCCTATAAATCTGATCGGCACTTAGCATCAATTCTTCTGTTGGTGTAGTAATCAGAATTTTTTTAACAAGCCCTGCATTGTCCTCATCAATCACTTCAATATTTTTAATACCGCGCACAATAAAAGAAGCTTCTTCTTGTATCAATGAAATAAAATCATCAATGGAATAACTTACTGACCAATGGAATGGTTGCGCATTTTTACAATAGGTACATGCATAAGTACGCCCCAAATAAGGAGCTTTTTTAAAATCAATTGAACCCTCAATATCGGCTGGAATTATTCCCCCACAACAACAATCGAACATTGCAAGTATGGGCATCCCCTTGTAGGAGACAAATAATCCTTTTGTTTCATCTACCGCCTGCTTACTGATGGAACAATTATGAATACCTTGATAGGTCTGATGATGATTAGAATTACGAATATGATAGGGCAATTTTTTTTGGTAGGAGAGCATAATATGATGCAAACAATATGTTCTAGTAATAATTGCAAAGACTTTATTAATTTCAAGCGGCCAGCCGGGCAAACTTTCCGTCTTCAACACAGAAAGAACATATTCTTCAAGCGGCACTACATTAATTAAAAGGTATTTATCTTCCACCTTCTTAATTAAAAAATATCCCCAATACTTGTTTCCATCATATGAACAACTATCGCCATAGGGTTTAAAAATAATTTTTTCTTTAAAAAGTCGTTTTCCATCAAGATAGACCCCGTCTTGACGGCATTCGAGCGCAAATTTTTTACGACCATCTTCTTGTTGAAGCCCGTTACGAGAAACAGGATCTTGAAGCACAAACCCTTTTTGGGCACTGAGCACACACTCACCATCTTTAAAAGAGGCAAGCAAAACTTTCACTTCCATTGCAGACAATGAAAATGAAAAAACAAACAAACACGGTATTACATATATTTTAAATAAAGATTTCATAACGTTGTAACATAGCAAGAAATTTAAGAGGAAGCGATTTTTTCTTATCAACCCCTTCATTTGCAAGCGCATCGGCATGTGTATTATTTTCTCGCAAAACGTGCTGATAGGTCACATCCATATTAATTGTTTCTTCTTTTGCTAAAGCATAAAATTGTTGGAGTTCAAGTTTTTTAACACGATATAAACCGGTCATTTGTTTAATAAGAAGTTGGGAATCTGAAGTAATGTGAATAGAATCTTGAGATGTTGCTTCATATTTAATCAAAAAAATTGCAAGAAGAAGTGCATAATATTCAGCTTCGTTATTGGTCTTTCTTCCTAAATAAAATCCATGTCCTGCAAAAAACTTTCTATCTTTTTTGATATAAATTCCAGCACCAGCATCTCCTGGATTTCCTCGAGAAGCTCCATCAATAAAAATATCCCAGCGATGCACTTTATCCACGGCAAGACCATCGGTAAAAGCAAGTTCGCTCGGTACATCAAAAATAGATTGTTGTTTGTCTATCATCATTTTTTGCTCTTTTAGGGCTGAATAAATAAGAAACGGAAACATCCACCACACGGAGACAACTGCTTACGGGCAAGTATTGCAATTTCATGCCCTGCAAGTGATTCAAAACATGCTGAACATGATCCATTTTCGAGCGGCACAACAGGATTAGAAACAGATCGCTTCATACGTTCATAATCAGTAATCCATTGCTCAGGCAACCCATGTTGTTTTTCTAGTCGGTCTTTGTTTTTTAAAGCAAGAGCAGCTTCAAGCTCTTCTTTCTTCTGATTTTTTTCTAGGATTGTTTGTGCGAAATTGGCACTGGATTCTTGAGATGTTACTTCTTTTTGAAGAAGCATTTTTTGAGCATGTTCAAATGCGTTCCATGCAGTAAGAAGTGTGTCTTCAAACGCATTTTGTTCTTGGGAAACTATATCAAATTCTTTTTTTAGCAGCTCATATTCGCGGCCATTGGTAGCGGTAGCTAATTTTGCCTTTGCAGCACGAACCTTTTCATCAAGAACCTTCATCTGCAATTCATGACTATCAACATCTTTTTTAAGTTCCCGCACGATATGGCGATCTTTTTCTATAAGCAATGTTGTTTTTTTTTTGTTGTTCTTCAGATTCAAAGATTTGATCAAGAAGTGTATCGATCTCGTTTTCGATTGCATGGACCGTTTGGTCGTATGCTACAAGATCCATAAAGCGGCTAAGAAGGGGATTAAGACTCATAGTACTCCCTTATATTGAGGTTGGTGGGCCCACCGGGACTTGAACCTGGGACCTCTCGGTTATGAGCCGATTGCTCTAACCAACTGAGCTATGGGCCCAACCATATTTAAAATCATGTAAAAGATCTGTTACTAAGATTAAAGGATTTTAAAATCATTGCAAGATCAAAAATAGGTTTTCTATTGCCGATTTTTTTTAAATACCTACTATTCAGCCCACTGATAGGTTTCAATTTCTGGAACACCCTCTTTTCCATCATCTAGCCAAACTGCCAATTTTTTTGAAGAATCAAGAGGCGTTTTCCACCTATGCTCAAAGGTTATTGGATAATAAATCTGTGTTGGGAGTAATAAATTCCTAGCTAGCGATTTACTTTGATGAGTGCGTAGTAAGGTAACCATTATGCCTTGTGCTGTATGATAGTTTATATCGTTATTCATAATAAAAGCATGTGGATATAACCCATCTTTTTGCAAGCTTACATCATCCTCTAAAGTACGATCTGATGAGGCTATCAATGAAATTTCAGACTTATCCGATAACCGTGAAAAAATAACCGTCTTAAATGCATCCTGCCCGGCACTATGCTGTGCAACCAAAGGGTGCTCTTGCTCATCTACCATAACCAAAAATTTATTTTTTATGTCTTTATCATGTAAAAGCAATGTTGAAACTAATGAAAGACAGGCATTCTTAACCCCATGCGATCGAGGCAAAAGCCATGGAAATTTTTTTTGTACTTCTCTGTCAAATTGCAATTCAACACGCAACCCATCAACACTCTTTTGATCTGAAAAAATATCTTTTTGTAAAATAGCTTCAGACAGCAATTCACCATCTTCAACAACATCCGAATGATTATGTAAACGATGACGAAGCAACAGCTTTTCTTGTGTTGTATTAATCATGGTAATACAAAATACCGTATTCACTGCCCGTGCACACAGATCTTTATCAAGTGCAGCATCCTCTTTAACCCCTTTTTTTGGTACAATAGGTGATGATTTTTCGTAAAAATTACTCGATTTACCTGAACCTTTTGCTCCTGAAGAAGCAGATGATGCTGACGCCGATCCATCAGCTATTGAACGATAACTACTAGCAGCAAGAAATGAATCACTTAACGCAATTGTTAGCAGCATGTATACTTTTTTCATACATAACTTCCTTTATAATTACGTGCATTTACTTAGCGGCAAATTTCAACAAAAAATCTTTAAGGCGAACACTATATGCCCATTCATTGTCATACCACCCAAATACTTTTCCGAGCCTTCCCACAACTTGCGTCATCTGGCCATCAATAATAACTGAATGATCATTTTCATAAAAATCTGATGAAACAAGGGGTTCAAAAGAAAGATCCAAAATATTTTTTAAATCTGTTTGTTTTGCATCTTCAAGAGCAGTATTAATCAATTCTTTTGTGATGGGAATTGTTGCGATAAAACTTAAATCAATGAGTGAAACTTTAGCAACCGGTACACGAATTGCACACCCTTCTATTTTATCTTTCAAATGCGGTAACACTTTAGTTACAACTTTCATAGCGCCTGTTGTTGTAGGAACCATATTAAGAGCAGCTGCGCGTGCACGACGCGGATCTGATTTATCTACATCAAGCAAAACTTGATCATTGGTATAGGCATGCACGGTTGTCATATAGGCAGATTCAATAATACAAAGACGATCGATAACTTTTAGCAATGGGGTAATTGCATTGGTAGTACAACTGCCCAAAGAAACAATTGCTTGACCAGTATATTCATGATCATTAACGCCAAGAATTATAGTAACATCAGCATCATCTGAAGGAGCTGAGATAAGAACATGCTGAGCTCCTGCTTGAATATGAAGGGCTGCATCTTGCGCTTTGGTAAATTTACCCGAAGCTTCTACAACCCATGCAACATTATGATCAGCCCAACGAATTTTTACAGGATTTGGTTCAGCATAGACACGTATTTTATGGCCATTGATAATCAAAAAATTACCATCAATTTTTACATCACCAGGATAGGTACCCAACAACGTATCGTACTTAAAACTATGCGCAATAAACTTTGGATTTGCTGGCCCAACATTGATGGCAGCAACTTGAATCTTTTGTACTGTTTCTGGAGTGTCGTAAATGGTTCGTAAAAAATTTCTACCAATTCTTCCAAATCCATTAAGCCCTATTGTTATCATAACTGCCTCTTTTTTTTACTAGGTATTTTACTTATCCCAAGAACGAACCATATCAAGCAATTCTATTTCTTGAGCATCCTCTAACACAGGTAATTCAAGGAGCACCGATGCATGCTGTAATTTCGGATGATTCATGCAGCGCTGTAATGCTTCTAACCCAATGCGCCCTTTTCCTGGTGTTGCATGTTTATCGATCCGAGAACCAAGCTCTTTTTCTGAATCATTAAGATGGAGTACTCTAACTTTTTCAAGGCCAACACAACTGTCAACCAATGTAATAAAATCTTCCAGTCCCTGAACTGTACTAACATCATATCCATACGCATAGGCATGAGCTGTATCAAGACAAAATGCAATACGATGCGGTTCTGTAATCAATGCCATAAGGGCCCTAAAATCTTCTAAATCACCGCCAACAGAAGTTTTACCATGGGCAGTGTTTTCTAGCACGATGGTAATGTCATCATATTTTTCTAGTGCACGGTTAAGTGCTTTAGAAAGATACACAATTCCTTCTTGACGATCTTTACAACCGGTTGCAGAACCAGGATGAATAACCACATGAGAAAATCCAAGTTGACGAGCAAGTTCAACTTCTCGTTTGAATGTTCTCCAGCCATTATTGCGCATACCAGCAAGGTTTACCCAATAAGAAGCATGAAGATACACCTCTTTAAAATTTTCTTTAATTTTTTGCCGGCAAGCTTCAAGCTCACCTTCTTCAAACGAAACATAACTGAGTGTTTCTTGAAGAATAAAAAAGCACTGCATAACGTTACTTTTTTGACGTATCGCCTTATCTATAAGATCAGATAATGTTGTTGTTAAACGTAAATGCAATCCTATCGTTCTCACCATGTCACCTGTTTTTCAAGAAATTGTTTTGAAAAATACGGTTCAAGCGCACATATAAATTCTTTTTTGATCTCTTGTAAATCATCAGAAGTATATGCCTCAAACCGTAGACAGATCACCGGCTGTGTATGGGATCCTCGCAACAATCCCCACCCACGTTCAGTGTCTACGCGTATTCCATCAATCTCTGTTATTTTACGATCCTGTTTATCTTCAAAATACCGCCGTACTCCATCAACCACATAGTCGCTTGCATAGCTACATGCAATACGAAGCTCAGGAGAACTCTCTCTGCGTGGAAATAATGAAAGAATGGTATCTAACGATGTAGTATACGTTGTTATTAATTCTAGTAAACGCAAAGCTGCATAAATACCATCATCAAACCCAAAATAGCGATCATGAAAAAAGAAATGACAGCTTAATTCTCCAGCAAGAAGTGCCTTGTTTTTAGCCATTGACTGCTTGATAAAAGAATGACCTGACGGACAAATAAGAGGAGTCAGACCACTTTGTGTAATAATTTCTGAAAGGCCATCAGAACATTTTGCATCATACACTACATTGCCTTGACCAACCTTACTACCCAGTGCTCGAGCCCATCCAGAAAGAAGGACATCACCTCCGACAAGTTTTCCTTGATCGGTAATCACTCCCATCCGGTCAGCATCACCATCAAACCCAATACCAAAAGGAATCTTATGCGCAGTAATAACTGCTAATAGATCTTGCATATTTTCAAGCTCTGTTGGATCGGCTGTGTGATTTGGATAAGTTCCATCAACTTGTGAGTATAACAAGGTTGCATAATTCCACTCCATTTTTTGCACAAGCTGCATCATGATTCGTCCCGAGGCTCCATTGCCACAATCAAATACCATAGGATAAGAACTGCCTACAAGATGTGGGAATAAACGAACAAGATAATCGACATACTGCGTCACTAAATCATACTCTATATAGGAGCCAATAATGTCGGAAATAATATATTTTTTTTCTTTATAATACTTTTTTATTGCTTGAATCTGCTCGCTTGCAACAGGCTTTTTGCCAGCTGTTATTTTAATCCCATTATACTCTTTTGGATTATGAGATGCAGTAATCATGAGTGCGGCATCAACTGGCAACCAATACTCAGCAAAATAGGCAACGGGTGTAATACAAATACCAATAAAAATAACATCGATTCCGCTCATGCGCAGAGCACGGGAAAGCTCTTCTTTAATATAAGGAGAATGGGTTCTACCATCCATGCCGATAGCTACAGTACGCAATGTAGGATTTTGTTCTTCTAAATACAGAGCGATTGCTCTTCCAAGATCGTAGACTTGATCTATCTCAAATTCACTCCCTACCACTCCACGAATATCATATGCTCGAAAAATCTGATCTTTCATAATGCTAAAGCTCCATAGACTACTTATTTTTAACTTTCTTGATTGGTAGTATACTAAATCTGCCGTCATTACAATGCAAGGAAATGGTTTTACTATGATCCCACTACTGTTACGCTTACAAAATTTTTTAAGTTATGGACCAACCATCCAAACAATCGATTTTCGTCCTTATAAATTAATCTGTTTATCAGGCAAAAATGGACATGGAAAATCAGCACTCCTTGATGCAATTACCTGGGCATTGTGGGGGTCGGCACGTAAAACAAGTGGCATGTCCAAAGCAGATCAAGGGGTACTCCGTCTTGGACAAACAGAAATGATGGTCGGTCTCGATTTTATATCAAACGGACAAACCTACCGTGTACGTCGTGTATTTTCCACGAAATATGGAAAACCAAGCGCTCATGTCGACTTTGGAACCTATAACACCGAAACTGATATTTTTGTTCCACTGACCGAAAAAACAATCCGCAGAACACAGGAAGTTATCGATCAAGTACTGGGTGTTGATTATGATGCTTTTATCAATTCATCATTTATTCGCCAAGGGCAATCGAATGAATTTTCAAAAAAATCACCTAAAGATCGCAAAGATGTTTTAGCCTCAATTTTAGGTCTTAATCGATATGAAAAAGCACGCAAAATAGCAGCCGATGAATCAAAACGACTAATGAATGAATCTGAGTATGCAAAAAAATTTGCACTTCATATTGCACAAGAATGCTTAGCAATGGAAAGTGAACAGGCAAAACTAACCACAGTAGAAACAACACTTAAAGAGCTTGATCTTCAACAAACCAGTTACGATCGATCGATTAAAACCATAGCGCAAGAAAAAGAAAAAATAACGATAGAACAACAAAAAATTGCATTAATAGAAGCTGAATACAAAAGAACATTGCATGATACTGCCACCATGAAAGAACGCTTTTATAGTCTTGTTGCTCAATGGAAACATAATCATGCACAACTTTTGCACCTGCCTGACAAAGATAATTTAGAAACTCGCAAACAGGAAATTGCCGCACAACTTACAAAGCAAACAGCGCTAACCGAAAAAAATCTTGAACTAAGGTCACTTGTTGTCACCTATAAACAACAAGAACAAGAACTGATCACGGTGCTTGAAAAAAGTACCCACGATGCAGTGCAAAATAAAAAAATTAATCTTGAACGCATTAAGCATGAAGTTATCACACAACAAGACCGTATTGCGCACACAGACAAAGAGATCAATCGACTACTGCAAGAACAAGCACTTCTTGATGCAACCATACAAACAATTCGCAATGAAACCCCTGCGCAATTTTTGATTAGCGACACCCAAGAACTGCAAAAATTTTTTGAGCGCTATAAACTTTTTTATCAAAAATGGATCGATGCTGGAAATATTATTAATAACGAGCTAAAGCATCTTTACGACAAGAAAAAATTGATTGATGACATTAACAATCCAAGCTGTCCGCTTTGCGAACAAAATGTTTCTCAAGCGCGCAAACGTTTTTTAATCAATAAATTATCCACACAAGATCAATTTTTACTTCATCGTTTTGCAAAACTTAAACGGCTTATTCTCTGGATTAAAGGCGTTATAACCGATCAACACAAAGCACTTGAAGCATCTAAAAAAATTGATACTCATCTCCAAGAACATGCTCAAAAAAACAGTATTTTTGATGAGAAAAAGAAAGAATTATCTGCGCTTGAACAAAAACTGGAAGAAAAAAAAGCTCTCATTACAGCAGAACAAACACTTCTTGAACGCATGAATCAAGAAATAGTCACCTCTATAAAAAATGATGAACGGTATAAAAAAATACATGAGCTTAAGCGCACTACAGAAACAGAACTTGCAACAGTACTACCTAATGCACAATTGCAAGAAAAATTGCGCGCAGAGCTGCAAACAATTGAAAAACAAGAACAACAATGGTTTATGGTTGCACAACAAACTGGCCTTCAACAAGAACGTAAACATATGATTCATGAGCTGTGTGTTTCCATCAAAAAAAGAAATAAAGAAAGCTCTGGATACCGCGCTATTGCAACACAACAAACAGCGCTTACTACTGAAATGGGTCTACTTAAACAACAAGAAGCAATGTACCTGCAGCAATTAGCAGGGCTTCAAACAACTAAAGCTCAACTTTTACAAGAAAAAGGTGGGCTTGAAAGTTCGTTTCAAAAATTACAAACCCAACAAAAAGAACAAGTAAAATATGAAGCACAAGCAGTAGAATTGTTAACACATGCACATGACTATGCTGATGTAGCCTCTGCATATGGCAAGGATGGCCTGCAAGCGCTGCTTATAGAAGATGCATTGCCAGAGATTGAACAAGAAGCAAATGATCTTTTAAGTAAATTAACGGATAACCAAACTCATATTTTTATCGAATCACTACGCGACTTAAAAAAAGGTGGAACCAAAGAGACACTAGATATTAATATATCAGATAGCAACGGCATCCGTCCGTATGAAATGTTTTCAGGAGGTGAAGCTTTTAGAATAGACTTTGCGCTCCGCATTGCTATATCAAAATTACTTGCTCGCCGCGCAGGAACATCGCTCCAAACACTGATCATAGATGAAGGTTTTGGTTCACAAGACGAAGAGGGCCTCTCACGAATCATGGATGTGATTTACAAAATTCAAGATGACTTTGAAAAAGTTATTATTGTCTCACATCTGACAACCATGAAAGATCAATTCCCCGTTCACTTTATTATTGAAAAAGAAAATCAAGGCTCGCTAGTGACTATTCGTGAGCTAGCGTAATCAACTGAATATTTACAACTTTTAAAATCTGATCTACTTAGACCTTTAATAACTGTTTTTATTTATCTAAAAAAACAATTCCTATTACTACACTTCTTGACAAAAAAAATGAGTCTCGGCAGAAAGTAAATTTCTGAGAGACTCATTAATTTTTGATAGTTTAAATAAGAAAAGACTTCTTACATAACCCATTCAAGTTTTGCAATTGTTGCTGTATCACTGATACGCTTGCCTAATGGAATTAAGCGAGTGTAACCGCCATTTCTTTCGACATAGCGAGGAGCAATTTCATGAAACAATTTTGTTAATGCTTCTTCTTTGTAAGGTAACAATGCTTTTACTTGTCTACGAGCATTGAAATGGTTCCCTACGCGAGCTTTTGTAACAATCTTTTCAGCAAGTCTTTGAACTTCTTTTGCACGAGCACGAGTTGTGGTCAAGCTACCGTACGTAATCAAATGAATTACTTGGTTACGAAGCAAAGCTTTTCTATGAGAAGGAGTTACGTTTAGTTTTCTTTTATTTATTTGATGTTTCATCGCTGTTCCTTATTAATCGAGATCATCATTGTCATCATCTTCATCATCGTATGATTCTTCAGGAGGTGTAATGCCATGTTCTTGCATTACTTGCTTAAGATCGTCCTCACTGATATTCATACCGAAAGAAAGACCAAAAGTTTTCATACTTTCTTTTACTTCATTGAGCGACTTACGACCAAAGTTTTTGATACGAAGGCCATCATCTTCAGAAAGGTTCACAAGGTCAACAATGCGTTTTATGTTCGCATTCATTAAACAGTTATGAGCTCTAACTGAAAGTTCCAATTCATCAATTGGCTTAAGTAAAAGATCGACTGAAACACCTTTTAATTGGATGTTCATCCCTTGATCTTGTTTAACTTTAACATCCTCTTTTGGAGGTGTAGAAATTTCATTAAATGGAATTTCGCCTGTAATCAAGAAGTGTTCTAATTGAGTACGAAGAACAGAAACTGCATAATGAAAAACATCGGTTGGCTGAGCAGAACCATTAGTATGAATCTGTAAAATCAATCTATCGTAATCGATTTCCTGACCAACACGTGTTTTTTCTATGTTAAAACTAACTTTTGTAATTGGTGAAAACATAGCATCAAGATAGATTCTTGAATCTTCTTGAAGTGTTTTACCTTCAGGCCATTGAGCAGTTTTATACCCACGACCAGATTGTACAAAAAATTCTATTTCAAGTTCACCTTCAGCAGCTACATGCGCAAGTACGTGGTCAGTATTGATAAGTTCTAGATTTTCATCTGCTACAATATCTGCTACACGAGCAATAGCACCATCTTTAACATGCAAACGCATTTTACCAGGTTTGCCATCTTTGCTAGACACTACAATCTGTTTAATATTTAAACATAACTGCATTGCATCTTCAACTACACCAGGAACAACAGCAAACTCATTGTTTACCCCTTTGATAATAACTGAAGTTACCGCTGAACCTTCAACACCCCCAAGAAGGATGCGTCGAAGCGCGTTACCTAAAGTCATACCAAAGCCTGGCTCTAGAGGCTGAGCAGTCAATTCACCAAATCCACTTGTCATGGACTTTTTATCCCACGTAACACGTGGAATAGTAAGCGGTTGATATTCTCTATTCATTTACAATCCCCCACACATAATTACGCACACCATATACTTCACTTACAATTATTTAGAATACAATTCGACAATCATATGTTCTTCGATTGGAACTTGAATATCAGATCTAACTGGGCGACGAAGTACTTGTCCTTTACGATCTTGCTTATTAAGCTCTAACCATTCAGGAACTTTGATACCAATATTCAAACGTTTATCAATAACTTGTTCAACGAACTGAGTTTTTGATGCAACATTATCAACAAAAGAAACTGTATCCCCTACATGAACAAGTGATGAAGGAGAGTAAACACGTTTACCGTTTACAAGAATATGACCATGTACAACGATCTGTCTTGCTTGACGACGAGTTACTGCTAACTTCAAACGATAGATAATATTATCTAATCTTTGTTCAAGAAGGCTCAAGAGATTTTCCCCTGGAGCGCCTTGTTGACGAGAAGCTTCTCTAAAAAAACGACGGAATTGTTTTTCACGAAGACCGTACATTTTTTTAACTTTTTGCTTTTCAAGTAACTGTTTACCGTACTCAGACAACTTTTTGCTCGAAGCTCTTACAGCTTTTTGCTCAGCGCGAGTACCTAAATCTTGTTCTACTGGTGAATTTTTTTGATTTTTTTTATTCATAACTTCCTAAAAGCACTCTATAAATTACACTCGTCGTTTCTTTGGAGGACGGCAACCATTATGAGGTAATGGTGTAACATCTCTCAACATAGAAACTGCGATTCCTGAAGATTGAAACGCTCTTACAATAGAGTCACGTCCAGCACCAGGGCCTTGTAAGTTAACTTCTATAACTTTAATGCCTAGTGGAGCCATGTCTTTTGCTAATGTAAGCCCAATTTGAGTAGCTGCAAAAGGAGTCCCTTTACGAGCACCTTTAAATCCAAGCTTACCAGCGCTACAACGCAATAACACATCACCTTCCATAGTGGTGATAGATACAAGCGTATTATTGAAAGATGATTGAACGTGTGCTATAGCAGATTCAATACGCGCTTTTTTTTGCTTTTTTGATTTTTGTTTATAAGCCATTCTAGATTACCTTACTTCTTCGTAGTTTTCTTTTTAGCAGCTATTACATTTCCTGACTTGCGAGGACCTTTTCTGGTACGAGCATTAGTCTTTGTTCTTTGACCACGAACAGGTAATCCCTTCTTATGACGTAGACCTCTATAAGATCCAATTTCTTGCAAACGTCTAATATTCAAAGTGATTTCTTTTTTCAAATCACCTTCAACTCGGTAGTTGTTCGTAATCTCTTTTTGAATAGCAGCAACTGCTTCATCAGACAAATCTTTTACACGAGTATTGAAATCAACATTCACTTTTTGAAGAATCGTTTGTGAAGTTTTCAATCCAATACCAAATACGTACGTTAAACCGTATTCTATACGTTTATTGTACGGTAATGTTACACCTTCTATACGTGCCATAGTATCTATACTCCTGACTAACCTTGGCGTTGTTTATGTCGTAAACTTTTTTTACAAATAACGCGAATAATACGGCCTCGTCGAACAATTCGACAGTCACCACACATTTTTTTTACAGACGTTCTTACTTTCATCAGTTCACCTTGTATGCTCATTAATTCTTATAGCGCAACACAATTCTACCACGACTCAAATCGTAGGGAGAAAGCTCCAATGCAACTTTATCTCCCGGTAAAATACGAATGTAATTCATACGCATTTTACCTGAAACATGCCCTAAAACAACATGTCCACCTTCAATTTCAACACGAAACATTGCGTTAGGCAACGTTTCTTGAACTATGCCATCCATACGGATAACATCTTCTTTTTGTTTACTCATAACTTTTCCTTACCTCCCCTTACTTTCTAACCTTGTTAATATTTTCGGACCCTGCGCTGTAATAAAAACCGTGTCTTCTACATGCGCAGCCAAACTTTTATCTTCTGTTTTCACTGTCCACTCATCCTCAGTAACATAAACTTCGTATGAACCAACTGTAATCATCGGCTCAAGAGCAATAGCCATGCCTTCTCTAAGAACGGGCCCTTGACCAGCAAATCCATAATTTAAAAGCTCAGGCTCTTCATGCATAGATTTACCTATGCCATGTCCTGCAAAATCACGAACTACCCCAAAACCATTATTCTCAACTTCTTTTTGAATAGCCGCAGAGATATCACCTAATCTATTTCCAGGAACAGCTTGAGCTATTCCTTTATCTAAAGATGCTTGAGCTATCATGACTAATTTCTCTGCTTGAGCACTCGTAGGCTCATCAACAAAAAAACATCTCGCCATATCTGCACAATATCCTTTCCATGAAGCACACACATCTATCTTTACAAGATCTTTCGATTGTAAAACCTTGTGTTTTGACGGTACTCCATGAACAACTTCATCATTAAGAGACACACATGTTACATATTTATAACCAGCATACCCCTTCATTTCAGAAGTGAGACCTTTAGATTTCAATTGTTGTGCAAACCAGCTGTCTATTTCATACGTTGAAATACCAGGTGTAATAACTATTTTAATATCTTCAAATATACTCGCTAACAACTGCCCCGCTGTTTCCATTTTTGTAAAAGCCATTTTGTTCTTAATCAAAATCATTGAGTGATTCTTTCATAATACAAAATTTCTTGAAAAATTTCCTCAGTAGGGACATCAGCATTGATATCAATTACTTGGCATCCAATATTTCTATAGTACTCCAATAACTGTTCTATATGATGATGATAATTAACTAATCGAGCATGTATTTTTTCAACTGTGTCGTCATTGCGCTTAACCAAGCTATGTCCACAAACATCACACTTTTTAGTGTGCCACTCGGATGAGCCTAATAACCGTTCAGAATAAATAGCCTGACATTCTTTATTAGAGCAAACCACTCGAGATGACAAACGCTTAACAATTTCAGAATCTGGAACAATGAGTTGATACACTTTTAATGTAACATTTTCAAAAGAACCATCCATCATTGCTATAAAGCTACGTGCTTGAACGACTGTTCTTGGAAAGCCATCTAAGATAACGCTATCAGCGTCCTGTACTTGCGTAGCAAGCCACTGAGCAACCATGTCAATGATCACAGAATCACGTACAAGTGTACCAGATTTCAGAGTAAAATCTATTTCCTTACCAATTTCTGTTCCAGCCTGCACATGCTGTCTGCATAAATCCCCGGTTGAAAGTTGCTTCCAATCAAGCTTATCTACGCACATTCTAGATAAAGTACCTTTACCAGAACCAGGAGCACCTAAAAATATAATGATTTGTCTAATGCTGCTCAACTCGATGATCCTCGCTTTTTTAACCTACCTGCAGACAAAAACCCTTCATAATTATGCTCAATTAAATGTGATTCAACTTGAGCAGATGTATCAAGAGCAACACCTACCATAATAAGTAATGATGTACCGCTTATCATAAAAGGCATATTTAAAGTTGCTGCCATAAGATTTGGTAACAATGCTAATATACCTAAATACACAGCTCCTACTAAGCCTAATCTTGTCAAAACATGATCAAAGAACTCAGCTGTTTTTTTACCAGGTCTTAATCCCGGTACAAAACCACCACTTTTCTTAATATTATCAGCAATCTCAACTGGATCAAACGAGAAAGAAGTGTACAAGAAATAGAAAAATACAATAAAAATTAATTGTAATACGTTGTATAAAACACCAGTCCAAGCAAGTTTATCTACAACATATGAGAAAGGCTTAAACCATCTGGATAAAACTCCAAATGCGCCCACTATAAATCCTAATACTGATGTTGTAAAAATAGCCGGAATAACACCCGCATTATTAATTTTGAAAGGAATATAGGTATTTTGTCCACCATATACTCTATTACCAATAACACGACGGGCATATTGAACAGGTATCTTTCTGTCACCACGTTCAAGAAGAATAATGCATGAAACTATGGCTATTAAAAATACCCAAATAAGTATTGCAATTACACTATCTAAACGAGAAGTTTGGACTGCGTGAATAGTTCTAAGCACATTGTCAGGAAGTCTTCCAACAATACCTGCAAAAATAATCATAGAACTTCCACCGCCAATACCAAATAATTGAATCTGTTCACCAAGCCATATTACAGCCATACAGCCAACAGAGAGTGAAAGGATAAATACGAAACGGAACGTCCAACCTGGCGAAATCACTAACCCATTAGATTCTAAAAACCCTGCATACGCAGAACTATAAAGAATGCTTAACCCAAGAGCTAAATAACGAGTATACTGATTAACAAGGCGTCTTCCATAGTCGCCTTCCTTAAGAAGCTGTTCCAATTCAGGAATAGAATGTCCCAAAATTTGCATAAAAATCGAAGCCGTAATATACGGTCCAACGCTTAAAGCAAATAACGTACATTGAGCAAGTGCACCCCCGGAAAAAATATCCAAATAAGAGAGCAATCCACTCAATTTACTTGATTGTTGCATAAAATCATGGAGCTTATTTACGTCAACACCTATGACAGGTATATAAGAACCAATGCGATACACAATCAAGACACCAAGCGTAAATGCTATTTTTCTTCTTAATTCAGGAACAGAAAAAATGTTCTTGAAGTTTCGTAGATTGATCACTGTTTCACGCCTCTTTTATTAAATTAACCTCACCACCACGGCCTTTAACTATTTCCAAAGCAGATTCACTGCAAGCATCAACTGTTACGATGAGCTTTTTAGAAAGTTCGCCTTTACCCAACAATTTTACTGGCCCACTATTTCTAGTAAGCAAACCTTTTTCGATTAAAGAGATTCTGTTGACTTGATCGCCTTCAACAAAAAATCTTTCTAATTGTTCCAAATTGATAATTTCTACTACAGTTGCAAATCGAGTATTTTTAAACCCACGTTTTGGCAATCTACGATGCAAAGGCATTTGTCCGCCTTCAAATCCCGCAGAAATTTTTCTTCCAGCACCGGAACGAGCTTTTTGCCCTTTGTTACCTTTACCAGAAGTACCTCCACGGCTACCACCGCGACCAATACGTTTGCGTTTTTCTGTAATTTCAACTCTATTACTTAGACCGTTCATGGCTGCCTTTCATGATTTGATCGATAGTTCTGCCACGTAATTTTTCAATTGTTTGTGCAGATCTTAGTTGTGACAACGCATTAAGCGCTGCTTTAACTGTATTATTACGATTAGATGAACCTAAAGATTTTGTTAAAATATCTTTAACTCCAAGTGCTTCCATAATTAAACGGACTGCGCCACCAGCGATAAGACCGGTACCCTTTGAAGCTGAACACATAATAACTTTGCTTGCTCCATGCTTTCCCTTAACATTGTAAGGAATAGTTGAGCCACGCAATGGAATTTCTACAAGGTTTTTACGAGCTCTATTTGTTGCTTTAGCAATTGCAGCAGATACTTCACGACTTTTACCTTGAGCAAGACCAACGCGTCCTTTTTGATCACCTGAAACAACTAAAGCTGAGAAAGAAAATCTTTTTCCGCCTTTAGTTACTTTAGTTACTCTTCGAACGTTAATGACACAATCAACCCAATTAGCTGATTGTTCTTTTGAAAGTTCTTCTTTATTGAATTCGGTTACATTTTTCATTTTTGACCTATTACACTAAATTTGCAAGCCACCTTCACGAAGTCCTTCTGCCAAAGCTTTAACTCGTCCGTGATATAAGAATCTACCTCTATCAAACGCTGCTCGCGTAATACCCTTTTCTAAGGCTAATTTCGCTAATTCTAAACCAACAGCACGCGCAACATCTGTTTTTGAACCTTCTAAATTCTTCATCACTAAAGAAGAAGTACTTACAAGAGTCGCGTGTTGTGCATCATCTATAACTTGCGCATAGATTTCATTAAGGCTTCTAAAAATAGAAACTCGTGGAAGAGAACTATTTCTGCGCAATTTAGCACGCACAGAATGAGCTCTTCTTACTTTTTGTTTTTCAATTTTACGTTGAACTGACACGTTTTGTTCCTCTAACTTAGACCATACCTAAACAATTGATTATTTACCCTTACCCTTACCAGCTTTCTTAATGAAAAGATCGCCAGCAACAAGAACACCTGTTCCTTTGTAAGGTTCTGTAGGTCTCAATCGTCTAAATTTTCCACAAACCTCACCCATTAACTGCTTATCCGAAGATTTTACAGTTACCAATTGACCAGTTTTATCTGTTTCAACTGTTACACCTTCAGGCAAGTCAAAATAAATCTTATGACTATACCCAAGTGAAAATTCTATTTTTTTACCTTGAGGTATTGCTTTATAACCTAACCCAGTAATTTTCACTTGTTTTTCAAATGGTTTAAAAGCACCATCAATTTTTGAAGCCAATAAAGCTCTATGGAGACCCCATAAACGATTGGTATCTCTATTTGCTATTGCTACAACTAAAGCAATTGTATCAGAATTAAGAACAACACCAAGCTCTGCTGGTATACTGTGAACACCAGAAGCAAATTGGCCTTTGTAATGAATTTCTTGTCCTTTAACTTCAACAGCTACACTGTTAAGTTTTATCGGTTTTCTTCCAATTTTTGACATAATTTTTCCCTACCAAACCTTGCAGATAACTTCACCACCAAGACCTAATTGCGGCTCTTTGGCTTGCTTATCAGTCATTAATCCACGATTTGTAGAAAGAATCGAAATACCAAAACCACCAACAACTGGCTTAACGTTTTTGACCTTTGAATAAACTCTTCTACCAGGTGTACTTACACGAACAATTTTATGAATCACAGATTCACCTTGAACATATTTTAGTACAACTTTTATTTTCTTAATAACTGGATCTGTTAAATCTACTTCAAAATTTTTAATGAAGCCTTCTTCTTTTAAAATACGCATTAACTCAACACTCATTTTTGAATGTGGAGCAATGACAAATGGCTTTGAAGCCATAATACCATTTCTTATAATGGTCAAAAAATTACCAATAGAATCAATTGACATACTTATTGTTCCTTATACAAAGTTGATTACCAACTTGTTTTTTTAACCCCAGGCAAAACACCATCCAAAGCCAATTCACGAAACTTAATACGTGAAAGCTTAAACATACCCATATAACCGCGAGCACGACCTGTCAATGCACATCGATTTCTCACTCTTACAGGACTAGAATTCTTTGGAAGAGCTGATAATTTTGCTTGCGCTTCTAATCGTTCTTGTAACGGAAGAGATGCATTTTTTACTATCGCTTTAAGTTGTTCTCTTCTTTCTTTGTACTGAAGGACCAATCGCTTGCGACGCTCATTTTTTACTATTGAAGATTTTTTTGCCATACATCAACCTAAATTATTTTTTTTCTTTAACATTTGAACGAAACGGCATATTGAAAGATTCAAGCAGAGTACTTGCATGTTGATCATTATCTGTACTTGTACAAATAGTAATGTTCATACCATATACTTTATTTCCTACTTCAGAACCAGCTTCAGGAAATACTGTCCATTCCTTAATACCAAGATTGTAATTACCTCTACGATCTAATTTTGCAGAAACACCGCGAAAATCACGAACGTTTGGTAGTGCTACATTGATAAGGCGATCAAGAAACTCATACATATTTCTTTTACGTAAAGTAACCATTACACCTAATGGCATACCTTCACGAATTTTAAATCCAGCAATAGATTTTTTTGCATGAGTTTGAACTGGTAATTGACCTGTAATCGCTGCAACAACCTTTGCAACATGCTGAAGAATTCTACTATCACTAACAGCTTCCTTAACACCTACGTTTACTACTATTTTAGTAACACGTGGAACTTCCATAACATTGTCCAAAGACAACTTTTTTTGAAGATCTGCACGTAGCTTTGAGGTATACAGTTCATTCAATCGAGCTTTTGCCATTTTTTATACCCTTACATAACTTCTTTACAACGACCACAAACTCTTACGCGAGTTCCATCTTCTAGCTGCTTACTACCAACACGAGAAGGTTTTTTACATGCAGGGCAAATAGGCATCACCTTAGCAAGGTATATGAAAGATTCTTCTTTTCTAATAGCAGAAACTTCACCCTTTTGACGAGCTTTTACGTGCCTTGTAACAATACCAACACCCTGTACCTTAACTTTTTCTTTTTTCAGCAACAGGGCTATAACTTCTCCCTCTTTGCCTTTATCTTTACCGGAAATTACGACAACTTTGTCGTGTTTTTTTATGCGCATCATAATAGTTTTCTATCCTTACGTCCTATAAAACTTCCGGAGCCAAAGAGATAATCTTCGGATACCCGACATAATCCTTACGAGCACGTAATTCACGTGCGATAGGTCCAAATATACGAGTAGCTACAGGCTCACCATCTTTAATGATTACTGCAGCATTTTCACCGAATCTAATGTAAGTTCCATCTTCACGACGAAACTCTTTTTTTGTTCTTACAATCACTGCTGTAACAACATCACTTTTCTTAACAGTACCGCCAGGAGTTGCTTTCTTAACAGCACATTTTATAAGGTCACCCAAATACGCATAACGCTTTCTGGTACTTCCAATGATACTGATACATTGCATTTCTTTAGCGCCCGAATTATCTGCTACCTGAAGGTATGATTGTTTTTGTATCATAATTGATCCTTAGATGTTGCATCACTTGCTTCAAGCACTGCATTTTTTACTACACGAGTAAGATACATATACTTAGTTTTTGAAACAGGACGACCTTCATAAAATTCAACAATATCCCCAACAGATGCCTGTTCTTTCGGATCATGAACTTTATACGTTTTCTTTTCTTTAAGAACTTTTCCAAACATAGGATGTCTGAATACTCTCTCTACAGAGACTACCACAGTCTTATCCATTTTGTCGGAAAGAACTTCCCCTACAAATAAACGTTTATTTTTATTTTGCGTATCCATCAAATTTCTTCCCTATTTGCTATCGCAAACGCAATCATCACACTTTTGCCCAAGCAAAGTTAAGCCTCTGGCAATATTTCTACGTATTTTTTTGAACTGAGAATAATCTTTAACATGAGAAGTCACCGAACTTAAACGAAGACCCAATAATTGGCGTCTCCAATCATCTATTCTTAGCTCTAACTCATCTGAAGATAAATTCTTTAATTCTTCGTTAATATTTGATTTCATTGCATAACCTCTTGTTCATTTTGAATTTGTTGTTCTACCTGAACTTGCAGTTCTCGTTTAACAAATTTTGTCTTCATAGGAAGTTTTGATTTCACAATTCCAAATATTAAACGTGCATTTGCTTCAGTAACACCACCTAATTCACAAATTACTCTACCGCGTTTTGCTACAGCAACCCATACTTCAGGATTTCCTTTTCCCTTACCCATACGAGTTTCTGCAGGCTTTTTAGTAACAGGCTTGTCTGGAAAAAGTCTTAAAAAGAAGGTTCCTTCTTTCTTCAACTTTCTTGCCATCGTAACACGAATTGATTCTATTTGCTGTGCTGTAACCCATGCTGGATCAACAACTTCAAGCCCATATTCACCAAACGCAACGGTACGGCACCCCTTTGAAAGCCCCTTACGTGAACCACGCTGTTGCTTTCTATATTTAGTCTTTTTTGGCATCAACATATTGTATCTCTCTTCGTCTTATGCAAGCTGATAGTCACCACGGCTAATCCATACTTTGACACCAATCTTGCCATAAGTAGTATTTGCCTCTGCAAAACCATAATCAATGTCTGCACGGAGAGTATGTAAAGGAACAGAGCCAACACGAAGCCATTCAGAGCGTGCAATTTCAGCACCATTTAAACGACCAGAACAACAAACTTTCATACCACGAGCACCTGCTTTTGAAGCAGATAATGAAGCTCTTTTCATAGCTTTTTTGTAGCTTGAACGTTTTTCTAATTGTTCTGCAATACTCTTAGCAACTAGTGTAGCATCAAGATCTGGGGCTTTAACTTCTTGAACAGAAACCTCAACCGCATTTTTTTTGATAAGCTTTGCAATATCTTTGCGCAACGTATCAATATCTTGACCTTTTTTACCAATTACAATACCCGGACGACCCGAATGAATAATCACTCGAACGCTATCGCCAGCTTTTTCAATTTCAACACGAGCAACTTCTGCACTGCGTAATTTTTGATTTACAAATTTACGTATTGCCAAGTCTTCTAAAAGCTGATCGCCATACCCATCACGAGCAAACCAACGGGCATCCCAATCTCTATAAACCCCAATTCTGAATCCTTTTGGATTTACCTTTTGTCCCACACTAAGCCTCTCTAGCTGGTTGTTGTTCTTTAGATTCTAACACCACACTAATATGACTGAATCTTCTGCGCTGGGCAGCAGCTCGTCCAAATGAACCAGGCTTAAAATATTGGAATATTCTGCCTTGATCCACACGAATATCTTTTAGCCAAAGATCCTGTTTTTCAATTCCTTTTAGATCTTTAGCGTTTGCTACAGCTGACTCTATAACCTTTTTGATAGGTTGAACACGTCGTAAAGACTGCGTTGCAAGCCACTGTAAAGCAAACAATGCATTCTTCCCACGAACTACGTCAACAAGGGCACGTAATTTGTAAGGAGAAATAGGAATTTGTTTCGCATTTGCTTTAAATTGCATATATAGCCTCAAATTCATTATTATAATTTGCTCTCTAGTGTATCCTAATTACTACTTTTGAGCAACCCCAGCTTTACGCTGACCACTATGCAATCGGAATGTTCTCGTTGGAGAAAACTCACCTAGGTAATGGCCTACCATATCTTCAGTAATAAATACTGAAACAAATTTCTTGCCATTATGGATTGCAATAGTATGCCCAATAAATTCAGGAATCACCATGCTTCTGCGGGACCAGGTCTTAACCGCTTCGTTTTTTTTATCTGCTTTTGCCTTCTGGATTTTTTGTACCAGAGAGACATCTACAAAAGGACCTTTTCTCGTTGAACGACTCATAGCTCACTATCTTCCACTATTGATTATTTATCTTTTTTTGACTTCCGTCTCTTCAAAATCAGAGGGTCTTTGCGCTTACGCGTTCTTGTACCCTTACATCCTTTACCCCATGGAGATTGTGGATGTGATCCTGACTTAGAACGGCCTTCACCACCACCATGAGGATGGTCAACAGGGTTCATAGCCATACCACGAACAGATGATCTAAATCCTAGATGTCTTGTTCTACCAGCTTTACCCCATGTGATATTTTTGTAATCAGCATTGCCAAGCTCACCGATAGTAGCCCAACAATTAAGATGTACCATACGGATTTCTCCAGAAGGCATACGTAATGTTGCATGTTCTTCTGTCTTCGCCATAAGCTGAACTGAAGTTCCTGCGCTACGAGCAAAAGTACCGCCTGATCCTGGTTTGACTTCCACATTATGAATAGTAAAACCTACAGGTATACCTTTTAAAGGCATAGCGTTACCTGGTTTTGCTTCTACATCGTTACCAGCATATATCTTACTTCCAACTTTTAAACCAAGAGGAAGAAGAATATACTTTTTAACACCATTTTTATATGCAACTAAGCCAATACGAACGTTACGATTTGGATCGTATTCGACTGTCTTAATAACACCTTCGATGTCACGAGTATTTCTCAAAAAATCAATAACACGATATTTTCTACGAGCCCCGCCTCCACGATGACGAACCGTAATACGCCCATAAGCGTTACGTCCACCACTCTTTTTAAGACCAACTACCAAACCTTTAGCTGGAGTTGTTTGCGTAATATCATCAGATGATAAGAATGTCTGAAATCGCAAAGAAGGGTTTCTTGGTTTTCTAGTTATAATTGCCATAATCGTTTACTCCTGTTCAACCTTTGCTACAGCTTTTCCTGCATATCCTCGCGCAGCGCTGCTAATTTCTGATTGTTTGAACATGTCTAAAGAGTAACCCTTTTTAAGAGTCACTATAGCTTTTTTAGAATATTTTCCAGTAACAGGTCGTCTATTAACTAAACGTAATTTTGGCTTACGAATTAATATTCTAACCGTATCAACCTTTACCTCAAATAATTTTTCTAAAGCTTCTTTTACCAAAGGCTTATTAGCATGCATATGAACTTCAAGAACAAGTTTATTAAATGCACTATTAATCTTGTAAGCCTTGTTGGTAACTATAGGGCCTTTGATAATATCATAAATTTTTATGTCCATTGCATCACCATCTTCTTAAAGGCGTCCATATTATTTTTAAATACTACCCAATACTGTGCATCAGATAAATCGTATGCATTAGGAGCATCCATATAAACAACACGAACATTAGGAATATTTACAAATGAAGCAACTGTTTTACCATCTTGAGGATTAAGGAAAACATTAATTTGCACACCTGCAATTCCTGCATTTTTCAATGCTACATATGCTTGCTTAGTATTCGGTCTATCTGTTTCTAAAGCCCAATCAACCGCCAATAATCTTTGGTTGTTGAGAACTTTATGTAACAATTCCAAAGCAACGACTTTCCAAAGTTTTTTAGAAACTCGAAGACTTCTTACGCGTGCTTGTGGTCCAAAGACAATACCGCCGCCTCTCCATATAGGAGAAGTAACAGCACCAGCACGAGCACGACCAGTTCCTTTTTGCTTCCAAGGTTTTCTATTAGACCCTGAAACTTGACTTCTATTTTTACAAGCAACTGTGCCTTGACGCCAGTTTTGTAATAAAACTCGAACAGCTACAGAAAAATTCTTCGGAGAACCGTAATGTTCTTTATCAACAGCTACAATACCTAAGTCTTGTGCGCAAAGAACAGTTCCATTAGTTGGATTAACTTGGATTATTTTCTTGTTTGTCATGTTTTATCCTGCCTTGCGTACAAAAACTAATGATCCAGCTTTACCAGGCACTGATCCTCTAACAGCTACAGCACGTTGTTCTTGCAAAATTTTTACCATTTGAAGATTACGCATTGTAACTTTATCGACACCCATATGACCAGGCAATGCTTTGCCCTTAATAACCTTACCGCTCTTACCAATGAATCCAATAGATCCTGGACGATTACCCATCATGCTACCGTGACTACTACGTCCACCAGCAAAACCATGACGACGAACTACACCAGCAAATCCACACCCTTTGGTAACCCCAGTAACATTAATAACTTCGCCTTCTGCAAACAGATTATAAAAATCTGCTTGAGCGCCGATAACAATATTTTCTGCTACTTGCTGCACAGGAATTTCACGAACAAAAAGAAAGAATTTCTTTTTATCTTGTAACCATGCAGGAGCGAAGGTTTCCTGCTCAAAACGTTTTCTTACGCGTCCTACCTGAACTGCACAGTAACCATCTCTTTCTTTGGTTTTTACATCAGTAATAAACCAAGAAGAAACGTCTATAACAGTCACAGGGACGACCTTGTTATCGGAAAAAAGCTGAGTCATACCGAGCTTTTTTCCCCAAAAACCACCTACCATGAAGAGCCTTCCTTCACTTACTTATTTAATCTCAACATCAACACCGGACGAAATGCTTAACTTCATTAACGCATCCATTGTTTGATCAGACGGAGAAACTATGTCTAAAATGCGGCAATGAGTTGTTAATTCAAACTGCTCTCTCGATTCTTTATCGATATGAGGAGAACGAAGAACTGTAAAGCACTTCTTTCTATTAGGCATAGGAACCGGGCCCACAAGCTGTGCACCCGTCCTTTTAGCTGTCAAACAAATTGTTTTAACAGCCTTATCTAACAATTGATGATCATAGGACTTAAGAGTCAAACGAATTTTAGATTTTTTCATCTAACTTAAACCTTATTGTATGATCTCTGAAACAACACCGGAACCTACAGTTCTACCACCTTCACGAATAGAGAAGTGGAGATCTTTTTCCATAGCAATCGGTGCTATCAATTCAACTTCGACACACACGTTGTCACCAGGCATAACCATTTCACGCCCAGCTTCAAGTGTTACAACGCCTGTAACGTCTGTAGTTCTAAGATAGAACTGAGGACGGTACCCAGAGAAGAATGGACTGTGACGGCCACCTTCATCTTTAGTTAAAACGTAAATTTCAGCTTTGAACTTTCTATGTGGAGTGATACTGCCCGGTTTGACAATAACCATACCACGTTCAATATCTTCTTTTTTAATACCACGGAGGAGAAGACCTACGTTATCACCAGCTTGACCGTTGTCTAATGTTTTTCTAAACATTTCAACACCAGTAACAGTTGTTTTAAAGGTTTTACCAAAACCAATAATTTCAACATCTTCACCGGTCTTAACTTTACCACGTTCAATTCTACCGGTTGCAACAGTACCACGACCTGAAATCGTAAATACACCTTCAACTGGCATCAAGAATGGCTTGTCAATATCACGGATAGGATCTGGAATAGACGCATCAACAGCATCCATTAACTTATTAATAGATTCAACGCCTGCAGGAATACCTTGCAATGCTTGAAGAGCTGATCCTTTGATAACTGGAATTGTGTCGCCAGGGAAATCGTACTTCTTAAGAAGGTCACGAATTTCTTCTTCAACCATATCCACCATATCAGGGTCATCAACCATATCTACTTTGTTCAAGAAGACTACTAATGCAGGAACACCGATGTTCTTCGCAAGAAGAATATGCTCACGAGTTTGTGGCATAGGGCCGTCCGCAGCTGATACAACAAGAATTGCACCATCCATTTGAGCCGCACCAGTAATCATGTTTTTTACGTAGTCAGCGTGACCAGGACAGTCAACGTGCGCATAGTGACGTTTATCTGTCTCATACTCAACGTGAGAGGTTGCGATGGTAATACCACGCGCCTTTTCTTCTGGAGCGTTATCGATTTGATCGAACGCTTTAAAATCAGCTAAACCTCTATCTGACAAAACCTTAGTAATTGCCGCAGTTAATGTGGTTTTACCATGGTCAACGTGACCAATAGTACCAATATTAACGTGCGGTTTATTACGTTCAAATATGTCTTTTGCCATAGCAAATACTCCTGAAATCGCTAGAAAGCACTATTTATTTTTTCCTAAAACTTCTTCTTCTACATTCTTAGGCATTTCACGGTAGCACTCAAATTCCATTGAGTAACTAGCGCGGCCCTTACTTAAGGAACGAAGCGTAGTTGAATATCCACCTAACATTTCATTAAGAGGAACTTCTGCGCGTATAACCTGCTGTCCCTTACCTTTTTCTTCCATACCAAGAATTCTACCACGACGAGAGTTAAGGTCACCCATAACATCCCCGACGTACTCATCTGGTGTGTCCACTTCAACCTTCATTATAGGCTCAAGCAACGTTGGATTTGCAATCTTCATACCTGACTTTAACGCCATAGAAGCTGCAACCTTAAACGCCATTTCTGATGAGTCGACATCGTGATAAGAACCATCATACACAGAAGCTTTGATATCAACAACTGGATATCCACCAAGAATACCTGTTGTAATAGCTTCTTCAAGACCTTTTTGAATTGCAGGGATATATTCTCTTGGAATTGTACCACCCACAACTTTGTTTTCAAATTCAAAACCCTTGCCTCTTTCTAGAGGTTCAAGTTTTAACCAAACGTGACCGTATTGACCGCGTCCACCTGATTGCTTAATATACTTACCTTCAATATCAACTGATTTTTGAATGGTTTCTTTATAAGCAACCTGTAACTTACCTTGCTCAACATCAACTTTATGTTCACGTCGTAAGCGATCAACTTGAATTTCAAGATGAAGCTCACCCATACCTGCGATAACTGTTTGACCAGTTTCCTCATTATAATTCAATTTAAATGAAGGATCTTCTTGAGTCATTTTTCTTAAAGCAGTGATCATTTTTTCATAATCACCTTTTGCTTTAGGCTCAACAGAAGCAGAAATAACAGGAATTGGAACATCAATGTTTTCAAGCAAAATAGGGAATTTAATATCTGTTACTGTATCACCAGTCTTAATATCTTTAAGACCAACTAATGCAACAATATCACCCGCTTCAACTGATTGAATTTCTTCACGCTTGTTTGAATGCATTCTGACTAAGCGACTTACTCGTTCTTTGCTACCAGTTGTAGAATTTAATACATAAGAACCAGCAGATAAGCTACCTGAATACACACGAACATATGATAAAACACCCACAAATGGATCTGTCATAATTTTAAATGCAAGGCCCGCAAATGGAGCTGATGCATCCGCTGCTCTTGTTTCTTCTTTACCTGTATCAGGATTTTCACCAACTACTGGCGGAAGATCCAAAGGACACGGTAAATAGTCAATAACAGCATCAAGCATAGGTTGAATACCTTTGTTCTTGAATGCTGTACCACAAAAAGCAGGAAATACTTGACGTTGTAAAACACCCTTACGAAGAGCTGCTTTTATTTCATCAATAGCTATTTCTTTACCATCTAAATATTTTTCTGCTAGAGCATCGTCAAAATCAGCAGCTCGTGCAATTATTGCATCACGCAATTCAACTACTTGATCAGCGTACTCTGCAGGAGTGTCGATCCAATTAGATTCAACACCTTTGTCATCGCCGTAAAGAACCATTTTATTAGATAAAACGTCAACGAGACCTTTAAAATTTTCTTCTGAACCAACAGGTATTTGCATAGCCAAAGCGTTACCATTGAGACGTTCATTAACATCTTTGATCACTTTGAAATAATCAGCACCAATACGATCCATCTTATTTACAAAAATAATAGATGGAACATTGTAACGAGTCGCTTGCTTCCACACCGTTTCTGACTGCGGCTGAACGCCAGCTACACCACAAAAAACAGAAACCATACCATCAAGAACACGTAATGAACGACCTACTTCAATAGTAAAGTCTACGTGACCAGGAGTGTCGATAATGTTAACGTGGTAACCTTTCCATGAACAAGAAATAGCAGCCGATTGGATTGTAATCCCTCGTTCTCTTTCTTGTTCCATCCAGTCCATAACAGCTTCACCTTCGTGAACTTCCCCAATTTTATGGGAAACACCAGTATAGAAAAGAATACGTTCAGTAACAGTAGTCTTGCCAGCGTCAATATGAGCAGCAATACCTATATTTCTAAATTTACGTAAATCAGCGCTCATAAGTTTCCTACCTTACCATGCATAATGGGAGAATGCACGGTTCGCTTCTGCCATTCTGTGAACATCAACTTTTTTCTTAACAGCAGCTCCACGGCCTTCATATGCTTCAAGTAATTCTTGAGCCAATCTTTTGCCCATGGTTTTGTCAGCACGAGTTCTTGCAGCGGTAATTAACCAACGAATACCTAAAGCATTCGCTCTTGCTGGACGAACTTCGGCTGGGATTTGGTAAACGCTACCACCAACGCGACGAGGTCTAACTTCGATAGTAGGAACAACGTTCTCAAATGCCTTATAAAACATCTTAAGAGCCTTATCCATATCACCGCTATTCTTTTTAACAAGGCCATCCATCGCTTCATACACAATAGTGCGAGCAATAGATTTTTTGCCTTCTTTCATCACAACATTGATAAACTTCTGAACCAATTCAGAGTTATACTTTAAATCAACGCCGATTTCTCGTTTGAAATTTACTGATTTACGTCTTGGCATGTATCAAATCCTTACTTAGTATCTTTTTTAGGTCGTTTAGCACCATAGAGCGAACGAGATTGTCTTCTCTTGTCAACACCAGAAGTATCAAGCGTACCACGAACAATATGATATTTTACACCAGGTAAATCTTTTACTCTACCACCACGAATTAGAACAACAGAGTGTTCCTGTAAGTTATGGCCTTCACCAGGTATATAAGCTGTTACTTCAATTCCAGTTGTCAACTTAACACGAGCTACTTTACGTAAAGCTGAGTTAGGTTTTTTTGGAGTTGTTGTAAAAACACGTGTACAGACACCTCTAATTTGAGGACATCCTTTAAGAGCAGGGCTCTTAGATTTATATTTAACCTTGTCTCTTCCATTTCGGCAGAGTTGATTAATTGTAGGCATACTATCCCATTCGCAATAAAAATTAACCTTAAAATTCACAGAATCTAAAAAACCTTAAAAAAATCGGAGGGCTTTTGATGACCGCTGCCTTGAAGGGCACACACGAAGCTTTGTTAAAGGTTCAATCGGTATTCTACCCTTTTTCTAATTTTTTTCAAGAAGAATAACCGGAAACATCATCTCCATCAATTTTTTTATCGTCCCATGCTTATTCTAAAGGGATCGCAACTCATCAAAATAACCATCTTTTTAGCCAAAATAGTACATAGACTACTCCCACAAAGATTGGTACCCTTAACAAAGTCGTAATTATTTTTAAAACAAATCAAAAGGACTTCTATGAATATAATTGATTTACTCACTACTGGCTATCAAAAACTTCCCTACCTCATTGCGGGAATCCTTGGTGTTGGCACTGTTGTGACCGTTCATGAATTTGGCCATTTTATTTTTGCCAAACTTTTTAACGTTCATATTCCCGAATTTTCCATAGGAATAGGCCCAAAAATTTATAGTAAAAAAATAGGCGAAACCACTTTTTGTATATCAGCACTTCCTGTAGGAGCCTATGTTGCCGCAAATCAAGATCACGAAACTGCTGGCGGGCACCATAGAACTATTCAAGCTAAAAAATATTGGCAAAAGCTTATTATTGTTTCAGGTGGCGTGCTCTTTAACCTTATTTTTGCATATCTACTTCTTCTTGGTCTTTCTATGCGTGGCATCCCAGCAAGCCCTCTTTTATCTGGCGATCATCTTATAGAACAAATTGTTCCTCATGGTGCTGCTGCAAAAGCTGGCCTTAAAGCTCAAGATTCCATCATTTCAATAGATGAAGTATCAGTTGAGAAAAACACAGAAAAACTGCTTACTTTAATCTCAGAAAACCCTCAAAAAACTGTATCACTTGGCATTATACGAAATGGTGAAAAAATCACACTCCCTTGCACATTTGATACCAACAAAGAAGACCCTCTTAAAGGATCTTTAGGTATTCATATCTCTTTTTCAGGCATAGCGCCCGTCTCTTTTCCTCACGCAATTATACAGGCTGGTACCATTTTGCACCTGCTTATTGTTAAAAACATTGCCCAAATAAAAAGTATTTTTGTTAAAAAAACAGCAAAAAATCTTTCTGGTCCTCTTGGCATGATCTACATGGCAATCGACAGCGCAAGCAAAGGGATCCCATTTTTACTCTTGCTTTTAGTGCTAATTAACGTCGGACTTGCAGTATTGAATATCATCCCGCTCCCTATCCTTGATGGCGGCCATGTACTGATTTACACCATCGAGGCAATTATCGGCAAACCGATTAATGAGACCATTCAAACGTATATCAGCTATGTAGCATTAGGCTTATTTGCCTTACTGTTTACTTACTTAACTTTCCAAGACACCATCAGAATTTTCTTTTCATAAGCAATGTAAATTGAATTTTGACGTTAAAAAAGGGCCCTGAACGAGCCCTTTTTAACTATTTTGCTATTATATTTCAAATAACTTTAATTCAAATTAACGGCATAGGTATTGAAAAGATTTTTTAAACGAAGGAACTATAAGCAATTGAATATAATATCCTTCAATTCGTTACAAAAAACAACACCCGCTCTTTTTAGACGGTTTAATTCAACTGTAAAAACAGAAGAATACTGTCTATCAGAATAATCCCTAAATTCATCAATTTCCGGCACCAAATTCAGAGCACCACTTACTACTTCATTAGGAAAATTGATTAAATTTTTTATTTTTTCAACCAATATTTGCATATGAGAAACCAGATCGTAAGTATGATTATAACACCTATCTCTACACTCAAAACAAATAGTTGCTGGATTTGTTCTTGATAAAGCCCAAGTATGCATAGAAAACCCCCTTTTAACACTCCCCGTTCCGTCTTAGCTCGCTGTGCTAGCTGTTTCTCATTTGCATGTAAATCTATCTTTGCTTTAGGAAGATTAGATTCACAAAATTTTGAACAATCATTTTTGTAATTGTCAACCGCCATTGTATAGCGACTCGCCGTCTCATCTATTTTATTATTTATAGTTCTCTTTAAAATATCGTTTTAATCATTTGCTTCGTTCAACAAATCAGCTCCTGAATCATTTTCAACAGCTAAAGCATCACGATAGCCTGTTTCTATTTAATTTGTATCATCTAGACTATCACCTGATTGAACTGCGCCAACAGACATCAGCACTATAAGACGTAAAACTTTCTTGAGCCTTAAAACCTCTCATTTTTAAAATGGCCTAAAAAGACAACGCATCAACTTATTACTATAAACTTACCAACTCTAAACCGATGAAATGAATACTTTCGAAAAAAAATCTACCTAAACCTTGCATTATAACGCATAGTTATAGACAAAATTTGCTAAACTAACTTTAAGGCATTTAATATTTTTATATGAGGTGCCTTCAAAAACCCTTTCTTGTGAGATTCTGTTAAAAGGACTGCTTTCCGAAATCCATCTAAACTCATCCTTGTTTTCATTGGGAAGCTCAAAATTTATTGATTTAATTGCGTAATACGCCGTATCGACTAACATATTTTTATCATTTTCATTATTACCTTTATAATTAATCATCTGTGCAATCGCTGCAAAAGCCTCGTTTACTTTGGATATAAGATGTTGGTAGCAATTATTATAACCAATGATCCTAGAATTGAAGGAAAGTCCTTTTTGAGTCCCTGCCGGAATTTTCCCATGATCCACAGACCATTTAATGGTATTTTGAAAATACAAAATAAAATTATTAAGAGTTTTATTTGCTTCTTCTCTTTTTGACGATGCAGCAGCTAAACTATCGGCATCATTAGAACTATTATTTTCATTTACTGATTGAATTTGAGCATTATTCTGAATTGTATCATCTAGACTATCACTTGATTGAACTGCGCCAACAGACATCAGCACTATAAGACGTAAAACTTTCTTCATCCTTAAAACCTCTCATTTTTAAAATGGCCTAAAAAGACAACGCATCAACTTATTACTATAAACTTACCAACTCTAAACCGATGAAATCAATACTTTCGAAAAAAAATTTACCTAAACCTTGCATTAGAAGCTTATTTTTGACACAAAAAAAGACCCCTGATTTTACTCAAGGGTCTTTGATTTTAGATCACTAGTTTTTTTATAAAACTTATAGGCCTATTTGCGCTTCATGTGGGTGTTCTGTACCTACATATACACGTAAATATTTGAAAACAAATTTTGTTAATCTGTTTTTTGGCAACATACCTTTTACTGCATGTTCGATAAGTTGCGTTGGGTGCTTAGCTAAAACATCTTTTGCAGCTGTTTCTCTTTTACCACCCATCCATCCACTCACGCGGACATACATTTTATCTTCCATTTTGTTACCAGTTAATACCACTTTTTCAGCGTTAATAACAACGACATAATCGCCGCTTGCTGTATGAGGAGTATAAGTAACTTTATTCTTACCACGTAAAAGGTCAGCAATTTCTGTTGCAACTCTGCCTAAAACTTTGCCTTTTGCATCAATAAGATGCCACTTAGGCTGACGATCTTCTACGCGTAAAAAAAACGCTTTATTCATAGTCATGAAAAATACCCTTAAACTATCTATTAAATTTTCAATGTACTCAGCTTTAATGAACGGATTAGGACTTACATTACGGTAAAAATCAATTTTGGTCAAATCAAACATGCAATGCGCATCGATTTCTACTGCCTATTTTTAACCCTTCATTAATTTTCTACGTCAAACTCTGGCAAAAAATTATCATGCATATTTATTGGTGCCACTTCTTGCTCTTTTGAGGTTGCATGGCGCATAAGCTCCTCGATCTCGATAGTTGTCTTTGGAAAACCATCACTTAAGCAAACCGCTTCACCCTCTACAATCCAATACATATCTTCAATTCTGATACCAAGTCGCTCCTCAGGGATATAAATACCAGGCTCAATCGTAATAATATCGCCTATAGCAAGAGGAATTTTACTATCGCCTACGTCATGCACATCAAGACCCACAAAGTGTCCTATACCGTGAGGAAAGTACTTGTCATACCCACCTCGCTCTTTAAGATACTCACGAGTTAAATGGTTTAACGATTTACTTGGTTCATCAGCATTATTAAGCCACATACCCGGTTTTGCACGCACCGCAATATATTCTTGAGTTTCTAAAACAATGTCATAAATTTCTTTTTGGCGCTGAGTAAAAACCCCAGAAACAGGATACGTACGGGAAACATCTGCACAATATCTTTTGTACGATGCCCCAATATCAACAACCACCACATCACCTTGATTCATCACCTGGTCATTTGCCACATAATGCATAACCGTGCTGTTTTTACCTGATCCTACAATGCTTGCAAATGCAGGTACTGCTTGACCTTCAGTAAAAATATAGTTAATTGCAGCATGAGCATCCGACTCTCTTTTGCCTGGCTGAATAACTCCCGCTGCTGCTTCTTGAGCTATCGCGGTAATTTCTATCGCCTTATACATATATTCAAGCTCTTGCTGCTCTTTTTTTCTACGAAGCGTAGCGCTATAAGCACTAATATCTATAACCTTTTCTCTCATACCAGGAATATGTTGTGCCAATTTTTCAATCAAAAAGCGACAATCATCAGCAACATCCTTCACCGGAATAAAAAGATACTCTCCACGTGCCAAAGCATGAGTAATTGCATCAATTAAATTTTGATAATGACCTACCGGTGAAAATGCATCAAGTGCATATCCAGAAACTTTTTGCCCCAAAGGAATACTTTCTGTAATACCTAAATGATCAAGATAAGCAGCATCATATGCCCCAGAAACCCATACTAAACGATTTGTGCCATAATCAGGCTCATATAAAACAGGATCGCTCTCTAAATGTTGATAAAAAACAACACTTGGCTCTTCAAGACCAACATAATAAAAAAAAGTACTATCTTGGTAAAAAGCTTCTCGCTGACGTTCATTGTCAGCACCTATAATAATTACCCCTTTTTTATCAGGATGCGCACTTGTAATAAGTGCTTTAAGAGCTGATCGGCGTTTAATTCTTTGAGTACATTCATCAAGTGATAATTTGATCACCGATTCCTCCTTTTAGTTAAAATGGCCTTCTTTCTGAAAGCGCTTTATAAACGGTTAATTTATCCATTAATTCGATACTGGAACCAACTGGTATTCCACGAGCTAAACACGACACTTTGTATTCTGTATCTTTAAGTTTTCTTGCAATATAGGCGGCCGTTGCCTCTCCTTCTGGAGTCTGATTTGTTGCTAAAATAATTTCTTTAACAACAGGAGAAAGCCGCATAATCAATTTTTCGATAGAAAGGTCTTCCGGCCCAATACCATCAAGTGGAGATATTGCACCCCCCAGAACATGAT
>CAIQNR010000017.1 GCA_903873255.1 uncultured bacterium | reverse complement strand
GCAGATTTGCTATTTGATTAAGATCTAAATCTTCACCAAATACTGGTAATGAATATTCACCTGAAGGCAATTGAGTCATATAGTTTGCTGCATTTTCAGCAGCAGCTACAGTAGCAACAGTACCTGCTGCAACACCTGCTTTTGTTAAATTGCTTCTTGAATTTATATGTCTGATTCCTTTTTTAATTTCGAGATCCCTAATTGCATTATTAATTTCTACAACATCTGCCGCTTTATATACCGCTCTATCTTCCATATTTTTATTACGAAAAGCAGTAGTCTTATAAGCAGAACTCAATTGTTCATACAAAGCGCCTATTTCATCACCTACTTCTTTAGGCAATTGAACTCTTGCATTAGAAAAAGAAGATGGGGTTTCAATCAAAATTGAACCTTGTGGATTATATTCATTTTTTGGAATAATAAATTCTAAGGCTTGAGAACCATTACTGTCTCTTAAAACTGGGCCTGTTGCATTATATTCGCCTGGCAATTTTATAAGATCTGATGATGATCTTTGAAATGTATTAATTGGCGCTTCTGAAGCTACTGTCTGTTGCGGCAACTTTTTAGCAAAAAGTCTTTCAGCATTTGCTCGTATTTTTGCTAAACGAGACGATACTTCTTCAACGCCCTTGCCTGCCCCAACAACAAATGAATTTCCTAGCTCAGGTAAAGTTTCAAAAGCCGATGTATTAATCCCACGAAGTCCCATAAGTCGACTACCCGCTGCACCAACTTGAGTAGCTATCGCGAGTACTACAATTAATAATCTTACAATCTTCATAATTCACCCAATCCTATTTATTATTAAAATTTCATATTAGAAATAGTATTCTTACTTATCATATAAAAAACAAACTAAAAAAATCAATAGATTTTATTGACAATCTGAATAAATATTATGAAAATTTGAAAGAAAATAGATTCGTACTACACTAGGCAGTAGGGGTAATTACCTTCACAACAATTCCGATATATTCTGTTTATAGCCATTGAAAGGCACACATGAGCTCAAAAAATCGTTTAGATCTTTATTTAACTCAAGCAGGAGCCTGCTCTAGAAGAAAAGCAGATGAGCTTATTAAAGCCGGCGAAATCACTGTCAATCATTGGCCTGTAACAGATCCAACGTATGACGTACTAGAAAGAGACACCGTTCGTTACAAAAAAATAATCATTAAGCAAAAACCAGAAGCTGAATGCGTCTATGTTTTACTCTATAAGCCGGCTGGTTACGTAACCACTGCAAGTGATGATAAAAACAGAAAAACAATTTTTGACCTTATTAGCGATGGCAAATTTAGAGAACGACTCTTTCCTATTGGAAGACTTGATATTAATACGACCGGTATTCTTTTAATTACCAATGATGGCCAAGTTACTCATAAACTTGCGCATCCTCGCTATGAAGTAGAAAAAGTCTACCAAGTAATTCTTGATAAACCTTTAGCTCCAGAAGCTCAAAAAGCTATTCGGAGCGGGCTCCATTTAAAAGACGGAGCTATCACTGTAGATAAACTAGAAATCGGTTATACGCCAACTTCAGTACGTATTACAATCCACAGCGGCAGAAACAGAATTGTACGCCGTATTTTTGAATCTCAAGGCTATACGGTCACTAAATTGGAACGTATCGGCTTTGCAGGACTCAATAAACGGGGACTTTCTTTAGGGCAATGGCGCTTTTTGAATAAAAAAGAGATTGCTCAACTGAGAAAGCTAACACTCGAAAAGTAAAATTCTTCATCTCTTTACAATTTCACCTCGTCTTTTTTATACTGTTACTATATGAATAGAAAATATAAAAGGGGAATTAGTATGAAGAAGAGCTTAATCTTGGCGCTGTTATTTCTAACAGTACTATCACTTGAAACAAAAGATAAAATAACCTCTAAGCAAGAAACAGGCATAAAAAGTACCTTGATCAATAAAAAATCAAAAAAAAATCAACCAATGGTTGATCAAAATAAATTAAATAAAGAGATTGTCCTTGATAATCGCTCCAAAGAAGTTTCAGCTGAAGAAGATAAAACTATCACTAAAGCCCAACAACAACAGCTTCTAGAGCTAGACCAAACATTTTCTAGCAATGCACCAGACCAATTGGATACAACGCTTAACGATATTCATGCAAGCGAAGGCCGAGAAATCAATCCTAATTATTCTTTAAGTGATACTGGTCAGTGACAACTAAAAAGGGAGCTTTCAGCTCCCTTAATTTTTTTAAATGATTGATTCTTCTGGATACTCTTCATAAGTGATAAATCCACGTTTATGTGCATTTAACTTTCTATGAAAATTCTTAATCAGCTTATTCATTTCAACATGCCTTAATGGACTGGCAAGAACATCTTGAACAGATGTAACAAATATTCCAACCTCATCAACAATATTTTTTGTCATCATTTTCATACCATTAGAAGCAAACGGATATTCTTTTTTGTAAAGATTATATTTATAGTTCATAAAACCAATAAGCTTTTCGAGTTCCATAATTAACCCTTTTTCAGCCTGAGCAATTGCATTAAGCGTTACCGTACGCTGTTGATCATTTTGATCTGCAAAAAGCTCTTCCGATAAAGTTTCAAGCTCCGTAATAAATTTCTTAACATGAGTTTTTTGTGTTATGTACCATTGTACATTACCATCATGAAATACGCGATCCCACACTTTAAAAAGCGGTCGTGTTGCAAAATTAGTTGTACCAATCATTTGAGCAGTAAAGAAACCAACAATAGCTTGATTGATTAACCAACCTGAATAATCTTTAAATGGTTCTATAAACCCTGGCAAGGTCCATGGTTTTTTCTGTACTGCATTTTTTGGCATAAGAGTATAAGTATGTAACAATCCATATATTTTATTTATTTTTTGGTTAATAACCTCTCCATCTACAACTGCTGATTGTAATTTTTCAGCATCTTCTTCTTTTTGCAATATTTGTTGTGCAGCAACCCCAAAAAAATGTTTCTTAATCAACCATCCACCTGTTGCAAGAACACCAACACCAATAGCTGCCTGTAAGCCTATTCTTACATATTTATTTTTACGCATTTGATCAGCAATTGTTTTTTCATTAAGAACAATCTGTTCATAACTTAAGGTTGTAAGTGTAGGAGTTATAGATTCTGATCCATAAGAATACGATGATGCTACACACAAAAGTGCGCATAATAAGCTTTGTATTTTTTTCATAACTAACCTCGCATAGAGTGTTTTTCTCTTCTATTTTCGAAATAATATATAAATTATTCTATCTGAATGGATGAAAAAGACAAATGGGGGCATATTTTATGGGTATTTAAGCTTAATTATAAAAGTCATTTTTTAAAATTTATTTTTTTACAATCAGCTTATTAACTTTAATCTCTTTCCCCGCTTCTCGCATAGGGAAAAAATGCTTTAAAGGAAAAGTAATATTAAAAAAAACTAATTCTTAAGAATTTTTCTTAAATAAGGCGCCGTATAACTTTTACGACATTTCGCAACTTCTTGCGGTGTCCCTTCAACCACAATAGTTCCACCTTGAGCCCCACCTTCAGGACCAAGATCGATAATATAATCAGTCGATTTAAGAACATCCAAATTATGCTCAATAACAATAACCGAGTTACCTTTAGAAACTAACTTATTAAGAACAAGGATCAATTTCTGAATATCATTTGAATGGAGCCCTGTCGTAGGTTCATCAAGAATATAAAGCGTTCTGTTGCCCCGTTTTGCAAGTTCATCAACCAACTTTATACGCTGAGCTTCCCCACCAGAAAGCGTTGTTGATGGTTGGCCAAGCTTAAGATAATCAAGACCTACTTCACAAAGCAAAGCTAAACGCTTAACAATACTTTTATGTGCAATAAAAAATTCCATTGCTTCAAGTGCTGTCATATCAAGTACATCAGCAATATTTTTACGGCGATACGTCACTTGTAAAGTTTCTCTATTGTAGCGGCGACCTTTGCAGGTTTTACAAACCATGGTCACGTCAGCTAAAAAGTGCATTGAAACGGTAATGCTTCCATTTCCAGAACATTCAAAACAACGACCTTCTGATTGATTAAAGCTAAATCTTCCTACTTTATAACCACGGATCTGGCTTTCTGGTAACTGAGCAAATAATGCCCGTATTTCATCAAAAACACCCAGATATGTTGCTGGATTTGAACGAGAAGTTCTGCCAATTGGCTTTTGGTCAATAACACTTAAAGCAATAATTTGATCTATCCCTACAAGATCAAGCGTTGGTACAACACGCGCTCTGTCACCAGCCAATGCATTTTGTACTGCAGGAACAAGCTCTTCCATAATAAGTGTACTTTTACCGGAACCTGATACTCCAGAAATACCGCACAACACGCCTAAAGGAAATCGAATAGTAAGATCTTTAAGATTATTTTTACGTGCATGCTTAAGAATCAAGAAAGCTTGTGGCGTTCGTCTAAATGGAGGATTTTCTATTTTTTTACGTCCAGAAAGATAGTCGCCTGTCAGAGAATTTTTATTTTTTATAATTTCAGCAGGAGTTCCATACGCCGTTACTGTACCTCCGTGCACACCAGCCGCTGGCCCCATATCAATTATGTAATCTGACGCAAGCATAGTATCCGTATCATGCTCAACAACAATTACCGTGTTTCCTTGATCACGCAAAGTTTTAAGCGTTTCTATAAGACGATCATTATCTCGCTGATGCAATCCAATACTTGGCTCATCAAGAATATAGAGAACGCCCGTCAATGCAGAGCCTATTTGTGTCGCTAAACGGATACGTTGTCCTTCTCCGCCTGAAAGCGTACGTGAGGTTCTATTGAGAGTAAGATAAGTAAGACCAACATTACTTAAAAAGGTTAATCGTTTTTTAATTTCTTCAAGAAGCGTTTTTGCTATTTCACGCGATGTTTCATCGATAGTTATGTTTGAGATCCAAACAAGCGCATCTTCAATAGAAAAATCACCAATTTCGATAATGTTTTTACCGTCAATACGAACAGAAAGTGCATATTTATTTAAACGGAGTCCGTTACAACTTTTACATACAAAGCGATTCATATACTGTTCCAGAAGATCCTCATCATCACCACCCTGCTGCGTTAAAAACCACGGTGTAGCAGTAACAACAGAACCTAGTCCTAAACATTCTTCGCAAGCACCAATAGGTGAATTAAATGAGAAAAAACGGGGTTCAAGTTCAGGGAAAGAAATACCACACGTTACACACATACGCTGCGATGAATAGACTTGAACTTGCTTACCTGCCATGACTTTTATAAATCCTCCAGAACATTCTTCTGCTTTTTCTATAGCCTCTTGGAGACGTGTTTGTTCATCGGCAGCCGGCATAAAAGAATCAATGATAATATCAATGGAATGCTTATAAGTTTTACCTAAAGAAAGATCATCTATCTCTTCCAGCGAGGCAAAAGAATAGGATTTACCATCAATAATTGCCTGATAAAAACCTTGATTATAAAAATGGCGAAGTTCATTTTTGAACTCACCTTTTTCTTGTTTTGCAATAGGAGCTGCAACAATAATTTCTTTATTTTCAAAAACACTTTGCACGTGGAGCGCAATGCTTTCTGGAGATAATGCCCCAACAGCATGATGGCATTGCGGACAATAGGCTTGACCTATACGAGCAAAAAGTACGCGTAAATAATCATAAATTTCTGTGATAGTACCCACGGTTGAACGAGGATTACTGCTAACGGTTTTTTGTTCAATAGCAATGGCAGGACAAAGTCCTTCGATATGATCAACTTCTGGCTTTTTATCTATTCCCAAAAATTGACGCGCATAAGCTGATAAAGATTCCGTATAGCGGCGTTTACCTTCAACATACAAAATATCCAACGCCAAGGAACTTTTACCTGAGCCAGATGGGCCAGTAATAACTGTTAATGCTTGTTTTGGAATTGCAACATCGATGTTTTTTAAATTATGTTCTCGAGCTCCAATAACACGGATCCATGAATTAAATTTTTTAGCCATGATACGTAACCTCTTTAGGCAGAGACCTTTGCAAAAGAAAAAAGAATGAATCTATCTTATGAATCACTGTACCAGAAATTTAAAATTCCGCTTTGCTTTTTAGATAAACATGCTTATAATAGAAATCATCTTCTTAAAATGATAAGTTTTAAGCTAGTTTTTTGAGTTGGTGAGTGTAGCTCAGTTGGCAGAGCATCGGGTTGTGGTTCCGAGGGTCGTGGGTTCGACCCCCACCACTCACCCCAAAAGAATAAAAAATACGTCGGGATGTGGCGCAGCTGGTAGCGCACTCGCTTTGGGAGCGAGGGGTCGTCAGTTCGAATCTGGCCATCCCGACCATTTTTTTTACAAATCTATTTTAAAAAAACTCCTCTAAAATATTCTTTCCGTTTCCAAAAAACCCTTCTGAACTATCCCTCATTCTTTGTTTTTATTTCTTGAAAAAACGATAATTACATTTACAATTAGAATCAATACTAAATAAAATACTTCATATCTCAGGAATTTTTTATGAAAAAAATCAGTCTTATACTCACTCTAACAACTATGAACACTTCTCTTTTTTCGATGAATTTAGATATAATTTCACCCGATAAACAAGTCACCGTTAATACATTATTATCATTAGACCAATTAATAAATCAGGAACGAGAAAAAAAAGAACATGCAGAACTCATGCAAGCCATAGAAGATGATATTGCTATTGAAACAGGCTTTGATGCAGCTGAAATTGGTACTTTATCAATGTCTCATGGTATTACATTAAAAATTAAAAACTGCTCAAGAGCTCCATCTGGTAGTTTACTTCGCTTGACAGCTTTTCATGACCATTTTTTCCCTTTTAATGGTAAAAATTTTACTTTATACAGAACAGATCATTTAAATCACTCACAATTATTACATAACCTTGCACAGCAACTTTATAATAAAAGCTATGGCAGAATATTAATATCTTCCTTTAAGAAAAACAACTCATCAAAAATTCTTGCTGCTTTTATTTATAGATCATCTAATCCATTAAATTCTTCAAGTCATAGATTGCAACAAAAAACAACATCGGTCATGCTTCCATTTGCTAAAAATCTATGGGATATGCCAACGAAACTTCCACAACACAATCATTCAGTAGATTAATACTGTCAAAAGACCTTATAATCATCATTTTTAAGATATACAATTCTTAAGGGAGCATCTGTGCTCCCTTTCTTCTTTTAATTCGACAAACAAACAAAAAATCACTATCTTTCTGTTCATTATTAATCATCTCTACGCAAGGATACTAATATGAATTATTTAAGATTTTTTTTGTCTTTATTTCTTGTTTTTCAATTACAAGCAGCATCAATCAACATCCCATCAAAAACAGATCCTAAAAAAATATATACTATTACATTAACATCTGAATCCGACTCATCTCAAACATTATCTATTACAGCAAAAGATTTTAAATTTACTGCACAAAAAAAAGATACTCTTCTTATATTTACTGGGATAAGAAATCAATTTGTTCAAGCTGCTTACCAGACTCGTACCCCATACGAATGGGAATGCTTTAGCCAAGAACCTGATTTTAAAAAATTTTTTGAATGGAAAAATGAACCATCGTCTAAAGAACAACTTATTCAAGATAGATTTGAACAATTACATTATTTTTATAATGATGCACAATTTGAGCCCTTTACATCCACAGTAAGAACTGTTCAAAGCTCTATTCAATCATTTTTTACTGATAAATAAACCATGATTTCTATTGATCGCCGTTATCTTATGTACTTTGATTGGATCAGTTTTATTCTGACCATCGCTATCGCTTCAATAGGCCTTGCGTTTGTTTACAGTGCTACAAGCACAAATGCCATTCCTTATTCAATCTACTTTAAAAAACAACTATTCGGACTCGCCTCTGGATTTGTACTTTATTTTATTTTTTGTTTTACCGATTACAGAACGCTATGTCGCATTGGATATTTCATTTATTTTCTTGTACTTTTTGCACTCGTCTTTACTCTCATTAAAGGGAAAATTGGTATGGGAGCACAGCGCTGGATTGATCTTAAATTTGTAAAATTCCAACCATCTGAAGTTGCAAAATTATTTTTCCCTGCATTTATAACCTACTATTTATATTCAGAAAACGACGTCCCACTTTATACTATGGATAGCTTTTTACCCATACTTGGCATGCTTGGATTCAGTAGCATATTAGTTTTAAAACAACCTGATTTAGGAACTGCAATTATTCTTTTTGCATCGGGACTTATTATGTTATGGCTTGCAGGAATTGGTAAACGTTTTTTTTATTGGGGAATACTTTTTAGCATGCTCGTTACCCCGCTTGGATGGCATGTACTTAAACCCTATCAAAAACAAAGAATTATGGTTTTTTTAGGTGAAGGAAATGCACTTAAAGAACGGTATCAAATTGAACAATCAAAAATTGCAATCGGCTCAGGCAAATTAGAAGGAAAAGGATTTGGAAATGGCACACAAAATAAATTACTTTTTTTACCAGAAAGCCGCACCGACTTTATCTTTTCTGTGCTCTGCGAAGAATGGGGATTCATTGGGGCAACTGGATTAATTATTTTATATCTTTTGTTGTTTTTTAGAATTATGTACCGGCTTGATTATGTTAAAACATTTTTTGGGCAACTTCTTGGAATCGGTCTACTCATTCCTATTGCACTCTCTGCAGCAATTAATACCGGGATGGTGTGCGGGCTTCTACCCATTGTTGGCATTCCACTACCACTGATGAGTTATGGTGTAACTGCTTTATGGATAACACTGGCAAGTTTGGGATGGATTCAAGGTATTGTTATGAGAATTTTTTAACTAATCGGATTCAACAGCTTCTTCTCTATCAAAATCCGATACGTCATTATTTTCTGTTTCATATGCATCATTATCGCTGTGAGATAGATCATCAAATAATTGATCGTCATACTCATCATCATAAGCAGCTCGCCGCTGAGGAGTTTTTTTAACTGCTGGTTTACCTTTTTTTGATTTAACTGATACTTTTTGTACAGGTTTTTTAGGTAAATTTTTTATTTTTTTAATTCTTTCTGCTTCCTTGAGTTTCTGAGCCTCATTATGAGCATAGGTTTCCCATGCTTTATACGCAATCATGGCAGCATAATCTGCAGTACGCACAGTACTAAAAAAAATATTTATAAAAAGTAATGTAAAAAAACTCTTTTTATTAATCATTTTTATCTCTTACTTTATCTTCAGAATTTTCACCCTCAACTTCTTGATTTTCTTCTTTTTCTTGCTGTATTTTTTTATCATTTTCATATGAAGTATCTATTTTCACTGACTTTGGTTTATTTTTTATTTTTTTACTTTGTTCTTTTTTTTCTTTTTCCAGCCTTTGTTGCTCTAACTGTTGTTGTTGTACAATTTGCTGCTGAACAATTGCTACTTGTGCCAATTGCAATTGTTGTAATGGGGTTGGACCTTTTTCTTTTTTTGGCCACCAAAAAATATTTCCTATTTTTTTACCTAATTTTGCAAATCCAGAAAGTGAACTTTTAGCAACTGCGGCTGTATTACTTATCAAACCACCTTCTTCTTGCTCATCGCCAGTATTTTCTTCTTCATACTCATAAAATTCATACTCTCCATCACCATTTTCCATGATGTACCCTAAAGGTTCAGTCTTTTCTTTATCATAGATTATAATATGGCCTTCATCGTCATAACCAAGATCACCGCCATCTTCATACTTTACTGGTTGATTTTTTTTATTAAAATAAACAGCATATCCATCATCATTAAATGAAAGTAACGTTAATTGATCTGATTTTCTTTTTGAAGAAACATTTAGATCAAATACAATAAAACTTAAAACTAAAAATGGTATACTTTTTTTCATACTTTTTCCCCTGATTTTGTAAAATCTTCACCTTTAATACTATCATCACAATATTTCAAATTGCAATACTATTAAAAAATTCAAACATTTTTTAAATAAATAAAGCGAAGATGGTTTGGCAAAAAGAAAAAATGACATAAACTTACTTTTGAATTCATTTTAAAAAAGGCATATACCATGGACCACAAAGAACCTCTTGAAATTATTATGATGCAAGAAACACCTGAAGAACAGCAATATGATTTTATTCCTCGCTGTTTTGATGACTATTTAGGACAAGAAGCTCTCAAAGAGAAATTAACTATTTATACGCAAGCTGCTCATATGCGCAAAGAAGCACTTGACCATATGCTCTTGTTTGGGCCTCCAGGCCTTGGAAAAACAACGCTTTCTCAAATTATGGCGCAGATTATGAAGGTTAATATCAAAATTTGTAGCGGTCCTATGATGGAGCGAACAGGTGACTTAGTAGCAATACTTTCCAGCCTTGAACCCCGAGATATTCTTTTTATTGATGAAATTCACCGCATGCCCATTATTGTGGAAGAAGTTTTATATAGCGCTATGGAACATTTTAGAGTTGATATTATTATCGGCCAAGGTGCCGGCGCAAAATCGATCAATCTCCCTCTTCATCCGTTTACCCTGATTGGCGCAACAACACAAAGTGGTAAACTTTCAGCTCCACTGCGCAGCCGTTTTGGTATTACCGAACGTCTTGAATTTTATACAAATGAAGATCTACAAAAAATTGTACTTCAAAGCGCTGGCTTTCTTGGCCTAAGGCTTGACCCCGCAGCCGCATTATATATCGGAAAATCTTCTCGCGGCACTCCCAGAATTGCAAAAAAAATTATTCGCCGCGTCCGCGATTTTGCTCAAGTACAAAATATTACCACCATAGATACCGTTATTACACGTAAAGCGCTCGACTTTTTAGGCATTGATGAAGACGGACTTTCTACCGTTGATAATCTTATTTTACGCAAAATTATTGAACATTGCGCTGGAGGACCAGTCGGACTAGAAACACTTGCATCACTGATTGGAGAAGATAAAGAAACCATAGAAGATGTCTACGAACCATTTTTACTGCGCGAAGGATATCTAGAAAAAACAGCTCGGGGTCGACAAATTTCGTATAAAAAGCTACCTTTTCTACAAAAGAAATATTTTGGGCAAAATACATTGATATAACATCCACTAAGGAGTTCGAACATGTCAGGTCATTCAAAATGGGCCAATATTAAGCATAAAAAAGCAAAAGAAGATGCCTCACGCGGTAAAGCATTTACTAAATTAAGCAAAGAAATGACGGTATGTGCCAAAGAATCTGGCGATATTCCAAGCAATCCACGCCTACGAACACTTGTAGAAAAGGCACGCCATCTTAATATGCCTCTTGATAACATCAAGCGCGCAATTCAAAAAGGAACCGGCGAACTTCCTGGTATTTCATACGAAAGCCAAATGTATGAAGGCCATGGACCAGCTGGTACAGCTGTAATGGTTGAAATGTTAACCGACAATAAAAATAGAGCTATTGCAGAACTTCGCCACTGCTTTTCACGTAAAGGTGGAACCATTGGAGAAAATGGTTCTGTAAGTTGGATGTTTAATAAAAAAGGTGTTGTCAAAGCAACTGGGACACTTTCAGAAGATCAACTTCTTGAAGCTCTCATTGATTTTAACATCGACGATATTTCTAAAGAAGAAGATCTTTGCATTATCACCTGCGATCTTAAAGATCTTGAAGCTGTTAAAAATAAAACTGCTGAATCTGGCATGAAAATTGAAACTTCAGAAATTGAATGGGTTGCAAAAGATAAAATGGCAATTGCATCAGAAGATGAAGAAAAAGTTATGGAATTTTTATCTGCCATTGATGAGCTTGATGACGTACAAAACGTTTATTCAAATGCTGGATAATATTTTTAAAGAGATAATCACTAAGCCGCGTAACTGCGGCTTTTTTTTAGAATACTAAAATTGTCCATCTATAAAATCTTTAGCTCTAGAGTCCATAATAATTATTAGTATGCATTTCTTGCACAAAAAAGCTGTATAGGTACACTTACCATTCTATGGAAAATCATTTTACACACCTTCACTTACATACAGAGTTCTCGTTACTTGATGGGGCAATTAGCCTTACCAAGCTTATCGATTATGGTAAAACCCATAAGCTCAAAGCCCTTGCAATTACCGATCATGGTAATATTTTTGGCGCCGTTGAATTTTTTCAGAAATGTAAAAAGGCGGGCATCAAACCAATCATTGGGATGGAAGCCTATTTATGTGAAGATGCCAATATAAAATCGGTTGATAACAAATATTATCATTTGATTATTTTAGTCCAAAATGAAGTTGGCTACAGAAACTTATGTAAATTGATCGCTTTTTCTTTTAAAGAAGGCTTTTATTTCAAGCCGCGTATCGATTACGCAATACTCGAAAAACATGCTGAAGGTCTCATTATAACCACAGCATGCCTTGGCGGCCATATACCAAAATTATTAATGTCAGACCAAATGGAACTTGTGCATAAACAAGTTGATTGGTTTTTACGTGTATTTGGCAAAGAACGTTTTTACCTAGAAGTACAACCAGAAGACCAAGATGAGCAAAAAATTTTAAATCAAAAAATATTTGATCTTGCAAAAGAACGTGATTTACATGTTGTTGCTGCAGGCGATTGTCACTATCCAACACTTGATGACCATGAAGCTCACGAAGTAATGCTCAGTATTCAAACACATGGAAAATTAAATGATCCAAGTAGATACTCATTTGGTGAATGTCGCGCCTTTATGCGATCACCAGAAGAAATGCTTTCTATTTTCAGTGAGCATCCCGAAGCTGTATGGAACACCGGAAAAATTGCTGACATGTGTAACTTTGAATTTGAAATGGGAAAATTACATTTCCCAACATTCCAAGTTCCTGCAGGATATACCGAAGATTCTTTCTTTAGCCATTTGAGTCAAGAAGGTTTAAATAAATTATTTTCCAATGGTTTTATTGATGAATCACTACGTACAGACTATCAAGCACGTCTTGATCTAGAAGTACAACTGATTATAAGAATGGGCTATGTAGGTTATTTTTTAGTAGTAAGTGATTTTATTCAATGGGCAAAGCGAAACGAAATTCCTGTTGGACCAGGACGTGGATCTGCAGCAGGTTCACTTGCAGCATGGGCACTCCAAATTACTAACATTGATCCTATTAAATACAACTTACTCTTTGAACGATTCTTAAATCCGGAACGTGTGTCGATGCCCGATATCGATATCGATTTTTGTATTGAAGGACGAGAAAAAGTTATTGAATACGTTAAAGAAAAATATGGTCATGACAATGTATGCCAAATTATAACTTTTGGTACCATGATGGCTAAAGGGGTTATTAAAGATATTGCACGCGTTCTAAGTGTACCGTTTGAAGATGCAAATGGTCTTACAGACCTCATTCCAAATCAACTCAATATTTCTCTTAAAGAAGCAAAAGAACAAGAGCCAAAATTACAAGAAATGATCAATAACAACCCTGAAGTTGCACGAATTTTCCATATAGCAGAACGACTTGAAGGATTAACTCGTCATGCATCAAAACATGCTGCAGGAATTGTTATTTCTCCTGAACGAATAGATGATGTACTACCCGTTTACATCCCCTCTAAAACAACCGATCTTGTTGCGCAATATGCAATGACAGAGCTTGAAGCTCTCGGTTTTTTAAAAATGGACTTTTTAGGACTTAAAAACTTAACACTTATTGACCGTGCTGTACGCATGATTGAAAAAAATCATGGCGTTAAAATTAATATCGACATGATTCCTCTGGATGATCCAAAAACATTTGCACTCATTTGTGCCGGAAATACATCGGGTGTATTCCAACTCGAATCAAGTGGACTAAAAGAAGTACTACGAAAATTACAACCAAACAAGTTTGAAGATATTATTGCGGTTAACGCATTATATCGACCAGGACCATTAGGTTCAGGAATGGTTGACGATTTTATCGAACGCAGACATGGACGACAAAAGGTTATCTACCTTCTTCCTCAGCTTGAACTCATACTTGAAGAAACTTATGGCGTTATTGTGTATCAAGAACAAGTAATAAAAATTGCATCTGCGGTAGCCGGATACTCACTAGGGGAAGCTGATATTTTACGCCGCGCAATGGGTAAGAAAAAAGCAGAAGTTATGGCAGAACAAGGAGCAATCTTTGTAGAAAAATCGAAATCGCTTGGCGTTGATCCTAAAAAAGCACAAGAACTGTTTGATCTTATGGCGTACTTTGCAGGATACGGTTTTAACAAATCCCACTCTGCTGCTTATGCAATGATCGCCTATCAAACCGCCTATCTTAAAGCTAATTATTGCGCAGAATTTATGGCCTGCTTACTTTCTCTTGAAGCACAAAATGCTGAAAAAATGTCTTTCTATTTAGAAGAAGCAAAAAGTATGGATTTAACCATTATTGCACCTGACATTAATCGATCACATATCGATTTTACAGTAGAAAAAGGTACACTTCTTTTTGGACTTCAAGGAATTAAAAACGTTGGACAAACAGCGCTCCATAACATTATTGAAAAGCGTACAGAAAAACCGTTTCTTGATATTTTAGATCTATGCACACGTGTTGATTTACGTACAGTTAATAAACGAGTTCTTGAACATCTTATTTTTGCAGGTGCACTTGATGGACTACCTGGGCATCGAGCACAAAAAATTGCAGAGCTCGAAACAATTATTGAAACAGCCATAGAAAAAAAACAGGCACTTGCTACAGGACAAATGGGACTTTTTGATAGCCCTAAGAAAAAAAATAATGAACATGAAGCATATGCATTTCAGCCACTTGAACCATGGAATGACAAAGAAAAATTAGAAAAAGAACTTGAAGTTGTTGGATTTTATTTAAGCGCACATCCACTTGATAGTTACAAAAAACAATTAAAACGACTCAACATCTCCCCTGTACAAGAAGCATTTCAGAAATCTTTAACCGTCAAATCTCTTGATGACTTTACCGTTACTCTTTTTGGACTTATCAAAAGCAAACGGACCATCAACACCAAAAAAGGTGATAAAATGGCCTTTGTTCAAATAGAAGATTATACATCACAAGCAGAACTCGTTATCTTTCCTTCTGCGTATAAAAAAGTAGAGCGATGGCTTGAAAGCTATACTGTATTTGTTGTTAAAGGAAATATCGACCTTACCAGCACAACGCGCTGCAAAGTACTTGTTAATGATATGGTGCCAGTTGAATTGTTTTTCCAAGAATGGAAATCATTTGGCGGCGTAACGCTTGCTTACACTAATGCCGAAGAAGTTCATAATTCTGATCTCAAAAGCTTTTTACCTGCTGGTAAAGTGCCACTCTTTATCCAATTTGTGGAAAATGGCAAAACACTCAAAATACGAACTGCTAAAAAAGTCAGTTTACAAGATCATCATTTAGAAGAATTAGAAAAAAATTGTTCTATTACAATCACGCTCTAATCAAATATTTGAATAAAAAGTGATTTTTGATGTATGACCAAGTTGCTCGAAAAGAAAAATAAGTTTTTCTTTGTATGGTTGATGTTCTGGTTTATCCAAAAAAAGATATTCGTAAATTACTGATGCCTCAAAAAACTTACCTTCTTTTTCATAAATCAAAGCGGCTTGTTCATATGCATTCAAGGCCTGAACGTCCTGAAAAAATGCTAAAATGTCAGCTTCTAATTTTTTAATAAATGCACGGTCATTATATGAATGAGTAAGTAATCTATGGAATGCAAGGGCTTTTTCTTTCTCCCCTCTGTCAACACATTCTGCCAATCTAAACCAAGCAACGCTTTGTCTGTTTTGAGACACGGTCTTCATTCATACCCCTTTTTTAACCTTTTTATCGTTCTGTAATACCCATATAAAGTACCAAACATAATATAAGAATTAAAATATGAGAAGTTGTTTGTAAGTAAAATAAAAATTTGAGAAGAGAAAAAAAGGAATGAAGCTAAAAAAATGGTGCCGGGAGACGGAATCGGACCATCGACACTCTGCTCTTCAGGCAGATGCTCTACCACTGAGCTACCCCGGCACATTAATCTGAATCAAAAATTTCAAGTAATTATGCTCATAAAGGTACCGATCTGAGCGATTTTGTCAAATTAAATTATGATTTATTTCTAATAATAGCAGATGAGAAATAACTATTTTTTAATTCTCAACATACATCCAACTTTTACCAGAATCTGCATCTCTTCCTACAAGAGGTCGCAATACAACAACCTTTTGAGAAGATTTTATTAAGTTTAACACAGATAGATCACGTTTTGTTTTATCAATCCACTTATTATTTTCTTCCATAAAAGCTTGATACTCTTTACTCTTAGATTTTCCTTTATGTGTTTCCATAATATCACGTAGCTGACAATTACAATCAATATCTATTAACAGGAATTTTTCTTTAGATTCTAATTTAATTTCAGTATTTTTTAACTTTGCATATAATACATTAAATAAATCACTAGCCTTATCTGCACATTTATCCTTCTCCCTTGCAAGCAAAGGAAGCCTTGAATTCGCTCCATTCAACGGAAAATCCGATTCCCAATATTTTTTATTAAGACTTACTTCTTTACGGCAAGCCTCCGCAAACTCACTCATTAAGCCATCAAATTGCTCTTGCGCTCCCTCTGCAGCAATTGCTACCCCAAATGAAATCAAAAACAAGCTATATATTTTAAATCTAAAAACCATACGATACTCCATTATGCTTTTATACCTATATCTATACAATCATATATCTTAAAGAGACAATCCCAATTATAACACACATAGAATTTATAAAAAGCGCTATTGTAGTAAGTAAAAATGACGCTTTACACAAAAAATTTATACCAAGCTCAAAAATAAGAATGTTCATGTAGATTGCTAATAATTCTTACCTTTGTTAGGATCTACGCTAAGTTTAACTTATAAAAATATTGAATCCTGAAGATTATGAAAAACGTATCAATTGAATTTGAAAAAATAAGAAATCAAGCTAAAACACTGATTAACCAAGCTCAAAACCTAACAACCTTAGAAACGATACGCGTTGATCTTTTAGGAAGAAAAGGCAAGCTAGCCGATCTTATGGTTGTGCTCAAAGACCTCTCAATTGAAGAGAAACGCACTCTAGGGCCACTAGCCAATCAAGTAAAAACTGAGCTTGAAGAACTTTTTCAACAGAAAAAAAACAACCTCTTTAATGATTCCCTGCGCCAAGAGGAAGAACATTATGCAGGATTTGATGTAACTGCCTACAAAACTGGCCACAAAAAAGGTTCTTTGCATCCTTATACTCAACTGACACAAAAAAACATCGCCATTTTTACATCGCTTGGATTTAAAATTTCAGACGGCCCCGAAATTGAAACCGAATTTTATAATTTCGAAGCACTTAATATCCCTGAAAGCCATCCTGCACGAGACATGCAAGATACTTTTTGGATTGACGTACCAGGTATGCTGCTCCGTACACATACCTCTACCGTTCAAATTCATACCATGCAAGAAGGAAACCTCCCTATTGCAGTAATCACACCCGGACGTGTTTATCGACAAGAAGCAACTGATGCATCACATGATTTTATGTTCCAACAACTTGAAGGATTGGTGATAGATAAAAATATTTCTATGTCCCATTTATTAGGAACACTCAAAACATGGCTTCATCTCATTTTTAATCGCAATGACCTTTCACTACGCATACGACCAGGATATTTTCCTTTTGTAGAACCAGGCATAGAAGTTGACGTTACCTGTCCATTTTGCACCTCTGGATGCTCAACCTGCAAAAAAACAGGCTGGATAGAGATGGGTGGAGCAGGGCTTATTCATCCTAATGTGCTCAAAGCTGGTGGTATTAATCCAGAAATATATCGTGGTTTTGCTTTTGGATTTGGAATGACCAGACTTGCAATGCTCATCTATGGAATTAATGACATTAGACTTTTGCACAGTAACGACAAGGAATTTTTAAAACAGTTTTAACTATGTAATGAGAAGCAAAAAGGAGTAGTTATTATGGATATAACCAAAGTAGTAATACCAGCTGCCGGACGAGGCACCCGCTTCCTTCCTTTAACTAAATCAGTCCCTAAAGAAATGCTTCCTCTCCTTGAAAAACCCGCAATACAACATATTATTGAAGAAGCTTTTTTATCAAATGTTAAAAACTATATCATCATTAACAGTAGAGGAAAAACAGCATTAGAAGATTATTTTGATGATAATATAGACCTCTCTCTCTTTCTAAAAGAAAACAACAAAGAAGCTCTCCTTCATACCCTTGAAAAAATCAACAGAACATCAACATTTACCTACATACGCCAAGCCGAACAATTAGGACTCGGACATGCTGTAGCACTTGCAGCTCAATCGATCCAACCAAAAGAATATTTCGGCGTCATGCTACCTGATGACATTATAGAAAGCAAATCACCCGGCCTTGATCAACTCATTCGTATTGCTCGTCAAGAAAAAGCAAGTGTTATTGCTGTACAAGAAGTTCCCATTGAATGCGTTTCTTCGTATGGAATTATCGAAATAAAAAAACATATTACTCCAAATCTCTTTCAGATCTCCCATATTGTAGAAAAACCTCAACAAAAAGATGCCCCTTCTAATCTTGCAGTTGTTGGACGTTACATCTTGTCACAAAAAATATTTACTTCTCTTGATCACGTAAAAACATATGGTTCTGGCGAAATTCAATTAACAGATGCTATCACCAACATGATTCAAAATAATGAAAAAGTCTTTGCCTACAAAATCCAAGGTCTCCGCTACGATATTGGAACACCCATTGGATGGATTAAAGCAATCATTGGCATGGCACTACAACATCCTTACTATGCGCCTCACGTTAAAAACTTTTTAGCAGACATAGAAACAAGCAATTCGTACGTGTATAAACCTGCAAAAATTATTCAAAATTCATTATAACTGACTACGTCAAGATGGGAGCCTTTGGCTCCCGTCCTTTTTATCTCATCAAACAAATTATTTCTAACTTTTTCATATCCCCGCACCACCAATCTATAAAACAATCTTGCAAGCTTAATTAAATCTATAAAAAGAATAAACTAATATATAATTATTGCAGTTTGAATAAAAGTAATGATACTCTCATTACTAGAAATTGCTTCTAAAAAGGGGAATGTATGAAGAAAAATATACGTGTACTAAAAGTGATACTTCAAGTTTGTTTTTTATGTCCAACCATTTTGCATCAAATCAAAAAAAATCCTCAAGCTCAATCAGTGGTGCAACATCAACGTTCTTACAAAACAGGTACTTGTGAAAAAAGCACCCCAGAAAAAAAAGCATTAATACGGCAAGCTCTCCACGCTCAACACAATAAAAAAGCAAAGGTCAACTCATGAAAATATTCATACTGATCGCTTTACTACCCTTTATTACACTTCAAAGCAGAGAAGATTGTGTTGGTATCCACTTTAAAGACAAACATGGTGTTCGTCGTACTAACACTAAACAAGATTTAACTTTTGACGGTTATGGTGAATGTTTATGCTCTTGCAATGGCCAATGGACTAAAGCAGGTAAATGTATCACCTGCAGACATTACAAAAAACGAAGCCCAAAACATAAATATAAATTTTAAGTGCTTGATAATTTAGGCGCATTATTGCTCATAACATCATCATTATCTAATGTTTATTTTGGGGTACGTCTTGCAGTAAAAATAACCCTATGTTTAACATTTCCATCAATATTGATTTCATGAGCTCTCGTTAATTGACCCCTTGTAAAAGCTAAAATAAGATTCGTTTGTTCTGGATGTAGATCTAATCTAAATGGCTCTTTATTAGAATTTGTATCATCATAAACTGTTGCCGCAGCTGATGCTGCCATTTGATCAATGGATATAGATGAATTAGATAAGTCTGCTCTTTCATAAGATACACTCCCACCAACATCAACTTGTAATCCATTTTGTGAATAACCGCTATTAACAGAACCACTTAAAGGCCCTAACTCGCTCTTTACTTTAGCATCTAGAGTAAACATTCTTTTTCCATATTCATCTAGCACCCCATAAGTTGTATAAAGAGGAAGTGATGCCATTACTTTTCCCGTAATAATAGCTCCTTTAACATCTATACGTTTTTCGAACCCACTAGAAAGAGAAGCCTCTACGTAGTCTTGCGAAACAACTCCACTTAGCGAACAATGTATACCTTTTTGTTCACTCGCAGCGTCAATTGATCCTTGCAAACACCCCCCACCTGGATTTATAGTGCCAACAACATTTACACTTGCAATTTCTTGCGAAGAATCTGATACAGCACAACTGCCTAGTACTGATACTCCATAAGAAAGACCCCCTTGTTCATTCCAATGCAGCATTGCTTGAGGTACTAATACCCCTGAAAGTGAACTCATGGCCTCAGTAACTTTATCTTCATGCTTTTTTAAATACTCCATAAAAGTTGCAATTATCGGCCACTGCACTCCAACTTGTGCTGAAAAACCTTCATCATATGCCAATGAACAATTTACGATTGGACCATTGCTTTGCATTATAGGTTGAGGAATTACAAATTCATTTTTTTCATATTGATGCTTACCCAAAGCATTTTGCAGTTTTGTATAATTTTCACCATTCTTACTTTCTTCATCTAGAGTACGTCCTTTAAGAGTTGCTGATTTTTTTTTAAATTGATGATATGATTTAAGAGACCTTAAATTATCCACTTCACTGAGTAGATAGTCTCCATCAGCACTTTTAATTTTAAATGTATAACAAGAATCCACTATTACTTGTTCAAGCTCAGTTTTTGCATCTTCTTTTGTTTTCTTATCTCGTAAGCTATTTAAAAACTGTAAAAAAGCATTTTCTGAAACATCAACTGCTCCAGAATTTTGGCTTTGACTTTGCTGCAACGCAAAAAGCTGTAAATTGCGCTCTCCAGCTGCACTGACAACATCAGTATTATCAGCACTTTGTACACAACTCACGCTTGCCATAACGACAAGTAACACTAATTTTTTATAATTCATAATAAAAACACTCCATTTTTTAATACGTTAAAGATTCATTTTATCACAAAAGAAAGCCCTCTCAAAGGGCCTCTGCTAAAATAACTCATCTTCTGAAATATTAAGCTCTCATTAAAAATGGAAGTACCGAATCAGGATTAAGTGATAAGGAATCAATTCCACATTCTATTAAAAATTGAGCGATTTCAGGGTAATCGGAAGGCGCTTGGCCACAAATACCTATCGGTCTGCCTGCTTTATGCGCTCCGACAATTGCCATTTTAAGCATCATCATAACTGCAGGATCCCGCTCATCAAAAAGGGCTGTTAATAACCCAGAGTCGCGATCAACTGACAAGGTAGTTTGCGTTAAATCATTAGAACCAATAGAAAATCCATCAAAATAACGGGCAAATTCTTCTATCAGTAAAACATTCGATGGCAACTCGCACATCATATAAATCTGAAGACCTCCTTTTTTAGATGCAAGACCTTGCTGCTTTAAAAGATCAACCACCTTTTTAGCTTCTGGCACCGTGCGAACAAAAGGAATCATTAGGTTTACATTGGTAAAACCCATAGTTTCTCTGACATAGCGCATTGCCTTACATTCAAGTTCAAATGCAGGGGCGTATGAAGGATGATAGTAACGAGATGCTCCACGTAACCCAATCATAGGATTTTCTTCATGAGGTTCAAATAATTCACCTCCAAGAAGACCACGATATTCATTACTTTTAAAATCAGAAAACCTTACAAGCACAGGACGCGGATAAAATGCTGCTGCAATAGTTGCAACTCCTTGAGCCACTTTATGAACAAAAAAATCCGCAGGAGTTTTGTAATCACGCGCAAGATCATGCACGCGAGCAAGAATTTTTTTTGATGTAATTGTATTAGGAACAGCACACGCCATTGGATGGACCTGAACACCATTGGTAATGATAAATTCAAGACGGGCAAGGCCAACACCATCAACAGGAAGTGATGAAAGTGCATACGCATAATCGGGTGCTGCAATATTAACGTTAACGCCAACCTTTGGTTTTTTAAGCGAACTTAATATGGTGGTTTTAACTGAAATTTCAAGTTCTCGATCATACACTTTGCCATCAGATCCAGAACTGCAATCAACGGTAACGCCAGAACCATTTTTTATTTTTTTAAGTGCACCCGCAGCACCAACAATTGCAGGAATTCCCAACTCTCGGCTTACAATAGCAGCATGGCAAGTTCTGCCACCATTTTCTGTAATAATTGCCGCTGCTTTTTTCATCACAGGAACCCAATCAGGATCCGTCATACGAGTAACTAAAATATCCCCTGGCTGTACACTTTCAATATCATCAATACTTGCAACAACCCGTGCTTTTCCTGCAGCAATCTTTTGTCCAACACTTTGTCCTGTTACCAAAACTTTTGCCTGCTGAGCACCTTTTAATGTATAGGTTTTGATACTATGTTGTACACCGCCTGCATCTTCCATGCTATGAACTGTTTCAGGGCGAGATTGCACGATAAATAATTTTCCAGAATGACCATCCTTTGCCCATTCAATATCCATAGGACACCAACCATTTTTAAGTTGGGAATAATGATCTTCTATGGTGATCGCCATACGAGCAAGTTCGATAACTTCCGTATCAGTTAAGCAATAGGTTTGTGCTTCTTTTTTAGATACATTTTTAATTAAAACAGGTTGTTTTTGTGTTTTTCCAAAAATACGTTTTGTTGCTTTTGACCCACATTCTTTTTTGATAATAGGATCAAACCCTTCAAGCAATGTCGTTTTAAATACATGAAATTCATCAGGGATAACTTCACCCTGCACTATAGATTCTCCAAGACCATATGAACCAGTGATAATCACACTATTTTTAAAACCACTTTCTGTATCAATGGTGAACATAACACCTGAACATGCAAGATCAGAACGAACCATCTGCTGAACGCCAACAGAAAGGCCTACAGCAAAATGATCAAATCCTTTTTCTATCCGGTATGCAATTGCACGATTTGTAAAAAGTGAAGCAAGACATTGTCGATATGCATGGAGCAATGAATCAATCCCTTGAATATTTAAATATGATTCTTGCTGACCGGCAAATGAAGCATCAGGCAAATCTTCTGCTGTTGCAGATGAGCGTACTGCAACTGAACAATTCTTTTGTCCAATAACATTGCAAAGAGCTTGGTATGCATTGGTTATTTCGCGAATTAAATCTTGTGGAATGTCTGCTGATACAATCAGTGTACGAGCTTTTTTACCCACTTTTTGCAGCAACCTAAGATCTATATCCTCTTTTGAACCCTTAAGTTCATTCAAAATACTTTTTAATGATTGAGTAATGCCATTGTTTTTAAGATAATGCCAATAAGCATCAGCTGTAATTGCAAAACCACCTGGAACAGAAATATTTTTTTTACCTAGATCACCAATCATCTGTCCCAATGAGGCATTTTTACCACCAACAGTTGCAACATCTGTCAGGCGTATATCTTTAAAATTTTTACAAAATTTCATGCATGACCCCTTTGATTTTATACAAATTAAGATCATCACTTTATCATAAAAATGAGAATGATCATACAAGCTCCTTTGCAAATTACCTCAAAGGAGCTAACTGTAATTATGTCTTTATTTTTTTTCGACATGTGATTTTAAAAAGTGGGCAATCTCAGCAGCACTTTGTACTTCAGAATTCACAACCACATCGTACTTTAAATTCCAATGCACGGTATCATAATTGCTACGAGCATGCCCCTTAGGAGATGTTCCACGCGCAGCTTCACGCTCTTCTAATACAGAAAGGGGAATTTCAACTTTTACCCATGTTGTTTTTACGTCTTCCAATTTCATCCGTAAATCATCTAACCATTCTTTTTTGTAGGCAATGTAATCAACAATTACATTACATCCCTGTTTTGCATAATCAGCAATTGCAGTATTCATACCATAGGCAACTTTTTCACCTTCAGGCCCAACGTGTAAGGTAATTACAGAATTTCCTTCGCTATCACTAGCAGAATCAACCCATCGTATTAGATTTTCTGATTGCCAATAGGAAAGATTTTCAAGCGTAATATCTGGCATTGGTTTATCAAACAATGTATCAATACCAAGCTTAATCCAAAGTTTTGGCATCATGAGATACTGAAATTCTTTTTGTATAGAACTTTTTCCTGCAGCTGATGGACCATTAAGAATAATAACTTGGCCATATCGTTCTTTTTTAGATCGATTGCTTAAAAAAATGTTCACTGCAAACACAAGCATGAACACAAACACCCAATTTTTTATAAAAAAATTTTTCATATATTCCTTTCACACACTAGGGAACTTTTCATTGTAAAAAAAGCCCTCTTTTTATATTCTGTTAACTACTAAATCTACTACCAATCCACAGAGCAATAGTCTGCAAAATTTCAGTACTTATCGATCCTTCAAGCATACTATATTCTGCAATAGCACCCGTTAAACACTTCTGAAACCAATGGTTATGATAAGAACGAAAACGATAAAGCTATTATATCAAAAAAAACTTTTTTTACCAGCCGAAAAATAAGCTCAACTTGCTTTTTGAATGTAATAATCTAAAATTATTAGATTATTAATCTCCATAAAACTATAGGTTTTTATGAAAAAAGTTTTTCAATCAACTATCATGACCGTTGGCCTTGCAATATTTTCTATGTTCTTTGGCGCAGGTAACTTAATTTACCCAATCCAAGCAGGACTTAATTCCGGTGATAAATTCTACTATGGTATTACAGGGTACATGCTTACTGCTGTATTACTTCCACTTATTGGGCTGATTGCAATGATCTTATTTAATGGAGATTATAGAGAATTTTTTGGACGACTTGGAAAAATTCCTGGTTTTTTATCGGTCCTTTTTTGCATGTGCGTTATTGGACCATGCATTGCAATGTCCCGTATTGTCACTCTTTCTTATGAAATGCTCTATCCTTTTATTGGATCTTTCAGTGCTGGAAACATTACTTGTCCTATAACACTTCCTACCTTTAGTGTTATTTTTTGTATTTTAACCTTTTTAGCAACCTACAAAGAAAGCAGCATCATCAGCCTACTTGGTAAATGGATTTCTCCGCTTCTTTTAGGATCTCTCGCTATTATTATTATTAAAGGGATCATGCACCCTCAATCATTTTTACCTGTACCTTTCTCTGCGTCCGAAGTCTTTTATGAGCAGATAATCTTTGGTTATGGATCACTTGATTTACTTGGCGCACTCTTTTTTGCTTCTGCTATTTTAACAATTCTTAAAAAGACCATTTCTGACGAAAAAGATTATAATTTACGAACGCTCGCCATAACCGGCATGAAGGCAGGGATGATAGGATGCACACTTCTTGGTGTTATCTATTATGGGTTATCACTTCTTGGTGCTTATTATGGACCACTCTTTAGTGGTATTACCAATTCAGCTGCACTCTTTAGCCAAGTATCATTTGCTGTTATGGGTCAACATGGAGCACTTATTATTGCAATTGCAGTGGCAATGGCTTGTTACTCTACCATCATTGCTCTTGCAATGGTGCTTGCAGAATACATTCACAAACAACTTAGTTTCGGATTTATTCAATATCATACATCACTCGTTATGGTGCTTGCTGGAACAGCATTTATTTCTTGCTATGGACTTGCAACTATTATGCATGTATCAGGGCCAATTATTAACATCTGCTACCCAGTGCTCATTGTTATAACACTCGCAAATATTGCATATAAAATGTTTAATTTTACTCCAATCAAGATACCTGCGCTTATTACACTTCTTGTTTCTATCTACTACAACTCTGTAAATGTACAAGCACTCTTTAATTAACAATTCAATACTAAAAGGGCGGATAAACCGCCCTTCTTTATTGCTCTAAAAAAAGTAAGGGTATATGAATAATCTTGTTGTTATTATCTATGATAGCATTATGAATTCTGTTTTTGAGGGGCAAATTCTTACTCCACTTTTAAACAACCTAAAAAAAAATCCAACACTCTCCATTCATCTTATAAGTTTTGAAAAAACACCTATTAATTGTAAGACCAGAAATTCTATTCTTGCTCATAGCACACATCTCCATCTCCATATCTTTAAAAAAACACCGCTGTTTTTAGGTTCACTTTCTATTATTTTAGAAAGCAGGCAACTTAAAAAATTTCTAAAAACTCTTACCTCTTACACTCTACAAGCGCGCGGGCCTCTTGCAGGGGCTCTTGCTCTCTCTGGTTTAACACCACACTGTTCGCAGTTACTTATTCAACTACGGGGGCTTTTAGCAGAAGAATTTTTATACACAGCAAGCCACAAAAAACAAACCTGGTGTCAAAAAATTATTACATACTTACGTTACAAACAACTCCATGCTTTTGAAAAATGCGTCTATCAATGGCAGCCACCACAAAATTTTACCTTTATACTTGAATCAGTAAGTCCTGCACTACAAGAATATTTACAGTCCAATTTCACACTCCATACAAACAATCTAACCATTGCCAATAACGACATTCCACCAGTAGTACCTAACCATCAAAAACAACTCTGGCGCACCCAAATACGAGCTTTACTTCCTATACAAAAAGATACAACTATTTTTGTTTACAATGGATCATGCAAGCCATGGCAATGTTTTAAGGAAACAGTAGAATTTTTTAAAAGAAAATATTTAGAAGAACCTAATAGCTACTTACTTGTACTATCTGCAGACTCTCAAGAATGCTTAGGCATAATTCAATATAATAACCTTCCTGATATAAGTTATTTAATTACACATGTACCACATCATGAAATATATGCTTATCTTTGTGCTAGCGATATTGGACTAATTTTTAGAGAAAAACATATTGTAAATTGGAGTTCACGACCAACTAAAGCTCTTGAATACCATGCAGCAGGGCTTACCATTATACATAATAATACGATTGCCTATCTAGACCATAAGAATGAAAAACATATCATATAAAATATAAGATAAACACTTGAAATTTATTGACATGTGCGATAACTTTTTACAAAAATAAAGAGTAAATCTTAATAATTAAAAGGAACACTATGAACTATAAATCACTCATACAATTAAGCACTCTACTCATGTGCCTATCACTTCAAGCTGCAGCAACACCTTCCCTACGTCCATCTGTTGGCAAAACTCCTTTTTTTATGTCCGGATCACCAGATGCTCCAACACCTACTGATCCTTCCACATCACCCGAAACAACCCCAATCCAACCTGCTATAGATACCACAAGCCCCGCAGCTCCAAGATCAGTACCCGCTCAACCAAATCCTGCTACTTCAACCCCACCAATAAGCACAGCTTTAATAATTCCAAATCCAGCAACACTTGGTACAACAGCTACACCTACCACTACTCCATCACCAGAACAAAAACCTGAAAATATGGTTAATCAAATACAAGATGTTATGCATACATTTGAAACCCCTCACCCTACAGCTACGCCTACAACATCAACTACTCTTCCATCTTCTGCACCATCAATCATAACCCCAACTCCTGGAATGGCTATGTCGACACCTGCAAATCAAACTCCAGAAAAAAATGTTCCTGCTGCAAACCCAATGCAAGATGTTATGCACGCGTTTGAAACACCTCATCCTGCAACTGTTCTGTCTATGCCAAACAACACTCCAAATGAAGCGCAACCTATGCCAGCAGAGACGCCTACCATGCCAACACCTGATACAATGATGACCTCAATGCCGATGATAAACAACATGGTATCTGATCAAACAACACCTGAAAAAACAATAATGCCAGAAGAAAATGCAGATGAAGATCAAGAAAATAATGAAAATATAGAAGAAATTGAGGAAGAAATCCCTAACCAAACAATTATTCTTATGAATAGCACAGGGGAACTCCTGACAGTGTATGGACAAATTCAAGGTGAAGAAACCTGCCTTGCTCAAAACCTTGGGCCTATTGCACAAATTGTTATTCCAGGATCTACCGAAATACTCCGCTTTAGCAATCAAGATGAATCGGCAAGTGAACAAATAGAAAACAATGATCTTACTATTCTAACCATACAAACAAGCTCACACCCTGATGCAACAGAAAAAATATATGTAATTACCTCTATTCAAGAGCAATCAGAACAAGGGGTTATGATCTATAATACAACCACTGAAGATCAAGAAGTTAAAGCAACTTATCCTCATGAATCAACCTTTTTTTACACACCACGTCTCTATTACAAAATACCTGCATTATCAGTTCGTTTTATGACACTTCCAACAATCAACAAAAAAGGTAACTTCAGCGATATTCATCTCAGCCTTTCTCATAGTCATCACAAAATTATTATCAAAAACTCAACAGACGAAAAAATGTGTGTTATTTATAAAGACGATACCATGACACGCATGGATGACATAACTGCAGACTTTAATTAAGACACTCCAAAGACCTAATACCATGAAGAGCCGCCTTTCTCTTAACGAGATCAGCGGCTCTTTGTACTTGAAAAACTTTTTTAAGTTATTTTTATCTATTTCTTATAAAAATAAACCAGCAATCATTGCGGTTAATAAATTAGAAAGTGCACCACCAAGCACAGCCGTTACACCAAGCTGAGTAAGCCATACACGCTTTTCTGGAACCAATACACCAATACCACCAACTTGAATTCCTATGCATGAAAAATTAGAAAATCCACAAAGTGCAAAAGAAACTATTGCAGCGGTTCTTTCTGAAAGATGCATTCCGACCAACTTGTAATATGCTAAAAATTCATTTACGCCAACTTTTGTCCCCAAAAGTTCCGCAACTGATACCGCTTCTGAACCAGTAAATCCAAGCAACCATGCAAATGGATAAAAGATTTTTGAGAAAATATAATCAACACTCAAAATAGGAAGATTTGTTCCAAATAGCTCATTAGCATAGACAGATCCACCAGAAAGCAATCCATTTATCATACTCATAAGAGCAATAAATGCGATTAACATGGCACCAACATTAAGTGCTAAGCTTAAGCCATCAGAAGTTCCTGTAGAAAGAGCATCAAACACATTGGCGCTTGTTGCTTTGTGAACCACCGTTGTAGCATCACCATCTTTTTTTTCTGTCTCAGGTAACAAAATCTTTGCAATCATAATAGTTGCAGGAATCGCCATCACACTTGCTGTAAGCAGCGATGTCACTGGTGCACCCATAGAAGCAAAAACAACGAGTATTGACCCACTAATGGTCCCCATACCACTGACCATAACAACTAAAATTTCTGAACGTGTCATATCTTTAAGATAATTACGAATCAAAAGTGGAGATTCTGTTTGACCAAGAAAACTATTTGCAATTGCACAGGTAGTTTCTGCACCAGAAGTCCCCAAGAGTGGACGTACAAAACGACCAATAAAATTTACGCACGATTGCACAACACCAATATGGAACATTAAAGACATGAATGCGCCAAAAAATATAATAATCGGTAAAATTTTAACAGCAAAAACGGTTCCCCAAGGAGTATCAACATTATTTGCTAAATTACCAAACAAAAATTTAACACCATCTTCTGCATACGTGTATAAATAAGAAACGCCATGCGCAAATGCAGCGAGAACACGCTGCCCAGCGGATGTTTTAAGGGCAAAAAATGCAATAACAAATTGCATTACCAGCGCATTAAAAATCAATCTATAATTAATTTTTGAACGATGTTTTGAAAGTGCAATTGAAATACCAATCACAACGCCAATACCCAGAATATTAAGATATCGGTTGTACTCTAAAAGATATGCTACCAGTGACATAAGAAAGCCCTTTGATTTAAATGATATGAATGATAACTTTGGTTCATACAGTATAAAGATCGTTACAAAATAAAAAAGGGCATCTTATAAAAAGATACCCTTTTAAAACTTATATAACTAAAAAATTAGTTAGTAGCAGTTTCTGACTCAGCAACAATGTTTTTTGCCATTCTTGCTTTTGCTAAAAATTCAGCTTTTGCTTCAGCAGTTTCTAAACCATTGAAATAAGCTAAGTCTTCAGCTGACAAAAATGACAATTCAGCGTTTGCATCTACAACAACGCGTGTTGGCTCTTCAGCTACAACATCTGATGCTACAGCAACTACTGATGTCAATAATGCTACTGTTAATAAAGTCTTTTTCATGAGATCTCCTTACAATTATATGAGGGTTACTATTACTTATTTTCTTCTTGTTTTATTTCTGGATTTACAGAATCGTTTTTTTGCTCAGACTTATTTTCAGATAAGAGCTGCACTCTAATATCTTTGAAATCAACTCCATGATGAAATATATAAGCAACAACATTTCCATTATGATCTAGATACGTTGTTTTTAATTCATCTGATTGAGAATGTAAATTTCCTGCCTCAAATGGATTAATTTCTGGCTTTTCTTTATCTAATTTCGCTTGCAATTGAGCAGCTTCTTTCTCTGCTAGAAACTTTGCCAATTGCTGTGCAACATCTGGTCTTTTTTCACATAGATGATAAAGAATTATAGCGAAACCTTCTAAGTCACTTGGATCTAACTGTAAATCTTCTTGCAGATTAATCAATGCTTTACTTGTAGACTTAATCTCTTTAAATCCATTGTGAACAGTTTCTTCTACTGTAACAGAAAAAGATGAATGGAAACGGCTAAAATCATCGAATGCATTTGCACACATCGGCACTAGCAAAAACAAAAGAGATAATTTTGATATTTTCATAGAATTAAACCTTTTTGTAATTTTTTATTTTTTTTATAACGATAACCAACCGCGATAGTATGATAACAAGTCAGTTAGATGTCAATCTAAAAAAAACAGGCACAAATAGGCTTAAAATATAATGTTGTAAACTAAAGGGTTTTAATAGGATAAGATTTTTAACGGCCGCTCATATCGAGTGTTTACCGCCAGGTAAATGTATCGAAGCATAACTAACTTCGCTCGTATCACTCGAGGTGAGCGAAACAAAGATATAATTTTTTATGATGCAATAACAAACGGACGTTTGCGACGATCATCGCGATCTTTTTGAATAAGGGCATCGATGATTTCATCAAGTGCGCCTTCTATAACAACATCAAGTTTTTTAAGTGTTAATTCTACTTGATGATCAGTAATTCTATTTTGTGGGAAATTATAGGTACGTACTTTTTCTGCTCGCATGCCAGTTCCAACAAGCTCTTTGCGCTGTTCGCTAAGCTCTGCATCAACCTTTTCTTTTTGCGCTGCAAAAATTCTTGATTGAAGCATCTTCATAGCTTTTGCTTTGTTTTTATGTTGCGAACGTTCATCCTGGCACGATACCACTACACCCGTTGGTAAATGAGTAATACGTACTGCAGAGTCGGTTGTATTAACATGCTGTCCACCTGCACCACTTGCTCTAAAAACGTCAATCCGTAGTTGATCTGGCGTTATGCTTACATCAACTTCATCAACTTCAGGAAGTACAGCAACCGTTGCAGTTGATGTATGAATTCTACCAGCTGTTTCTGTCAATGGAACGCGTTGCACACGGTGTACACCTGATTCATACTTAAGATGGCCATACACATCATCGCCTTTGATATCCAAAACAACTTCCCGAATGCCACCAAGATCGGTATGACTCATACTTGCAACTTCTACTCTCCACCCTTTTGAAAGAGCATAGTTGGTATACATAGTGAGTAAGTCACTGGCAAACAAAGCAGCTTCTTGGCCACCTGCGCCTGCGCGGATTTCGAGGAAAACATTTTTTTTATCAAAAGGATCAGGAGGAAACATGAGTGTATCAAGCTCCTCCTCTTTATTCTTTTTCTGTATATGCAGATCTACTAATTCGTCTTGATATAATTGAATTAGTGAAGGATCTGTATTTTCTTTGAGTTGCTGCTCAAGGACAACAGCATCTTTCTCGATATCTAAAATGGCGGATCTTTTTTCGAGAATGCCAGATAACTGAGAAAGCTCTTTTTGCAAAGCATGGCGCCTACGAGGATCAACATTATCGGTAAGTTCAAGCCTTACATCTTCACAACGTTTTTTTATATCATCCCACGCAATAGCCATGCACACTCCAAACCTAATAGATTATTTCTTAGATTTATCTTGATAACGTTGAGCAAACTTATCAATACGACCTGCTGTATCAACAAATTTTTGTGTGCCAGTATAAAATGGATGGCAAGCTGAACACAAAGTTGAACGTATTTCGGTCTTTGTAGAGCGTGTTACAAACTGATTACCGCATGTACAATGAACGGTAACGTCAAACAATTCAGGATGGAGATCCTTCTTCACGGTGCACCTCTTCTTAAAAAACTATATAATCGGTTAGGTTCTATGTGGCCCCGATGTTACCCGTCTGATAAGCTCATGATCATCGACAATGATTAAAAACGTAACAAGACTAAGAAACAAGCTGGTGTTAAGCATAGCGGAACATGTTTTTTTGTAAAGTAAGAATCTTCACAAAAGATCAGCCAATAGGTAAAGCGCTACGCTTGCACCCCACCACGATCACTCTTAATTTTTACAAAGAGGATCTCTTATGGTACATTTCCTTCAAAGATTGAGAAACTTTATAAAGGAGCATATATGTTAAAAAATAGATTTTACTCTTACCTACTGATTCCACTTGCACTTTCCATCATAGCAGTATCAGGAGCTTATTATTTGAAAAATACTACACAAAAACCCTCAAAAGAAGAGATCCCTATGTCACAAAATACTAACAGACAGACAACTGCTTCCGGCCTAAGTTTTATCATCACCAAACCAGCTCCAGCTGATGCTAAAAAAGCTGAGCCAGGCGACATTGTAAACGTTCATTATACTGGTTGGATTGATGACAACGGCATGCCAGGCAGAATGTTCGACAGCTCTGTAGAGCGCGGCGAGCCATTAACATTCCCAATTGGCGTAGGATACGTCATTAAAGGATGGGATGAAGCTGTCCTTGATATGCAAGTTGGCGAAAAACGCCGCATCTTTATTCCTTCAAATTTAGGTTATGGAGCTCGTGGTGCTGGTGCAGCAATTCCACCTAACGCAAATCTTATTTTTGATGTTGAATTTTTAAGCATCGAATCTGAGTAAAAATTCTTCTTTTAATAGTAATTTTAAAGGGTCAGCAATGACCCTTTTTTTATACCCACCTTTTTAAGGCACTTACCTATGACCAATAAAAACAATTCAGCTTCACTTTCTAAGCTTATTTCTATGGATCACGAAATGCGTGAATTTGGTTTTTCATGGAAACACTATGACCAAATTATTACACAAATACTCAACGAAACTGCTGAAATTAAAGAAGCTCTTGACGCCAAAGAATCCCATGTACGCGTTCAAGAAGAAATAGGCGATCTGCTCCATGCAACTATCTCCCTTGCTCTTTTTACCAAATGTGATGTAGAAAAAATGATCGAGACTAGTTCAAAAAAGCTTACTCACCGCTTTAAACTCATGCAAAAAATCGCCCTTACGCATGGATATGCCAACCTAAAAGATCAACCTACTGAAGTACTTCTTACATTTTGGAATGAAGCAAAAAAAGAATCTTCTCTTTAAAAAATGCTTACTTATTTTTTAGAAAACAGCTTTCCATTACGAATAACACCTCTATTAACCAGCGAGCCAACACCCAACTCTGTAGCTTCAGCTACCACCTTGGCAGCTTTAACATAAGGTAATCCAAAACCCACTCGTAACGCTGCTATATTTGCAGCACAGGCTATATTCTCTTTACTATCAGCTCGATTTTCTGACCGTTCAAATTGATCTTTAACCTGAGTATTAAACGTATTAATAGCGTTTACATCTCCCTTAGCAATGCGCTCTGCTACATCAGTAGGAACCATAAGTTCTCCCTTTTTGTTAAAATAAGGAGTTGAAGGAGATGCCACTGACACAAGATTTTCCCAAAAACCTTTACCATTACGCATCCATCTTTTATCTGGGGTATCTGGAAAAAGAGAGCTTTTTTCAAAGTAATTAACAGTGGTATTTTCAGGAATACCTGCATTTTTTAGATTACTAGAAGAAACAACATGTTTCGATTCAATAGTTGGGTTTAAATCTTTAACATAATCAGCACCTGTATAGTAGGCAAAAGAACCTAACCCCCAACCACCTGCTGATTTTGCATGGGCGCGCCAATTAGTACGAAGATCCTCAGCTGCAATTTTTAATGATGGTTTAATTTTACCAGCCAATCTTTTAGTAAATCCCGAAGCACCAAGCCCAAAAAAAAGGAATACTGGAAAAAAAACTAATGTAATATTAGTAAAATTTTTGAAATATTTCACGCTCTTCTCCCCTTTTTTAGCAATAGCACCTCTTTTTATAATATTTCAATTTGAATATAACAAATAAAGTAAGTCGTCATCAATAGTATGCTTATAAAAAGAACATATTGCTTTTTTTATAAGCATACTGACTCAATAATTACGCTTAAATTGAATCCTTTTCACACATGGATAATGAGAGTTAAACAAAATATAAAAAAAAATTGTTACATTTGAGCTAAATCTTTTTGACTTTCCTGTTTCTTTGCTTTACAATTCATCTCCAATGGTAGGGGCGGTTAGCTCAGTTGGTAGAGCATCAGTCTTACACACTGGGGGTCGCAGGTTCGAGTCCTGCACCGCCCACCATATATTGAAATCAAATAAGCTTCCTCGGTAGCTCAGTTGGTAGAGCAAACGACTGTTAATCGTTTTGTCGCAGGTTCGAGTCCTGCCCGAGGAGCCAAAATTATGGTCGGGGAGCTGTAGCTCAGTTTGGTTAGAGCGTCCGCCTGTCACGCGGAAGGTCGCGAGTTCGAGTCTCGTCAGCTCCGCCATAATTTAATCAAATAAAGTCACAAAATGTACGTATATCTTATACAATCCATCAATCATCCAGAAAAACACT